>DATFWE010000242.1:0-53611 GCA_035259575.1 Haliangiales bacterium
GGGCGACGCGATGATCACCGCCTCGGGGCGCTTGGCCGGCTTCACCGCCGGCGGCGGGTAGTCCTTGGTGATC
This sequence comes from Haliangiales bacterium, assembly GCA_035259575.1. GTDB lineage: Bacteria > Myxococcota_A > Polyangia > Haliangiales > SHYZ01 > DATFWE01. Next base: position 74 of record DATFWE010000242.1, read on the forward strand.
TCGCGCTCGTAGGGGAGGGCCATCTGCGGCGCGGTGCGGCCGGGGCGCTTCTGCGCCGCGTCCTCGACGGGCGCGCGGTCGAAGCCCGTCGCGATCACGGTGATGCGCACCTCCTCCCTCACGTTGGGGTCGATCACCGAGCCGAAGATGATGTTGGCCTCCTCGTGGGCGGCCTCCTGGATCAGGCTCGACGCCTCGTTCACCTCGAACAGCGTGAGATCGGGGCCGCCGGTGATGTTGATGAGGATGCCGGTCGCGCCGTCGATGGAGATGTCCTCGAGGAGCGGCGAGCTGATGGCCTGCTGCGCCGCCTCGATGGCGCGCCGGTCGCCCTTGGCGCGCCCCGTTCCCATGAGCGCGCGCCCCATGCCCGACATGATCGTGCGCACATCGGCGAAATCGACGTTGATGAGGCCCGGGACGGTGATGAGGTCGCTGATGCCCTGAACGGCGTTGAGCAGCACCTCGTCGGCGCGGCGGAAGGCGTCGAGCATCGTCGTCGTCTGCCCCGCCACCGACAGGAGGCGCTGGTTGGGGATGGTGATGAGGGTGTCGACCGCACCTTCGAGCGCGAGGATGCCGTCCTCGGCCTGGCGGCGGCGCTTTTTCCCCTCGAACAGGAACGGCTTGGTGACCACGCCGACGGTGAGCGCGCCCGTTTCCTTGGCGATCTGGGCGATGACCGGGGCGGCGCCGGTCCCGGTGCCGCCGCCCATGCCGGCGGTGACGAACACCATGTCGGCGCCGGTCATGACCTCGCGGATGCGATCGATCGACTCGAGCGCGGAGCTCTTGCCCACCTCGGGGTTGGCGCCCGCGCCGAGGCCTCGGGTGATGTTCGAGCCGAGCTGGATCTTCATCGGCGCCAGGTTGGCATCGAGCGCCTGGCAGTCCGTGTTGGCGCAGACGAACTCCACGCCGTCGAGGTTCTGGGAGATCATCGTGTTGACGGCATTGCCGCCGCCGCCGCCCACGCCGATGACCACGATGCGCGCCTGCTGGACCTCGTCGAACTCGAGGAGAGCCATGGTTTCCTCCTGATCCCGGTTATCGAGGTCCGTTCCGCGGGGGGCAAGTTTTCGGCGGTAACGCGGGCGTTACTAGAAAATATCCGCGAACCACCCGCGCATGCGCTGGAGCAGATTCCGCTGCGCCGCGGGCATGCGCACGGCGGCGCGCTGCTTGTGTGCGCCGTAGAGGACGAGCCCGACGCCGGTGGCGTACGTCGGCGACTTCACGACGTCGGCGAGCCCGCCCACGCCGCGCGGGAAGCCGCGCCGCGCCGGGACGCCGAGGATCTCCTCGGCCAGCTCGGGCACGCCCTCGAGGATCGTCGTCCCGCCCGTCAGCACCGCGCCGGACGCGAGGATGTCCTCCAGGCCCGACTTGGCCAGCTCCTTGCGCACGTGCTCGAAGATCTCCTCCATGCGCGGCGCGATGATGTCCACCAGCACGGGGCGCGGCAGGAGCCGCGGCGGCCGCCCGCCCACCGACGGGACCTCGAACATCTCGTCGTCGCTCGTCAGCGCCTTGGCGGCGCAGCCGAACTTCTGCTTGATCTTCTCCGCGGCGTCGAGCGGCGTGCGCAGCCCGACGGCGATGTCGTTGGTCAGGTGGTTGCCGCCCAGCGGCAGCACGCTGGTGTGGACGATCGCGCCCTCGTCGAACACCGCGATGTCGGTCGTGCCGCCGCCGACGTCGACGATCGCCACGCCGAGCTCCTTCTCGTCCTCGTGGAGCACCGCCTCGGCGGACGCGAGCGGCTCGAGCACGATGTCGGCCACCTGCAGCCCGCAGCGGTTGCAGCACTTCACGATGTTCTGCGCCGACGTCACCAGCGCGGTGACGATGTGCACCTTGGCCTCCAGGCGCACGCCCGCCATCCCCAGCGGCTCGCGCACGCCGTCTTGCTCGTCGACGATGTACTCCTGCGGCAGGACGTGGATGATCTCCCGGTCCATCGGGATGGCCACCGCCTTGGCGCTCTCGATCACCCGCAGGAGGTCGCCGTCGCGCACCTCCTTGTCCTTCACCGCGACGGTGCCGTGCGAGTTGAGCCCGCGGATGTGCCCGCCGGCGATGCCGGCGAACACGCTCGTGATCTCGCACCCCGCCATCGCCTCGGCCTCGTCGATCGCGCGCTCGATCGACTGCACGGTGGCGTCGATGTTGACCACCACGCCCTTGCGGATGCCGCGCGACGGCGCGGTGCCGATGCCGATGACGTCGATCCCCTCCGGCGTCACCTCGCCGACGATGGCGGCGATCTTGGTGGTGCCGATGTCGAGACCTACGATGAGCTCGTTCTGCTTCCCCTTCGCCATGGAAGTCACCTCGTCGCGTTCCCCAGGGTCACGACTGCGCGCCCCGTGCGGGTCCGTTGGTTGAGATAGATGGTGCGGGCGGCCGCGCGCTCGTCGGGAGACAGCGCGTTCCACACGTCGTCGAAGCGGTCGAACGCGGCGCGCTCGCCGCGCCCGACGGCGATCGCCGTCGCCTTCTCGAGCGTGTACAGGGTGACGCCGTCGCGCGCGAGGTGGACCTCGCCCACGGCGGGGCGCTCCGGGGAAGAGCGCCAGTCGGCGGCGATCGCGAGGGCGAAGCGCACGAGCGCCGCCGCCGCCGCCGGGTCGGAGCGGTAGAGCTCCGGGCCGAGGCCCGACACGACGAGCAGGCCCGCTCCCTCGCCGCGGTCGACCTCGGCGCGCTTGAACGGGCTGCCCGCCTCGTCGACGAGATAGAGCTTCCCCTCGGCCGCCACCATCGCCTGCGCGCGCCGCTCGACCACGGCGATCGCGATACCGTCGGGGAGGGACCGCTCGACGCGCGCGTCGGCGATCCATGGGCTCCGGCGCAGGCGGTCCTCGGCGTCGCGCACCGACAGCGCGAATACGTTCACGCCCGGCGCGATGGCGGCGCGGCGCAGGATCTCCTCGCGGGTCACGTGCGCGTTGCCGCTGACGTCGATGCGCCCCACCGCGAACCGCGGCGAGCGCGACAGCCAGCGGACGCCGAAGAATACGCCGGTGGCGATCGCCCCGGCCGCGGCGGCGGCGACGAGCGCGGGCGCCGCCCGGCGCAGGGCGCGACCCGCGGCCGCGGCCAGCGCGCGCGGCGCCGGCAGCACCGAGCGGAGGCGCCGCCGCTGGCGGATGCGGCGATTGCGGGGGACGACGGGGGACCGGAGCTGGGTCATGGCGAGAGCGAGGCCCTGCATCATCTACGCGCGCCCGCCGCGCCGGGGCAAAATTTCGGCGACGGCGGACGCGCGTCAGGCCGGCGGGTCGCCGAGCACCTTGACCTCCAGCTCGAGGTCGATGCCGTGCCGCTCCTTCACCGATTCGCGAACGATGTCGATGAGCTCGAGCACGTCGGCGGCCCGCGCGGCGCCGACGTTCACGATCCAGTTGGCGTGCTTGGGCGACACCTCCGCCCCGCCGACGCGCCGGCCCTTCAGCCCGCACGCCTCGATGAGCCGCCCGGCGTAGTCGCCCGGCGGGTTCTTGAAGATCGACCCCGCGTTGGGGAGCCCCTTGGGCTCGCGCTCGTGGCGGCGGTCGCGCAGCGTGCGCACCTCGGCCTCGATCTCGCCGCGCGGGCGCGGGCGGAGGCGCAGCGTCGCCTCGACGACGACCTCGTCGCGCGGCAGGTCGGATCCGCGGTAGCGGAAGCCGCACGCGGCGTTGTCGCGCCGGACGAGCGCGCCGTCGGCGATGCGCACGCTCGCCACCTCGACGGTAACATCCTTGAACTCGCCCAGGTACGTCCCGGCGTTCATGACCAGCCCGCCGCCGACCGAGCCCGGGACGCCCCCGAGGAACTCGACGCCGCCGAGCTCCCACTCGGTGGCGGCGTGGAGCGCCTTCCCCGTCGACACGCCCGCCTCGACGATGACCCCGGTCGGGCCGAGGCGCTCGAGGCGCCGGAGGAGGCGCGTGGACACGACCAGTCCGCGCACGCCGCCGTCGAGCACGAGCAGGTTCGACCCGCCGCCGACGGCCGCGACGGGAACCCCCTCGCCGGCGCAGGCGGCGAGGATCCGCTCCAGCTCGTCGATGGTGCGGGGCGCGACCCAGGCGTCGGCCGGCCCGCCGATGCGCAGGGTGGTGTGGCGGCTCATCGGCTCGTCGAGCCGGAGCTCGCCGTTCACGACCCGCTGGACGGCCTCAAGCCCCACGCGACTGCGGCACCTTCATCAGCGCCAGGAGCTCCTGGCAGGTCAGCTGGATGTCGCCCGCGCCCAGGGTGATGACGATGTCGTCGGGTCGCGCGGCCGCGAGGAGGTGGGCGGCGACGTCCTCGCGCCGGGGCACATGGGTCACGTCGCGGTGACCATGGTCGCGCATCGCCTGGGCGAGCTTCGCCGATTCGATGCCGGGGAGCGGCGGCTCCCCCGCCGCGAACACGTCGCACACGACGACGGCGTCGGCGTCGTTGAACGCCACCGCGAACTCCTCGAACTGATCGCGGGTGCGCGTGAACCGGTGCGGCTGGAACGCCGCGATGATCCGCCGTCCCGGAAATCCGCCGCGCGCCCCCGCCAGCGTGGCCCGCACCTCCATCGGGTGGTGGGCGAAGTCGTCGACCACCATGATCCCGTTCTCGATCCCGCGCACGGTGAAGCGGCGCTGCACGCCCTGGAACGCGGCGAGCGCGTCGCGCGTCGTCTCGAACGGGATCCCCAGGAAGTCGGCGACCGCCAGCGTGGCGAGCGAGTTCAGCACGTTGTGGCGGCCCGGCATGCCGAGCGTGACCGTCCCCAGCTCGTCGTAGCGCCGCCAGGCCACGTACGTGGTGCGGAACCCGTCGAAGCGGATGTCGCGCGCGCGCCAGTCGGCCTGCGGCGCCTCGCCGTAGGTGACGTAGCGCTTCATCACTTGGGGCAGGATCGCCTGCACGTGCGGGTGGTCTAGGCACAGGACGGCCAGCCCGTAGAACGGCACGCGGTTGATGAAGTCCACGAACGCGCGCTTCACGTTCTCGTGGGTGCCGTAGTGATCGAGGTGCTCGGCGTCGATGTTGGTCACCGCCGCCACCGTCGGCATCAGCCGGAGGAACGACCCGTCCGATTCGTCCGCCTCCGCCACCAGGTACTCGCTCCGCCCGAGGCGCGCGTTCGCCAGACCGAGGGAGTTCACGCGCCCGCCGATGACCGCCGTCGGGTCGAGCCCGCCCGCCATGAGCACCGAGGCGATCATCGTCGTGGTCGTCGTCTTCCCGTGCGAGCCGGCGACGGCGACGGCGTACTTCATGCGCATGAGCTCGCCGAGCATCTCGGCGCGGGGGATGACCGGGATGCCCCGCGCCCGCGCGGCCTCGATCTCGGGGTTGTAGCCCTTGATCGCCGACGACACGACGACCACGTCGGAATCCTTGACGTGCTCGGCGCGGTGGGATGCGTACACCACGCCGCCGATGGCCTCGAGGTGCTTGGTGATCTCGGTCTCCCGCGGATCCGAGCCCGTCACCCGGTAGCCCAGGTTGATGAGCACCTCGGCGATGCCGCACATGCCCATGCCGCCGATGCCGACGAAGTGAATCTGCGTGTCCGGCTTGCGAAACATCAGGATTTCCTCTGCGAAGTGGCCCACGCCACGATGGTCTCGGCGGCCCGGGGCCTACCCAGCGATTTCATAGCAGATTGCATACGTTCCAGGTGAGCCGGATCATCCACCAGGCCCCTGACCGCCGCGGCCAGCTTGGGCCCGTCGAGATCGGCCTGGCGGAACACCAGCGCCGCGCCGGCGTCGGCCAGCGCCCGCGCGTTCCGCTCCTGATGGTCGTCGGCGGCGAACGGGTAGGGGATGAGGATGGCCGGCCGCCCGACGGCGGTGAGCTCGGCGACGGTGGTCGCGCCGGCGCGGGCGATGACGAGGTCGGCGCGCGCGTACGCGCCGGCCATGTCGTCGATGAACGCCCGGACGTCGACGGTGAGCCCGGCGGCGCGGTAGGCGTCGGCGATCGGGCCGGCGTCGTCCTTGCCCGTCTGGTGGACGAGGTCGACCCTGCCGCCGAGCTCCTTCATGGCGTGGACCATCATCTGGTTCACCGCCTTGGCGCCGAGCGACCCGCCGAAGCAGAGGACGCGCAGGCGGTCGTTCCGTCCGCGCGGAGCCGCGTCGGCGCGGCCCGCGATGGCGCGGCGGATGGGGTTCCCGCTCATGACGATCTGCGCGTCCTTGAAGAACCGCCGCGTCTCGTCGAACGCGAGGAACACCCGCGGAACGACCTTGCCGAGGAGCTTGTTGGCGAGGCCGGGAAGGGAGTTCGGCTCGAGGATCGCCGTCGGGATGCGGCGGAGGCGGGCCATGAGGACGACCGGGCCGCTGGCGTAGCCGCCGACGCCGATGACCGCGTCGGGGCGGAAGTCTTTGAGCAAGCGGCGCGACTGCCACAGCGCCCGCGGCACGCGCAGGAGGCCGCGAAGCGCGCCGAGGCGCCCCACCGTCTTGAGCCCGGACGCGTCGATGAGCCGGAGCGGATGGCCGAGCTTCGGCACGACCTCGGCCTCGATGCCGCGCGCCGTGCCGACGAACAGGACCTCGGCCGTGGGGTCGCGCGCGAGCAGCTCCTCGACGATGGCCACGCCGGGGAACAGGTGCCCGCCGGTGCCGCCGCCGGCGATGAGGAGCCGCATGGGGGGCGCAGCATGGATCGAAACCCGAAAAAAACAAACCCCCGCCGGAGCGGGGGTCTGCCTCTTGCCTAAGCTCGATCTAAATCTGGCTAAATCCTGGCTACCACTCGCAGCCGAACGAAGCCGTCGCCTGCTTGGTCGACTCGATCATCTGCTTGCAGGCGTTCTCGAGCGCGGTCTTCCCCTCGGGGGTCGACGCCGTCTGGCGCCAAGTGTCGGCGGTCTGCTTCATCGCGTCCTTCATCTGGGCGCGGGCGGCCTCCGGTACCTTGGAGTCGATGCACTTGGTGTACTTCTCCATCCACTCGTCGCAGGCGGCCACGCCGACCTTGTTGTCGCCACCGGGGGGCTTGGCCTCTTCCTTCTTCGCCTCGGCCGGCTTGGTCTCCGCGGGCTTGGTCTCCGCGGGCTTGGTCTCGGCCGGCTTCGCGCCGCCCTCTTCCTTCTTGTCGCAGGCAACGAAGCCGAGGCTGAACAGGCCGGCAAGGACGGTCGCGAAAAGCTTGTTTTTCATGGTCGTGTCTCTCCCTGGTTGGTTTGGAAAACGACGCGCCTGATCTTGCCGGAACCAGCGTAAATGTCCGTTTTTTGTTGTGCTTTGTTGTCCCAGAATTGTCGTGAACTTGTAAGGGCTAGGGAAGGAGATCGCACGGGGTACTCCCGCGCCTTTCCGCATAGATGCCGAGGTCGGACCACGGATTCGCGCCCGGCTTCTCGAGGTCCTGCACCATCACCTTGCTCGTGCGCCCGGACACCGTCCACCACAGCGTGGAGCTCGGCAGCTTGCCGCGCGTGTCGACCTCGACCTTCAGCATCCCCTCGGGGGTCACGAGCCGCAGGTTGGGCCAGTCGCGTTTGTCCGCCAGCGTGAGCGGAACTTCCTTCATCGCGCCCGCCCTGCCGATGAACAGGCGGACTTGATCGCGGTTCGCATCGCCGGTGCCGACGTCGACGTAGTACATGCTGCCGCCGGTGTCGCGCCCGACCGCCACCGTGTTCCACGTCTGCTTGTTGGGGCGGAGCGGCGCGACGCCCAGGACGCGGTGGGCCGCGTCGCCGGCCACCGTCGACATCCTCTTCTCGCGGCCGCGGCAGCTCGAGACGATCGCGCCCTTGTCGAGCTTCACCTCGCCGGCGGGGATGGGATAGCGCGGGTCGATGAACGAGATCGACCACGCGTCGCTTTCGTCGTCGACGACGTCGTCGATGTCCACCTGATCGAACGACTTGCCGTCGAGGCTTGCGAACAGGAGCGCGCCGTCCGCCTTGCCGCCCACGTTCGCGCGCGGCGGGATGAACGCGAGGTAGCGCGCGCCGTCGGTCGCGAGCTGGAGCTTGGCGCGGAGCGCGGCGAACACGTCCTTCTCCGGCGCCTCGGTCGGCGTCCTCGGTGGGGCGACGGTCGCGGCACCGCAGGCGACGAGGCACAGCCCGAGGCTCTGGATCAAGGTAGGCGTAAGGCGTCTCACGAGCCTATCCTACCCAAAAGCGGCAACCCCGTGCTAGCGTTTGCCTCGCGCCCGCAGCTGCCGGCGGGCCGACTCGAGGATCTGGTCCCTGCGGCCGACGATGATGTCGAAGCACTCGCGCGACGAGTAGCGCGGGTTGAGGCCGAGCTCGCGCCGGGCCTTGTCGCCGGACGCGACCCAGGGATAGCGGAAAAAATCGATGAGCCCGGGCGGGGTCGCGAAGTCGGTCAGGCGCAGGCGGTGGATGGCCCAGAAAATGGCGTAGGCGAGGCCGGACGGGATGGGGACGGCGCGCTTGCCCTGCAGCGCCGCGAGCTCGCGCGAATCGAGCGTGCCCTCGCCGACGGCGTTCCAGATGCCGGCGATGCCGCGCTCGACGCATTCGGCGATCAGGCTCACGACGTCGTCCTCGTGGACGAACTGGACGAGGACGTTCGCGCCGTCGAGCAGCGTGCCTATGGGCTGGGCCAGGAGCAGCGTCGCGATGTAGTTCTGCACGTTCGGGCCGAGGACGATGCACGGGCGGACGATGCACACCTTCACCTCGGGGTGACCCGACGCGAACTCGCGCAACATGTCGTCCATGAGCTTCTTGTCGTGGGCGTAGATGAACGTCGGGCGCGCGCGGCACGGATCCTCCTCGCGCAGCGGCACGGGGTTGTCGGGGAGCGCGCCGTAGGCGGTCGTCGACGAGGTGGCCAGGACGTGCGGGATCTTGGCCTTGAGCGCGGCGCGCAGGACGTTCGCGGTTCCGCCGAGGTCGATGTCGCGCATCTCCTCCTCGTCGTAGAACGGATCGAGGATGAACGCGAAGTGGAGGAGCGAGCGCACGTCGCGGCCGGCGAGCTTGTCGGCGATCTCCGGGTCGCGCACGTCGAGGCGGTGGAACTCGAGGCGGTCGGCGGCGACGCGCGGCGGGCGCACGTCGAACCCGATGACGCGGTTGTCGGGGCTCTCGAGGAGGCGCTCGGTCATGCGCGTTCCGAGGTAGCCGGAGCTCCCCGTGATGGCGTAGGTGGGCATGGCCGGAATGTAGACTACTGTGTGAGCCCGCAGGCGACGTTCCGCCGCTCGTGCGCGGCGAGGGTGGCGTGCCCGGCCGCCTCCGCCTCGGCCAGGAGCCACACGAACACGGCGTGGGCGACCGGGCGGTGGCGCGCCCCGTTCCACATCGCGACGGCGAGCGGGCAGGCCGCGGCGTGGACCTTGGGGAAGACGAGATGGCGGGTGAGGTCGTCGCCGAGGGCGACGGCGCGGGCGTGGCGGCGGCGGAGGTCGGTGAGCTCGCGCCACTCGTCGACTACGGGCAGGCTCCGCCCGTCGCGGACGCGGCGCGCCATCGCGTCGGCGGCGGCCTCGACGTCGCCGAGGAGACGTTCGCGCAGGCGGCGCGCCGCGGCGGCCGAGGCCGGGCCGCCGTCGGGGTCGAGGGCGACGCCCGCGGCGATGGCGGCGCGGGCGAGGTCGTCGACGACGGTCCCGGCGAACGCCGCGAGGCCGTCGGGGGCGGCTCCGAGCAGCGCGGCCCGATCGGCCGCCAGCGAGGCGAGCGCCGGGTCGACGAGCGCTCGGTCCCAGGCGCGCGCGGCGGCGCGGACGCGCTCCCCCGTCGGGGTCGGGTCGGCGAGCGTCTCGGCATGGGCGACGAGCGCCTCGGCGACCGGGTCGTCGGCGGGGACGGCGGTCCGGTAGGGCGGGGCGGCCGCGGGATCGGGCGGCGGGCGCGACGGGGGCGCGTCGGGGTGGAGGAGCGGGCGCAGCGCCTCGCGGCGGCGGGCGAGCCGCCACCACAGGAGCATCCGCCGCTCGGACACCGCCCCGCCCAGGCGGCGCTCGGCGACGAGCGCGAGGAACGTGCCCGCCGCGGTGCGCGGGCCCGACAGGGCGCGCACGAACGCCCAGTCGCCGCGGCTGGCCGCGTCGGCGGCGAGCCACTCGTGCGCCACGGCGGCGGCCGGGGCGGGCGACCACACCGGCGGCAGCCAGGCGGCGCTGGCGAGGAGCGCCCGCGCGCCGTCGTGGTCGCCGCGCGCGGCGCGGAGGAGCCCGGCGGCGACGATGCCGCCCCCGCCGAGCGGCTCGGCCCGCGCCAGACGCGCCTCCAGCCAGACGACGAGCTCGAGGTCGATCGTTCGCCGCCGGTGGAGCGCCAGGGCGCCGGCGAGCGCGGCGCGCCCCTCGCGGTCCTGGCTGAGCCAGGGGACGACGAGCCGGGCGACGAACGCGGCGAGCTTGACGCGGCCGAGCGGCACGAGGATCCAGTAGGCGACGGGCCAGGCCAGGAGGGCCCCGAGCGTCACCGCGGCCCAGAGGATGAGGATCACTTGCGCCACCCCAGCGCGGCGAGCGCGTCGAAGCCGCGGCGCGCGGGCGCGGCGACCGGCTCGGGCGGAAGCCGCGCCCACAGCTCCGCCTGGACCCGGCGATCGGGGTCGCGCAGCGCGGCCAGCGCCTGCCGAACGGCGTCCTCGCCGCGCGGCCGCGGGCCCAGCGGCGTGTCGTACGTCCGCGCCGCGGCGAGCCCGAGGGCGAGCATGCCGAGGAGCTTCTGCCCCTCCTGCTCGATCTCCGCGCGGGTGGCCCCGGGCCGCAGGCCGAGGATGTAGAACGGGTTGTCGGCGATGCCCATTTATCTAAATCTCGCTCTTCGCGCGGGCGGCGGGGCTCCAAGTCGCTTCGGCTGCGCCTCGCTCCAGGGTCGCCTGAATCCGCCGCCCGCGCTCATCGCTAGCGCACCCCCGAGTCGAAGCCGAGCTTCTTCGTCTCCGCGTCCGCGGGAAGGAGGCGCCACAGCTCCTGGGTGACCGAGCGCAGGCGCTCGATGTCGTTCCGCTCGAGGAGCTTCTGCCCCTCGCGCACGAGCGACTGCGCGCGCGCCGGGTCGCGGGCGAGCGCGATCTCCGCCGCCGCGGCCTCAAACATCCACGTCCAGTAGTCGGGATGGCGCGCCATCGCCGCGCTGGCGAGCTGGTTGACGAGCGTGAGGTGGCGCAGGAGGTCGGCGGCCTCCTTGGCGGCGCGGGCCTTCTCGACGCGCTCGGCCACGTCGGTGAACAGGCGCTGCTCCGGAGCGGTGCCGAGCTGGGAGATCCAGCGCGACGCTGCGGCCACGCGCTGGCGCGCCTCCTCGTCGAGATCGGGCCACCGGCGCTCGCTCTCCGCGTCCTCGAGCAGCGCGTCGAGCTCGAGCAGGGTGCGGCGGGCCTTCTGCCCCGCGTCGGCGTCGCCGGCGGCGGCCGCCGCGGCCTCGGCCTCGACCTCGCGGAGCGAGCGCTCGACCTCGCCGAGCCGCTCGATCGTCTGGCGCGCGCCCCGGCGGAAGGCGTCGGCGCGCGCGTCGCCGAGGCGGCGCCGCAGCGCGCGCACCGCGTCGGCGAGCGCCTCGGGCGCGGCCTCGGGGACGAGCAGGCGCGCGACCTCCTCGAATACCTGCCCCAGGCTGGGCGCGAACGCGCGCGCGGACAGGCGGCCGCCGCGGTCGACCTCGAGGGTGATCTCGAGGACCGAGCCCGCGGGCAGGCTGGCCGACACGTCGTCCCCGGAGATCTCCAGCGTCCCGACGAGCCGGCACAGGTGCGCGCGCGGCAGCTCCCCCTGGACGACCGGGATGCGCACGACCGACTCGGCGGCGCCGCGCGACACGGTATCGACGGTGTGGTGGACGAACGTGCGGCGCGCGGGCAGGGGCGCGCCCTTCTCGACGTAGACGTGGACGTGATCGTCGGCGGTGGCCACGCCGATCGAGCGCGACAGCGGCGGGTCCGACACGGTCAGCCCGTGGACGATGGTGAGCGTCGACGGCTCGACGGCCACCGGACGGTCCTGCGCGTCGAGCGCGTCGACGCGAAACGAGTTGGCGCGGCGCGGCTCGAGCTCGATGGTGATGACGAACGCGCCCTCGGCGTCGAGCGGCACCTTGGCGCTATGCCAGCCCTCGCGGGCCAGGCGCACCGCGGCCGGGGGCGGGCCGGCGCCCGCCGACGGCGCGAGCCGTCCGACGACGGCCGGGGTGAGCCCGGACGACATCGCGGGAAACTGGAGCCACAGGCGGTGGCGGTCGGGCGGGACGGGGCGATGGGGGCGCGCGTCGAGCCCGGCGGTCGTCGCGTAGAGCGCGGCACCCTGGGCGACCAGCGTCATCGGGTCGAGCCCAGGGGCGGCGGGAGCCCCCAGCGCCTCGGACACGCGCCGGCGCAGCGCCGGCATGAGCGTGGGGCCGCCGACGAGGACGATGCGCGCGAGCCGCTTCCCCGCGCACAGGCGGCGGCAGATGTCGACCGAGCGCTCGATGAGCGGCGCGGCCAGGGCCTCGAGCGTGGCGCGATCGAGCGTGACGTCGAGCTCGCGGCCGGCGGCGCTGCCGGCGATCGGCGCGGTCTCCGCGCGCGACAGGTCGATCTTCGCCTCCTCGCAGGCGAGCTTGAGCGCGCGCAGCGACGGGGCGACGGTGGCGTCGCCGCGGCCGAGGCCGAGCGGGCGCAGGAGCCAGTCGACGATCGCCCAGTCGAAGTCGCGCCCGCCGAGGAAGTTGTCGCCGTCGTGGCCGACCACGCGCAAGAATCCCTCGCGCGTCTCGAGCAGCGACGCGTCGAATGTGCCGCCGCCGAGGTCGTAGACCAGCCAGGTCCCCTCGTCGTCCTTCCGCCACCCGGCGGCGAGCGCGGAGGCGACCGGCTCCTGGAGGAGCTCGACCTTGTCGAACCCGGCCAGGCGCGCCGCCTCGGCGGTGGCCGCGCTCTGGGGCAGCTCGAACAGCGCCGGCACGGAGACGACGGCGCGCTCGGGGAGGAAGCCGAGCTGCTCGCGCACGTCGGCGCGCAGCGCGCGCAGCACCTCGGCCGCGAGCTCCTCGGGGCGCCGGTCGACGCCGGCGGCGGGGAAGCGGATGGCCTGCGCCGTGCCCATGAGCCGCTTGAACTCGCTCTTGGTGTTGTCCGGGTCGGTGTCGAGGAAGCGGCGCGCCCGCGCGCCCACGACGACCCCGCCGCGCGCGTCGATGCGCACGATCGAGGGCGTGAGCGTCCCGCCCTGGGCGTTGCGGATGAGCGTTAGCTCGGCCCCGTCGAAGGCGGCCGCGGTGGAGTTCGTCGTACCGAGGTCGATGCCGAGGTGGACGGGGGGCATTCTCCCCAAGTGTAGCCCACCCGGCCTCGGGTATGCTCCGGGCGTGGCGCTCTCCCCGCTCCAGCGTCTGCGCGTCGCCGGCGGCCGGCCGGCGGTGCGCGCGCTCATCGCCACGCCGTTTCTCCGGCGGCGGCTGGCCCGCGGCCGGACGTCGACGGGGCCGGTCGAGGGCGAGGTGGTGGACGAGGAGATCGCGGCGCTGCTCGGCCTCGACGATCGGTTCCGGGACTCGGACGTCGACGGGCGCGAGCCCGCCGCGGCGCGGGCGACGATGGCGTGGACGGTGCGCGTCGTCGATGGCGCCCCCGTCGCCGGCGTGTCCGCGACCGAGCAGGTCGTGGGCGGCGTGCGCGCGCGCCTGTACGTCCCCGACGGGCTCCCCGCGCCGTCGCCCGGGATCGTCTTTTACCACGGCGGCGGCTGGGTCGCCGGCGACCTCGACACCCACGATCGCCTGTGCCGTCGGATCGCCTCCGTCGGTCGCATGCGCGTGGTGGCGGTCGATTACCGCCTCGCGCCCGAGCATCGCTTTCCCGCCGCCGTCGACGACGCCGTGGCCGCGTTCGCCGGCGCCGCGGCCCGCGCCGCGCGCCTCGGGCTCGACCCCGCGCGCCTGGGCGTCGCGGGGGACAGCGCGGGCGGTAACCTGAGCGCGGTGGTGGCGCGGCGCATGCGCGGCGCGGCGCACCGCCCCGCCGTCGCCGGGTTGATCTACGCCGCCGTCGACGCGACGCTATCGTCGCCGTCCCACCGCACGTTCGCGGAGGGATATTTTCTCACGCGCCGGGGCATCGACTGGTACCTCCGGCACTACACCGGGGGCGACGCGGCGCTCCGCCGCCACCCCGACCTGTCGCCGCTCCTCGCCGACGACGTCGGCGGCGTGGGGCGCACGCTCGTCTACACGGCGCACTTCGACCCGCTGCGCGACGAGGCCGAGGCCTACGCGGCGCGCCTCGCCGAGGCGGGCGTCGCGGTCGCCGTGCGCCGGTTCCCCACGCTGGTCCACGGGTTCGCCGTCATGGGCGGCGTGTCGCGCGCCGCCGCCGCGGCCACCGATGAGATCGCGCGGGAGCTGGGGAACGCGCTGCGGGGCTAGTAGCTTTGGGGGCTCAGTACCCCAGATTCGGCGCGAGCCACCTCTCGACCTCCGCCACGGACATTCCCGTGCGGCGCGCATGGTCCTCGACCTGGTCGCGGTCGATGCGCCCGACGTTGAAGTAGCGCGCCTCGGGGTGGGCGAAATAGAGACCGCTCACGCTCGCGGCGGGGGCCATGGCGTAGTGCTCGGTCAGCGTCATGCCGACGGCCGGCGCGTCGAGGAGGCGGAACAGCGTCCCCTTCTGGGTGTGGTCGGGGCAGGCGGGATAGCCGAACGCCGGGCGGATGCCGCGGTACTTCTCGGCGATGAGATCCTCGTTCGACAGGTCCTCGCCCGCGCCGTAGCCCCAGTCGCTTCGCGCGCGCGCGTGCAGCATCTCGGCGAACGCCTCGGCGAGACGATCGGCGAGCGCCTTGACGAGGATCGCGCTGTAGTCGTCGAGCTTGCCCTCGTAGGCGCGGGCCAGCTCCTCGGCGCCCAGGCCCGCGGTCACGGCGAACGCCCCCACGTGGTCGGGGATCCCCGACGCCGCCGGGGCGACGAAGTCGGCGAGGCAGAGGTTCGGCTTGTCGTCGGCGTGGGCCTGCTGCTGGCGCAGCATGGGGAAGCGGCAGAGCTCGGTCGCGCGCGTCTCGTCGGCATACAGGACGACGTCGTCGCCGTCGCTCGCGGCCGGCCAGAACCCATACACGCCGTTGGCGCGGAGGAGCTTGCCGGCGACGATCTCGCCGAGGAGCTTCTTCCCCGCGGCGAAGAGGTCGCGCGCCGCGGCGCCGTACTCGGGGTGGTCGAGGATCTGCGGGAACCGCCCGGGCAGGTCCCAGGCGGTGAAGAAGAACGTCCAGTCGATGTACCGCGCGATGTCCTCGAGCGGCACGTCGCGGAGATCGCGCCGCCCCAGGAACGCGGGCGCTGGCACGTCCTCCCGCCGGAAGTCCACCCGCGCGCCGTTCGCCCGCGCCAGCGCCAGCGGCACGAGCGGCTTCTTCAGCTTGGACGCGTGGAGCTCGCGCAGCCCCTGCTGCTCGGCGCGCGCCGCGGCGACGAAGCCGGGCCGCTGCCCCTGGTCGAGGAGCTTGGCCACCACTCCCACCGCGCGCGACGCGTCGAGGACGTGGACCGTCGGGCCGTGGTAGGCGGGCGCGATCTTGACCGCCGTGTGCTGCCGGCTCGTCGTCGCGCCGCCGATGAGCAGCGGCAGGTCGAGCCCGCGCCGCTCCATCTCCTTGGCGACGTGAACCATCTCGTCGAGCGACGGCGTGATCAGCCCGCTGAGGCCGATCGCGTCGGCGTTCTCGTTGGCGGCCGCGTCGAGGATCTTGTCGCACGGCACCATCACGCCCAGATCGACGACCTCGTAGTTGTTGCAGCCGAGCACGACGCCGACGATGTTCTTGCCGATGTCGTGGACGTCGCCCTTCACCGTCGCCATGACGACCTTGCCCTGCGCGCGCGACCCCGCCTTGGCCTCCTCCATGAACGGCGTCAGGTAGGCGACGGCGCGCTTCATCGCGCGTGCGCTCTTCACCACCTGGGGCAGGAACATCTTCCCCGCGCCGAACAGGTCGCCCACGATCTTCATTCCCTCCATGAGCGGGCCCTCGATCACGTCGAGCGGACGCGGCAGCTTGCGCCGCGCCTCCTCGGCGTCGTCCTCGATGAAGTCGACGACGCCGTGGACCAGCGCGTGCGCCAGGCGCTGCTCGACCGGCGCGTCGCGCCAGGCGAGGTCGACCTCCCGCTTCTTGCCCTTGCCCTTCACCTGCTCGGCGATCTCGAGCAGACGGTCGGTCGCGTCGGCGCGCCGGTTCCACAGCACGTCCTCGATGCGCTCGCGCAGCTCGGCGGGGACGTCCTCGTAGACTGCGAGCTGGCCGGCGTTGACGATGCCCATGTCCATGCCGGCGCGGATCGCGTGATAGAGGAAGCAGGCGTGCATCGCCTCGCGCACGGCGTTGTTGCCGCGGAACGAGAACGACAGGTTGGACACGCCGCCGGAGATCTTCGCGCCGGGGCACGCCTCCTTGATGAGGCGCGTCGCCTCGATGTACGCCTTGGCGTACTCGGCGTGCTCCTCGATCCCCGTCGCCACGGCGAAGATGTTCGGGTCGAAGATGATGTCGGTCGGCGGGAAGCCCACCTTCTCGGTGAGCAGGCGGTAGGCGCGGACGCAGATGCCGACCTTGCGGTCGACGCTGTCGGCCTGGCCCTTCTCGTCGAACGCCATGACCACGGCGCCGGCGCCGAAGCGGCGGATCGCCCGCGCCTTCGCCAGGAAATCCTCCTCCCCCTCCTTGAGGCTGATCGAGTTCACGATGCCCTTGCCCTGGATGTGCTCGACGCCCGTCGCCAGCACCGACCACTTGGAGCTGTCGATCATGATGGGCAGGCGCGCGATCTCCGGCTCGGCGGCGACGAGGTCGAGGAACGTCGCCATCGCCCGCTCCGAGTCGAGCATCGCCTCGTCCATGTTGATGTCGAGGATGTTGGCGCCGCCGCGCACCTGGTCGAGCGCGACCTCGAGCGCCGTCGCGAAGTCGCCCTTCTTGATCAGCTCGGCGAAGCGCGACGAGCCGGTCACGTTGGTGCGCTCGCCGATCATGATGAAGTTCGACTCGGGGCGGAGCGTCAACGTCTCCAGCCCGGAGAAGCGGGTCAGCCGGTCGGTCTCCGCGCGCGGCGGCGGCACGCGCGGCGCGAGCGGCGCGACGGCGGCGGCGACCGCGCGAATGTGGTCCGGCGTCGTGCCGCAGCAGCCGCCGACGATGTTGACCATGCCGGCCGCGGCGAGCTCGCCGAGGAGCTCGGCGGTGACCGCCGGATGCTCGTCGTACTCGCCCATCGCGTTGGGCAGGCCGGCGTTGGGGTAGCAGCTGGTGAAGCAGGGCGCGATCGCCGACAGCTCCTCGACGTAGGGGCGCATCTGGCGCGCGCCGAGCGCGCAGTTGACGCCGACCGACAGCGGCTCGGCGTGGGCGACCGACGTCCAGAACGCGTCGACGGTCTGCCCGGACAGGGTGCGCCCGCTGGCGTCGGTGATCGTGACCGAGATGAAGATCGGCACCCGCCGGCCGAGCTCGGCGAACACGTCCTGCACGGCCACCAGCGCGGCCTTGGCGTTGAGCGTGTCGAAGATCGTCTCGACGAGCAGCAGGTCGACGCCGCCGTCGAGCAGCCCGCGCGCCTGGTCGGCGTAGGCGTCCCGCACCTCGGCGAACGTGACGGCGCGGTAGCCCGGCTCGTTCACGCGCGGGCTGAGCGACAGCGTCTTGTTCATCGGGCCCATCGCGCCGGCGACGAAGCGCGGCCGCGCCGGGGTGGAGAAGGCGTCCGCCGCCGCGCGGGCGACGCGCGCCGCCGCCGCGTTGATCTCGCGGGCGAACGCCTCGGTGCGGTAGTCCGCCTGCGACACCGCCTGCGCGCTGAACGTGTTCGTCTCGATGATGTCCGCGCCGGCCGCGAGGTACTCCTCGTGCACCGCGCGGACGGCGTCCGGGCGGGTGAGGTTGAGGATGTCGAAGTTCCCCTTGAGGTCGTGCGGGTGGTCGCGGAAGCGCTCGCCGCGGAAGTCGGCCTCGCCGAGGCCGTGGCGCTGGAGCATCGTGCCCATGGCGCCGTCGAGGATGAGGATGCGCTGGCGGAGCAGGTCGGCGATCATGGCGGGTTCCTTCTGCCTGTCCTGGGTTTCCGAGCGAACGCGCCGACGATCTCGAACCGCGGGGCGCGCCGCTCGCGGGTGGTGACCGCCGAGGATGTGACCGACAGCCCGGCGCGGCGCAACTGGGCGGCCAGCGTCGCCGGGCGGAAGCCGAGGTGGATGTGACCGTACGCCTCGGCGAGGTCGCGATGCTGGTGGGCGGACAGCGTCAGCACCGCCAGCACCCCGCCGGGGCGGAGGACGCGCGCCGCCTCGGCCAGGGCGCGCCCCGGATCGGGCACGTGCACGAGAACGTGGAACGAGAGCACCGCGTCGAAGCGGGCGTCGCCGAACGGCAGCGCCTGCACGTCGGCGACCTCGCAGCGGGCGCGGTCGCCCAGGCGTCGGCGCGCCGCCGCGACCATGTTCGGGTTGAGGTCGACGAGCACCAGGCTGCGCGATCGGGGGAGGAGGAGCTCGGCCACGGTGCCGTCGCCGCCGCCGGCGTCGAGGACGTCGCCCAGCTCGAGCAGGCCGGCCAGGCCCCGGCCGAGCGATTCCCACGTCCGCCCGGGCGAGTAGTGCCGCTCCATCTCGCCGGCGAACTCGTCGGGCCAGCGCGCCTTGGCGAGGTGGGCGTCGAGGCGGGCCCGGTCCTGGGCGAGGACGCCGTCCTTCACCCCGCGCCCGACGTCGTTCCACAGCGCGCGCGCGGGCGGGGGGAGCGTCTCCTCGCGCAGGGAGTAGAACGTCGACGTGCCCTGGCGGCGGTCGGCGAGGATCCCCGCGTCGCGCAGCTTGCCCAGATGGGTGGACACGCGCGACTGGACGAGCCCGGTGACGGCGCAGAGGTCCGCGACCGACAGCTCGCGCCCGTCGACAAGCGCGCACAGGCGGATGCGCGTCGGCTCGGCGAAGAGCGAGAGCATGTCCACGGTATCGGCCAGGGACGGCACGAACATCAATCTATCATGATAGACGGATAATGCAAGGCAAGATGGGAACGGGGCGCCGTTCCCGGAGGGTTGCTAGATCAGAAGAGTTCCGGTGCGAATCAAGTAGGCGAGGTGCTTGCGCTGCTCCGGCTCGAGCTGGGCGTGGATCCGGCCGAGCGCCTTCACCACCGCGTCGCGCAGCCGCTCGGCCGAGCGGACGCGCGCGTCGGCGGCGGTGCGCGCCTTGGCCTCGTCGAAGGCGTCGCCCTCGACGGCGTCGGCGAGCGCGGCCAGCGTGCGCCGCTGGTCGACGGCCGCCTGGGCGCGCTCGGTCTTGAGCTCGTCGAGGATCTTGGCCAGCTCCGCCACCTGCTCGCGCTTGAGCTCGAGCTTGTAGGCGAGGAACCGGAGCGGGCGGCGGACGCCGAACGCGCCGTCGCCCTCGCTCGGGGCCGCCTCGTAGGCGTCGTAGCCGTGGCCGCCCCAACCGACCCGTTCGCCGCAAGCGCCGTGCCGGCGCGCGTGCCACCACGCGATCATTCCTGGGTGATGCATCGTCATTTCCTCCATGCCGGGGCGCTTCGCTCCCGGCGGTCATTCGGGCGCGGGCACCGTGCCTCGCGCCGTACCCGATAGCGTGCGTCGGGTCCGGGGCGCGCGCAAGGGTGGTAGGGTTCGGCCATGCCGATAACTGCCCGCGCCGCCCGCCCCGACGATGCGGCGCTCCTGGCCAACCTGTGGATTCGCTCCTACTGGGGGATCGGGACCCAGGCGGAGGTCGAGGAGCGCTTTCGCGCCGCGCGCGTGTTTCCGGTCGAGACGGTGAAGATCTTCGAGCGCGACGGGGCCGTCGTGGGCGTCGGCCGCACCATCCCGTTCCGCGGCTACATCGGCGGCGTCGAGTGCGCGGTGGGCGGTCTGGCCAGCGTCGCGGTTGCGCCCGAGGCCCGCCGCACCGGCGTGGCGAGCGCGATCGTGCGCGAGCACCTCGCGGCGCTCGCCGCCGACCGCACCCCGTGGGCGATGCTCTACGGCTACGCTCCGCGCTTCTACGCGCGCTTCGGCTGGGCGCCCGTCGCGGCGCGGCTGCGCTGGCGGGTCCGGCCCGACGCCCTGCCCGCGTTCGCCGAGCGGGCTGCGGTCGTGCACCTGTCGCTGTCCTCCGAGACGGATCTCGCGGCGGTGGAGGCCGTCTACGGCCGCCACTGCCCGCGGCAGAACGGCAGCCTCCTCCGCGGCCCGGGATACCTCCGCCAGTGGTGGCAGGCCGACCGCAAGTTCGCCGTCGGGGTGCGCGGCGAGGACGGCCTCTCCGGCTACGCGCTCTATCGCTACATCAACTGGACCGAGCGCCCGACCATCCTGGAGGTCGCCGAATGGATCGCGCTCGACGGGTGCGCCGAGCGCGCGATCCTCGGCTTCTTCGCGGTGCAGGGCGAGCAGGCCGACGCGGTGCTCCTCGACACGCCGGTCGACCATCCATTGCCGTTCCTCCTCGACAAGGGCGTCCCCGAGCAGCAGACGCCCGAGATGCCGGGCGAGCACCACGCGCTCGGCGCGGCGTATCTCGGTCTCCAGGCGCGCATCATCGATCTGGCGGCGGCGCTGGCCGCGCGCGGATATCCGCCCGGCGCGCGCGCGCGCGTGGCCTTCTCCGCGATCGACCCCGACCTCCCCGCGAACGAGGCGCCGCAGACCCTGATAGTCGACGGCGCCGGCGCCGGTCGCGTCGAGCCGGGGCGCGGCGCGGGCGCTCCGCTCGTCCGCGGCCCGATTGGCGCGCTCACCCAGGTGCTCGTGGGCGCGGTGCGGCTCGAGGCCGCCCTCCGCCTGCGCCTCGTCGAGGTCGACGGGGACGCCGCCGGGCTCGACGCGCTGCTCGCACTTCCGCCCCCGTATCCCTTGGTCATCTTCTGACCACCTACATCTGGTGACGCTTCCGCTTGCAAGCGGACGGGATCGTTGGTATGAGCGCCAGCGGGAGGCACGTCATGCGCAGGCTGAGCACTCGCTTCTTCTTGCTGGTTTCGGCCGCTCTCATCGCTTGCGGAGGGAAAGCCGCTGTGCAGAGCACGACGGGGGACAAGGGAAAGCCCGATCAACCCGAGGCGAAGCGGAACGATCCAGTGAAGACCGAGATCAACCCCGCACCGGGCAACGCCCCACCTCCGCCCACCGATCCGATCTACTTCGACTTCGACATGTCCCTCATCAAGGACGAGTCCAAGCTCACGCTCCAGACGATCGCCGATTACATGGAAAAAAACGCGGGGTCCTCCGTTACCATCGGCGGGCATACCGATGAGCGCGGCACCACCGAGTACAACCTCGCGCTCGGCGATCAACGCGCCAAGGCGGCGCACGACTACCTCGTCCGCCTGGGCGTGGATCCGTCCCGCATCAAGACCATCTCCTACGGTGAGGAGCGTCCCGCCAAGCTCGGCCACGATGAGTCCTCCTGGTCCAAGAATCGGCGCGACGAGTTCGAGACCACCAAAAAATAAATCCACAAGCGTTTTCGGAGTTTGAGGGTGGGGGAGGGATCCGTGTCTATCTCCGTATAATAGCTGCCATGCCCCCAGCAGGCCGACTTGGCGACATAGGTCAGGCGACGACGGACGCGCACTTCTGCCCCGCCTGCCCACACCCCATGGTGAAGGGGCCTGCGTTCATGGGGTCGACCAACGTCAACATCAACAACCTGCCCGCCTTGCGCAAGACGGACATGGGGGTCCATGCGGCGTGCTGCGCCATGAACATGTGGACGGCGACCAAGGGGGCGCCCCACGTGAACATCAACGGTCTGCCGGCGCACCGCGTGAACGACATGCAGACGCACTGCGGCGGCGTGGGCCGGCTCATCAAGGGCAGCCCGAACGTCATCATCGGCGACGGCGGCGGCGGCGGCGGCAAAGGCGGGGGCCCGGGCGCGGGCGCGGGGCCCAGCGGCGGCTACACCAGCCCGGGCGCGGCGCCGTCGCAGGGCGGCCCGCCCGGGGGACCGCCTCCGGGGGCGGCGGGCGGCGGCGGCGGCGCGGGCGCCGCGGGCGGCCCAGGCGGTGCCGGTGGCGGCGCGGCCGGCGCGGCCGGCGAGGGCGACCAGTCCACCCGTCCATCTCCTTCGAGCGAGCAGCTCGCCGAGAAGCCCGACAAGACCGCGGTCATCGAGTTCGTGCTCAAGGATCAGAACGGCAAGCCCGTCCCCGACGTCAAGTTCAAGATCACGCTCGACGACGGCACGGTCAAGGAAGGCAAGACCGACGCCCAGGGCCGCGCGCGCGTGCTCGGCCTCAAGCCGGGCCAGGGCAAGCTCACGTTCCCGGATCTCGACGCACACGACTGGAAGCCCGAGTAGTTGATGTACGATAGCGCCGCATGCCAACGCTCCGTGAGCGTTTGTTCGGCAAGGCGCGCGATCTCCGCGACCCCAAGCTCTTCCACCACATCTCGCTCGTAAC
The DNA here is from genome assembly GCA_035259575.1 of Haliangiales bacterium. Lineage (GTDB taxonomy): Bacteria > Myxococcota_A > Polyangia > Haliangiales > SHYZ01 > DATFWE01. The sequence goes on from DATFWE010000242.1 coordinate 22,436, forward strand.
CTTCTTCGCCTGGGTCGGGCTGGGCGTCGACGGGCTGTCATCCTCCGCCTATGGCCCCGACGAAGCGTTCCGCCACCTCGACGGTCACTACTACCTGGCGGCGTTCCTGGCGGTGGCGCTCGCGGTCACGGTGTTCATCATCTCCGCCGGCTACGTCCGGGTGATCGAGGCGTTCCCCTCGGGGGGCGGCGGCTACGTCGTCGCGTCGAAGGTCCTGGGCGACTACGCCGGCGCCGTGTCGGGCGCGGCGCTCCTCGTCGACTACGTCCTCACCATCACCATCTCGATCGCCAGCGGCGCCAACGCGGTGTTCGCATTCCTGCCCCCGGCGTGGGCGCAATGGAAATTCACCGCCGAGGTCGTCGCCATCGGCCTGCTCGTCGTCATCAACCTGCGCGGCGTCAAGGAATCGGTCGCGGTGCTGACGCCCGTGTTCCTGGTGTTCCTCGTGACCCACGGGATCACCATCCTGGGCGGCATCGGCGCCAACCTGGGCCGGGCGGGCAACATCGTCGCCGAGGTGAAGCAGGGGCTCGGCAACGACCTGTCGACGATCGGCGCGTTCGGCGTGATGGTCATCTTCTTCCGCGCCTACTCGCTGGGCGGCAGCTCCTACACCGGCATCGAGGCGGTGTCGAACGGGATGCAGCTCATGCGCGAGCCGCGCGTCACCACCGGCAAGCGCACGATGGCGCTCATGGCCGTGTCGCTCGCGCTCACCGCCGGCGGCCTGCTCCTGTGCTACATGGTCCTCGGCATCCGCCCCGTCGAGGGGCAGCCGACCAACGCGATCCTCGTCAAGAAGCTCACCGACGGCTGGGGCGTGTTCGCCGAGCCGTTCGTCGGGCTCACGCTGGTGTCGGAGGGCGCGCTCCTCCTCATCGCCGCGCAGACGGGGTTTCTCGGCGGGCCGCGCATCATGGCCAACCTGGCGCTCGACTCCTGGTTCCCCCACCAGTTCGCCGCGCTGTCCGAGCGCCTCACCAGCCGCAACGGCGTGTACCTCATGGGCGGCGCGGCCCTGGCCACGCTGTTCTATACCCGCGGCGACGTGGGCGTCCTCGCCGTCATGTACTCGATCAACGTGTTCATGACGTTCACGCTGTCGAACATCGGCATGGCGCGCCTCAGCCTGCAGCAGCGCGCGGGCGATCCCAAGTGGCGGCGGCACGTCGCCATCCACGGCGTCGGGCTCGTCCTGTGCGCCGGCATCCTCGTCATCACCGTCATCGAGAAGTTCGGCGCCGGCGGCTGGGTCACGCTCGTCGTGACCGCGGCGCTGATCGGCTTCTGCTACTGGGTGCGGCGCCACTACGCGATGGTCGCGCGCAAGGTGTTCAAGCTGAACGAGGAGCTCCGCCCGCAGATCGAGACCATGCCCAACCACCCGTACCCCGCCACCGACGACGAGCTCGATCCCGAGGAGCCCACCGCGGTGCTGCTCGTCGGCGGCTACGGCGGCCTCGGCATCTCCGCGCTGCTCCAGATCGATCGCGTGTTCTCCGGCTACTACCACCAGGTGGTGTTCGTGTCGGCGGGCGTGCTCGACTCCGGGACGTTCAAGGGGCCGAGCGAGATGGCGGCGCTGCGCACGAGCGTGGCGCAGCAGCTCACCCGCTACGTCGACTTCGCCCGCAACAAGCTCGGCTGGGCGGCCGACTCCGACATGGCGATCGGGACCGAGGCGGTGGAGGAGCTCGAGCGCCTGTGCCGCGAGGTGCACCTGCGCTTCCCGCGCAGCGTGTTCTTCGCCGGCCAGCTGATCTTCCGCGAGCCGACGTGGTGGCAGCGCCTGCTCCACAACGAGACGGCGCACACCCTGCAGCGGCGTCTGGAGTTCGACCGGCTCCCGTTCGTGGTGCTGCCGGTGCGCGTGCTCACCTAGCCGACGGGTCGATACACGATGCGCGTCCCCGCGACGCGATCCCCCAGGGAGCGCCGTTCGGGATCGCCGCGGCGGACGAGCAGCGTGGCGCCGACCCACAACGCGAGCAGCACCGCGGCGACGACCAGGCTTGCGCCGTGGAGGTCGAACGCCTCGTTCGCCCCCCACAGAAGGTACAGCGGCGTGAACGAGACGAGCCAGCGCACGGCGGCGCGCCTGAGGCCCGGCTTGCCGCCGGACTCGGCCTCGAGCTGCAGCTCGAGCGCCATCTGCCCGGGCGTGCGCCCGCGCGCGTGAAACAGGATGAAATACGCGGGGATGATGAACGCCATCCACGACGGCGACCCGCCGAGGCCGAGGCGCGGGCGGAGCGCGTTCCACACCGCCTCGAGCGGCAGCGAGACGACCGCGGCGATGAGGAGATCCAACCCGCAGGAGAACGCGCGCACCCAGAAGCCCGCCGGCCGGGTGCGGCGCGGCGACAGCCGCTCGAGCGCGTGGACGAGCTCATCGTAGCCGCCGTAGCGATCGGCCGGCCGCTTGGCCATCATCTTCTCGAGCACGCCGTCGAGGACGGCCTGCTTGGCCTCGAGGCGCGGGCGCGGCTCGGTGAGGTGGCGCGACACCACCGCGAGCGGCGTGGGACCGGTGAACGGCGGCTGTCCCGTCACGAGGTGGTGGATCGTCACGCCCAGCGAGTAGACGTCGGAGCGGAAGTCGACGCGATCGCCGCGCGCCTGCTCGGGGGACATGTAGAACGGCGTGCCCAGGACGACGTCCTGCCCCGTCTCGCTGGAGTCGCCCGTCTGCGCCTTCACGATGCCGAAGTCGACGAGCTTGACGACACCGTGGCGGTCGAGCAGGAGGTTCGACGGCTTGATGTCGCGATGGGTGAAGCCGTGGCGCTGCGCTTCGCGCAGGCCGAGCGCGGCCATGCGCGCGTACTCCACGGCGTCGACGAGCGGGATGCGCTTCTGGCGGTCGAGGATCTGCTGCAGCGACTCGCCCTCGACGAATTCCATCGCGAAGAACAGCTGCTCGTCCTGCTCGCCGATGAAGTAGATGTGGCAGATGTTGGGGTGGTTGAGCCGCGCCTGGGCGCGCGCCTCGCGGATGAACCGCTCGCGCGAGGCGGGATCGGCGGCGAACGCGCGAGGCAGAAGCTTGAGCGCGACCGGCCGGTCGAGGGCGAGGTCGGTGGCCAGGTACACCTCGCCCATCCCGCCCGCGCCCAGGGGCTTGTCGACGCGAAAATGCGCGAACTGGCGCCCGACCATGGTCTCGCTGGCGGTCGCGCGCACCGCCGCGGGGCCGGTGAGCGTGTGGGCCGCGTCGCCGGCAGCGCGACTGACCGCGGCCAGCGTGGCCGCCTTCGGATCCACGTCGCGCGTGTCGCCCATCGACGAGAGGGTAGCACGGCGAAACTTGCCCCGCGCGGCGCGGGGCGCGACGATCCGCGCGTGATCCGGTTGGCCTGCCCGAGCGGGTGCGCGGTCAAGGTGCAGATCCCATACCGGCTGCGCGGCGAGCCGGTGCGCTGCCGCAACTGCACCGCGTGGTTCCGCGCGCCGGCGGCGATCGAGGACGGCGGCTACCTCGAGGGCGAGCTCCTCGCGCGGCCAGGGGAAGGTGAGCCGCTCTGGCGTCCGCCCCCCGCCTGGTCGCTCCCCTGGCGGTGGCTGGCCGCGGGCACGCTCCTCGCGGCGGGCGTCGCCGTGGCGGTCGTCGCCTGGGGCGCGGGCGGCCAGTCCACACGGAAGGTGGCCGGCAAGCTCGAGTGCTTCGTGGCGCGCGAGGGGGGCAAGCGCCTGCGCCTGCCGGCGCGCCACGTTCGGCTCGAGGAGCCGGTGACGTGCGAGGTGTCCACCGCGGCGCCGGGCAAGCTCGCGGCCACGGTCGCGACGCGGTGGAAGGATGTCGCCGACGGCAAGCGCGTCGCGCGCGAGGGCAACCCCAAGCGGGGAGAGGCCGGCGCGGCGGCGCCGTTCCGCGCCCGGCTCGAGCCCGACGCGGACTTCGTCGGCTGCGTCGACTTCGTCATCGAGGCCAAGCTCGCCGACGACGCCGGCAAGATCGTGTGGCAGACGAAGATCGCGATCGCCCAGGACTGCCCCGACTGAGGGGTATGATGGCGCGATGAGACCCTGGCTCGTCGCGCTCGTCTTCGCGCTGGGGGTCGCCCTGGGGGAGACCGCGCGCGCCACGACGTTCTACGTGCAGCCGGGCGGGGACGACAACGGACCGGGCAGCTCCGCCAACCCGTGGGGGACGCTGCAGGCGGCCGCGGACAAGGTGGGCGCCGGCGACACGGTCATCGTCCGCGCCGGCACCTACGCGGGATTCGACCTCCGCACCACCGGCACGGCGGCGCTGCCGATCGCGTTCCAGGCCGAAGCGAACGTGTCGATCGTCGCCGACAACGCCAGGACTCCCGACGGGATCAACGTCGAGGGCGACGTCGGCAACGAGATCCAGTACATCGTGATCGACGGGTTCATCGTGAACGGGCGCGCGCGCGCCGGCATCCGCGCGGCGCGCTGCCGGCACGTGACCATCCGCAACAACAAGACCGACGCGAACGGCCGCTGGGGCATCTTCACGGGCTTCTGCGACGACCTCCTCATCGAGGGGAACGAATGTTCCCACTCCGTAGCCGAGCACGGCATCTACGTGTCGAACAGCGGCGACCGCCCGACCATCCGCCGCAACGTCTCCCACGACAACCGCGCGAACGGCATCCACATGAACGGGGACGTGAGCCAGGGGGGCGACGGGATCATCTCGGGCGCGCTCGTCGAGGCGAACGTCATCTACGGCAACGGCGCGGGGGGCGGCTCGGGCATCAACTGCGACGGCGTGCAGGGCTCGACGTTCCGCAACAACCTCCTCTTCGACAACCACGCCAGCGGGATCTCGCTCTACATGATCGACGGGGCGGCGGGGGCGATCGGGAACGTCGTCGTGAACAACACCATCGTCGTGGCGGCAGACGGGCGGTGGGCGGTGAACATCCAGAACGCGTCGACCGGGAACAAGCTCTACAACAACATCCTGTTTCACGCCGGCGCGCGCGGCGCGGTCGACATCTCCGCCGACAGCCAGCCCGGCTTCGTCTCCAACCACAACGTCGTCACCGATCGGTTCGTCATCGGCGCGGGGAGCTTCCTGTCGCTGGCGGCGTGGCGGACCGCGACCGGGCAGGACGCCGACTCGGTGGTGGGGACGCCGGCGGACACGTTCGTCGACGCCGCCGCGGGCAACTATCGGCCCAAGCCGGCCGGCCCCGCCGCGGGCCGGGGCGACGCCGCCCAGGCCCCGCCCACCGACATCGACGGCACGCCGCGCACGCCGCCGGTCGAGGCGGGGGCCTACGAGCTCGGCGGCTCGCCTCCGCCCGACGCCGGGCCGGGTGCGCCCGACGCGGCCCCGGGTACGGCCGACGCGGCGCCCGCGACGGCCGACGCGCCGGGCGCGCCCCGGGGCGAGGCCGTCGGGTGCTCGTGCTGCACCTCCGGCGGCGGCTCGTGGCTCGGCGCGCTCGTGGCCGCCGCGATCGTGGTGTTCGTGCTGAGTCGGCGCGGCCGGAAAGGTCAGCGCGCCAGGTAGCGCAGCGCCGCCTCGAGGACCTCGTCGCGCCCGGCCCGGATCCCCTTGAGCGTCGGCTCGACGCGCACGTCGGGGACGAGCCCGACGCGCTGGAGCTGGCGGCCATCGACGTGGCGCACGTCGTGGCCCGTCATCCATACGGCGATGTCGCCGGGAAGGACCACGGCGGTGACGTCGCCGTTGGCGCCCGCGGTCGGCGAGCCGATGAACTTCGTGCCGCTGGCCGCCTCGAGGAACAGCCCCGTGTGCTCGGACTGGCTGATGGCGCGGTCGTCGATGAGCATGACCGTCGGCCGGTCGTAGACCGGCGCGGGCGATGGAGGGATCTCCTGCTTGAACTGCATGCGCCGGGGCTCGCCGCCGTCGAGCTCGGCGCGTTCGAAGCGCGCGGCGTACTGCGCGCGGTTGCGGTTCACGCGCGTCGCGAGCGCGCCGAACACGCCCCGCGGATAGCCGCGCAGATCGAACACGATGGCGCGCGTGTCCTTGAGCCGCTCGAACGCAGCGTCGAGGTCGCTCCGCTCCAGGTACTCCAGGTTCACGTAGCCGACGTTGTCCGCGAGGACCTTCACCACCTCGTCCTTGGGCGGATCGGGGGGAGGCGCCGGCGCCGCCCGCGGCAGCTCGACCTCGCGCGGCCGGTCGTCCGCGCCGCGGATGGTCACCCGCGCGGGCGTGCGGACCGGACCGTCGAGGAGCCTGCCCGCCACCATCTGGTCGTGCGCCGCCGGCGTCGACGCGGACACGTACCGGCCCAGCCGCTCCGCGCGCCGCTCCACCGGCTCGCCGTCCACGGACACGAGGACGTCGCCGACGGTGACTGGAAGCCCGGGCGCCCGCACCTTCACGATCGTCGGCCGCCCCTCGACGAGCCGCACCGCGACGGGCGGCGATCCAGCTCCGAAGTGGTCGCGCAGCACCGCGCTCCGGACGAAACTGTGCCCATCGGGCACGCGCGTCGCGAGCTCGGCGATCGTCTGCGCATAGGCCAGCGCGTCGCCCGCCGCCTCCAGCTTGGGGATGAACTCGGGAAGGACCGCGTCCCAGTCGCCGATGAGATCGAGGTAAGCGTAGAAGTAATGGATCGCGTTCCAGTAGCGATAGAGCGCCAGAAGGCGCAGCTCGACGGACGGGTACGGGCTCTCCGCGTAGGCGGCGTCAGGGCGCACGCGGAACGGCGGCATCCCCGTCGCGGCGACCGGCTTGGCCTTGCCGCCGCCGGCGAGGGCGACCGCGGCCGCGACCGCGTCCTTGTCCGGCGGAAGCTCGACGTCCACCCGTACCTCGGGGGAGAGCTGGGCCGACCGCACGCTCACCGTGATGCCCTCGCCCATGTCGACGGGCAGTTCCGTCTCGGGGATGAAGCGCCCCTGCGACACGATCCGTCCCTCGCCGGCGGCGGCGAGCGCGAACGCGATGTTCGGCACGAGCGAGGCGTTGTTCACGAGGAACACGACGCGATGGGCGCGCGCGTCCGGCTTGGGAGGGAACGTCTCCGCAGCCAGCGTCATCAGCGCGGAGTAGTAGCCGCCCGAGGCGCCGCCCCGCTGGGTGGCGAACCCGGAGTGGAACACGCGGCCGGTCGTCGGCGCGGTCACCGTGCGCGCGGAAAACACGTTTCCGAGCGCGCGGAAGAAGCCGGTCGCCCACGTGTCCGCCCCGCGGACGTCGAGGACGATCCCGCGCGCGGACTTCACCGCCTTGGCCACATCGCCGGCGAGGGCGGCCGAATCCGCGCGCGGGTGCGCGCGCACCGTGACGACGAGGACGCCGTCGATCGTGCGCACGAACGGCCCCGCGTCCTCGAGCCGCGGCGCGTCCGGTTCGGCGCCGGGGATGCGCGTCCGCGGATCGCCGAGGGCCGCGATCAGGTCCACGAGCGCCGCGCGGTACTCGGCGGCGGTCTTGGCCGCCGAGACCTTGGGGATCGCGCGCACGACCGCGCCGTCCCAATCGACGTCGTGGGTCCATACGTAGGGGTGGACGTACTTCACCGTGCCCCACAGCTGCCCGAGCTTGGCCAGCCGGTCGACGCGGGTGTCGGCCCACGCCGCGCCGGCGAACGCGACGGCGGCCGCAAGCGCCGCGAGGAACGCGCGCGCGCGCATGGGTCATCCCTCCCAGGACAGCAGGAAATGGCGCAGCTTGGCGATCGACTTGCGCGCCTTCTCATCGGGGACGAGCAGGCGGAGCTTGTCTTCCAGCGATGGCAGGACGGCGCCGAGCTCGTCGGGCGTCATGTCCTGCGGTCTCGACCCCAGCGCGACGAGCGCGTTGGCGATGAGGTGGCGCAGGATGTTCGGATCGAGGCCGACCGCCGCCACCGCCTTCTCGAACAGATCGTTGCCCAGCACCAGCCCGGTCAACACCTCGGTAGGTCGATTGTTGTTGCCCATGCCTCCGCTCACAAGGTGACGACTCGCGCCGTCGCCTCCCCTCGAACCGTCTTGGTCGCGTTGCGCGTATCGATGACGAGCTTCGCTTCCTTCACCACCCGCCGATAATCCACATTGCGGTGGTCGGTCACGATCACCACCGCGTCGAACTGATGCAGCCCGTGGAGCGGCACCGACGCCAGCAGCGGCGCGTCGGGCGGCGCGTGCCCATGGTCGTCCTCGCCCAGCCGGATGCTCGCCACGTACGGGTCGTGGAACGACACCGCCGCGCCGCGGTCGCGCAGGAGCGCGATCACGTCGAGCGCGGGCGACTCGCGCACGTCGTCGATATCGCGCTTGTAGGCGACGCCCAGGACGAGGATGCGCGAGCCCTTCACCGCCTTCTGCTCGTCGTTCAGCGCCTCGGTCACCCGCTCGATCACCACCTCCGGCATCGCCGAGTTGACCTCGCCGGCGAGCTCGATGAAGCGCGCGTTGTACTTGAGCGTCTTCAGCTTCCACGACAGGTAGTGCGGATCGACGGGGATGCAGTGGCCGCCGAGCCCCGGACCGGGATAGAACGGCATGAAGCCGAACGGCTTGGTCGCGGCGGCCTCGATCACCTCCCAGGTGTCGAGCCCGAGCTTGCGGCACATGAGGGCGACCTCGTTCACCAGGCCGATGTTGACCGCCCGGAACGTGTTCTCGAGGAGCTTGACCATCTCCGCGGCGTCGGTGGAGCTCACCGGCACGAGCCGGTCGAGGAACGTCGAGTAGAGCGCCGTCACCGTCTCAAGGCACGCGGGCGTGTGCCCGCCGATCACCTTCGGCGTGTTCTTGGTCTTGAACCGCTCGTTGCCGGGATCCACGCGCTCCGGCGAGAACGCCAGGAACACGTCCTTGCCGACGGTGAGCCCCGCCGCCTGGAACCGCGGCACGAGCACCTCGCGCGTGAACCCGGGAAACGTCGTCGACTCCAGGACGACGAGCATGTCCGGGTGCATGCGCGGGATGAGGTCGTCGGCCGCCGCCAGGATGAACGAGTTGTCGGGGTCCTTGCTCTTGTTGAGCGGGGTCGGCACGCAGATGACGACGGCGTCGGCCTGCCCCAGGACGTCCGGGTCGGAGGACCCGGCGAGCTGGCCGGACGCGACGAGCGGCGCGAGACGCTCCGACGAGACGTCCTTGATGTACGACTCTCCGGCGGCGAGCCTCGCGATCTTGGTCGGGTTCTTGTCGTAGGCGGTCACGCGGAAGCCGGCGTCCGCGACCTCGACGGCGAGGGGCAGCCCGACGTATCCGGCGCCGATCACCGCCACCCGGGCGTCGCGCGAGCGCAGCTTCTCCACAAGCGAAGACATGGCGGAGAGCTTACCATGGCGCCTTGGCCGGACCTTTCGTAGAGTCTAGGGTTGCTTCCGCCTGACTTGCGCCGCGTCACACCCGACGAGGCCCGCGCCTGGGTCGACGAGGCGTGGGCGCTCGAGGAGCGGCTGTACTCCGCGGTCCGCGACGATGCATTGTCCCTGGTCGCGGACCCGCTGCGCCGGCCGCTCCTCTTCTACCTGGGTCACACGGCGTCGTTCTTCGCCAACAAGCTCCGCGCGGCGGGCCTCATCTCCGACCCGATCCACGACGACTTCGATCCCCTGTTCGCGTCCGGCGTCGACGAGATGCCCGGCGACGAGATGGATCACTCCAAGATCGTCCTGCCGCCGCTCCGCGACGTGCGCGCCTACCGCGCGCAGGTGCTGCGCAAGGTGCACGACGTGGCGGCCCGCGTCGAGCCGCCGGTCGACGACGCGAGCCCGTTCTGGGCGCTGTTCATGGGGGCGGATCACCAGCGCATCCACGTCGAGACGTCCGCGCTGCTCGTGCGCCAGCTTCCCGCGGAGGTCGTGACGCGCCCGGAGGGTTGGACCGACGCGCCGGCCTCCGGCGAGCCGCCGCCGCCCGCGTTCGTGATCATTCCCGCCGGCGCGGTCCGGCTGGGCAAGCCGCGCGTCCACCCGTCGTTCGGGTGGGACATCGAGTACGGCGAGCGGGTCGCCGAGGTGCCGGCGTTCCGCGTGGGGCGGACGCTCGTGTCGAACCGCGAGTTCGCCGCGTTCGTCGCCGCCGGCGGCTACGCGCGCGAGGAGCTGTGGACCCCCGCGGGTCGGCGGTGGCGCGCCGCCGCCGGGGCGGTCCGCCCGCGCTTCTGGCTGCCCGCCGGCGACACGTTCCGGCTGCGCACGGCGTTCGACGAGATCGATATGCCGTGGGCCTGGCCCGTCGAGGTGACCTGGCACGAGGCGCGCGCGTACAGCCGGTTCCGCGGCGCGCGCCTGCCCACCGAGCTCGAGCACCTGCGCCTCCGCCAGCTCGGCGCGGCCGCCAACCTGGGGCTGCAGTTCGGCTCGCCCACGCCGGTCGACCATTTTCCCGCCCAGCGGAACGGCGTGCACGACGCGATCGGCAACGTGTGGCAGCACGTCGAGGACGTGTGCCAGCCGCTTCCCGGCTATCGGCCCCACCCGCTTTACCTCGACTACAGCCGGACGTCGTTCGAGGGCCAGCACCACATGATGCTCGGCGGCTCGTTCCTGTCGTCGGGCGCCATGGCCTCGCCGTTCGCGCGCACTTGGTTCCGCCCCCATATCCGGCAGGCCGCGGGGATACGGTTGGTTAGCGTGTAACCCACGACGCGGTCGCCCGCGGCTCGAGCGCGCTTGGCCCGGTCCCGACGCGCGTCGGTCCGAGCCAGGTCACCGCGCGCGCCGGCTGCGCCGCGCGCGGGATGGCCCATTCGAGCGGGGTTACCGACCCGTCGAGCTGGACCAGCAGCACCACCAGCCGGGCCGAGCCGCGGACGTCGCGCGCCGCGAACGCCACCGCGTCGCCCCGCCGCGACCACACCAGCGGCGTGGTGATGTCCTGCCCCGCGCCCCGCTCCGGCCAGCGCGGCACCCGGCCGACGTAGACGAACCCCTCGCGGACCTCGGCGTCGGGGTGCGCCGCCCCGCCGGCCGCGCCGAAGAGGACCAGCGAGACGAGGGCCGAGATTCGCATCGCGTGACCAGGTTCGTCAGACGCTCCGGCGCGGGCAACTTTTCGGTTACCCTGGCGACATGTCCGAGGCCATTCGCTACGAGGACGATCGCACCACCACGGAGGTCGAGGGACTGCGCCGGGCGTTCCTCGACAACCTCGTATCCCTCCAGGGGAAATCGATGCCCATGGCGACACCGCGCGACCATTTCTTCGCCCTGGCCTACACGGTGCGCGATCGCCTGTTCTCGCGCTGGATCAAGACGATGGAGACCCAGTACGGCGTGGACGCCAAGCGCGTCTACTACCTGTCGGCGGAGTTTCTCATCGGGAGGCTCCTGTCGAACTGCCTCCTCAACCTCGGCATCTACGACCGGGTGCGCGAGGCGCTCGCCGGCCTGGGCATCCGCATCGAGGACGTCCTCGAGGAAGAAGTCGACGCGGGTCTCGGCAACGGCGGCCTCGGCCGCCTCGCCGCCTGCTTCCTCGACTCCATGGCCACCATCGGCCTGGCCACGTTCGGGTACGGCATTCGCTACGAGTTCGGCATCTTCCACCAGGTCATCCGCAACGGGCAGCAGGTCGAGCGCCCGGACGAGTGGCTGCGCGCCGGCAACCCGTGGGAGATCGCGCGCCCCGAGTTCGCGTTCGAGGTCAAGCTCGGCGGGCACACCGTGCTCGTCCCCGACGGGCACGGCGGCTTCCGGGTGCGCTGGGTCCCCGCCCAGACCGTCCTCGGCGTGCCCTACGACACGCCCATCATCGGCTTCGGCAACGACGCCGTCGCCACCATGCGCCTGTGGCGCGCCCGCGCCAGCGAGGAGTTCGACCTGGAGGTGTTCAACGCGGGCGATTACGTCCGCGCCGTGGAGGTGAAGAACCTGTCGGAGAACATCTCCAAGGTCCTCTATCCGCAGGACCACTCCCCGCAGGGCAAGGAGCTCCGCCTCAAGCAGCAGTACTTCTTCACCGCCTGCTCGGTGCAGGACATCGTGCGCCGCTACATGCTGTCGCACCGCAACTTCGACGACTTCGCCGCCAAGGTGGCGATCCAGATGAACGACACCCACCCGTCGATCGCGATCGCCGAGCTGATGCGCGTCCTCGTCGACGAGCACGGCGTGCCGTGGGACCAGGCGTGGGAGCAGACGCGCGGCGCCTGCGCCTACACCAACCACACCATCCTCGCCGAGGCGCTGGAGAAATGGCCGACGTCGCTGTTCCAGCAGCTCATCCCGCGCCACCTCGAGATCGTCTTCGAGATCAACTCGCGCTTCCTGCGCGAGGTGCGCAACCGCCACCCCACGGACACCGAGCGGGCGGCGCGCATGTCGATCATCGACGAGGGCCCGCCGAAGCAGGTGCGCATGGCCCACCTGGCGTTCGTCGGCTCGCACGCCGTGAACGGCGTCGCCGAGCTGCACACGCGCATCCTGCGCGAGCGCGTGTTCGCGGAGTTCCACGAGATGTACCCCGACCGGCTGCAGAACAAGACGAACGGGGTGACGCCGCGGCGATGGCTGCTCCAGGCCAACCCGCGCCTGTCGGCGCTCCTCTCCGAGTCGATCGGCACCGGCTGGACCACCGACCTCGATCAGCTCAAGCGCCTGGAGCCGTTCGCCGACGACGCCGGCTTCCGCGAGCAAGCCCGCCAGATCAAGCAGCGCAACAAGGTGGATCTGGCGCGCGTCATCCGCCGCGAGACCGGCATCGTCGTCGACCCGGCGGCGCTGTTCAGCGTGCAGGTGAAGCGCATCCACGAGTACAAGCGCCAGCTCCTCAACATCCTCCACGTCATGGCGCTCTACCGCCGGATCAAGCGCGGGGACGACCGCGCCCCGCGCGTGTGCCTGTTCGGCGGCAAGGCCGCGCCCGGCTACGTGATGGCCAAGAACCTCGTCCGCCTGATCAACGCCGTCGCCGACGTAGTCAACCGCGACGCCGACGTGGGCGACCGGTTGAAGGTCGTCTTCCTGCCCAACTACCGCGTGTCCCAGGCGGAGGTCATCATGCCGGCGTGCGACCTGTCCGAGCAGATCTCCACCGCCGGGTACGAGGCCTCGGGCACCGGCTGCATGAAGGCGTCGCTCAACGGCGCGCTCACCATCGGAACGCTCGACGGGGCGAACATCGAGATCCGCGAGGCCGTCGGCGCGGAGAACTTCTTCCTGTTCGGCATGACGGCCGAGGAGGTGGCGGCCAAGCGGGCGGCGCACTTCCGCGGCAGCGACGCCGTCGGCGACAACTCCGAGCTCCGCCTGGTGATCGATCTTCTGGCGACGCACTTCTTCACCCCCGAGGAGCCGGGCCTGTTCCGCCAGGTGCTCGATTCCATCCTCGGCGAGGACCGCTACTTCGTGTGCGCCGACTTCGCCGACTACGCCCGCTGCCAGGCCGACGTGGACATCGCCCACCGCGACCCCGAGCGGTGGACGCGGATGGCGGTGCTCAACATCGCGCGCATGGGCCGGTTCTCGTCGGACCGCACCATCCGCGAATACGCGCGCGACATCTGGAAGGCGGAGGCGATCAAGGTGACGATGAAGCCGTACGAGCGGTCGTAACTGTCACTTGTCGTCCGCTCACTCCCCCCGCGCCACGCGCGCGTTCTCCGGCACGTCCTCGAGGAATCTCCGCCGCACCGCCGGATCGGCGATGCGCGCCGCCCGCGCCGCGAGGCGCTCGCGCGCGGCGGCGCGTTCCTCGTCCGCCTCGCCGCCCGTCCGGGCGAGCGCCTCGACGTAGCTCGCGTCGAGCAGCGACTCGCCGTCGGGCACCGAGCTGAGAACGGCGAGGATCTCCCAGCCCCGCTCCGCCAGCGCCAGCGCGTCCGCGGGCCGCCCCTGGAGGAGGCGGACCTCCGCCAGCACCGCCACCCCCGCCACCAAGCTGGGCGGCAGCGCGCCGAGGAGCTCGACCGCGGCCTCGGCCTCCGCCGCCGCGGCCGCCGTCTCGCCGCGAAGGAGGTGGATCTGCGCCAGATAGCGACGCGACGTCCCCTCGAGCCGGCGATCCCCCTGCCCCGCGAACATCGCCGCCGACGTGCTCGCCTCGCGCAGCCCGTCGTCGAGTCGCCCCAGCCGCGCCAGCGCGATCGCCAGGACCTGCCGTCCCAGCGCCTCCACGTTGTGGAGGCCCATCCCCTTGGCGGCGGCGATCGCCGCCGGCAGGCCGGCCGCGGCGCCGGCATAGTCGCCGAGGTGCACCCGCGACAGCCCGGCCAGCATGCACATGTTGCAGGCTCGGCGCGCGTTGCCCGCCGCGTCGTAGAGCGCGCGCGCCGCCTCGGCGTGGGCCAGCGCCGCCTCGAGGTCGCCGGTGAACGCGGCGCGGATGCCGCGCGTGTACGTCACCAGCGCCTCGATGCCCGGATCCTCGGCGACCCGCGGAAGGAGCGGCGCGATCTCCTCCAGGAGCGCGTCGGCGAGCGCGTAGCGGCCGGAGTAGTAGAGCAGCGCGGCCACGCGCGCCATCGACGTCACGCGCGGCGCGGCGTCGGCGTCCGCGCCCGCCGGCGCGCCGCGCACCGCCTCCACCAGGGCGAGCAGCGCGCCGACGTGGTCGAGCACGCGGCTGGCCAGCGCCGCCTCGCCCACCGCCGCGCTCCACGCGCCGCTCCCCCGCGCGAGCAGCGCGACCGCCTCGTGCGCGCACGTCTCGGCCGCGGCCCACGCGCCGCGCCAGCGATGCGCCTCCGCCTCGACGAGGAGCAGCCCCCCACGCGTCTCGCCGGACGCGCCGAGCGCCGCGCCCCGCCCCGCGCGCGCCAGCGCCGCGCCCAGGTCGTTCCCCTCCAGGGCCTGCTCCGCGGCGCGCAGGTAGTGCGCGGCCGCGCGCGCCGGGTCGCCGCCGCGCTCGCAGTGCTCGGCGAGGATCAGCGCGTCGCGCCCGCCCTGCCGCTCGAGCCAGTCGGCGGCGAGGCGATGCCCCAGCTCGCGGTCGGCGTCGGTGAGCATGGCGTAGGCGGCCTCGCGCACCAGGGAGTGGCGGAACGCCAGGTCGTCGCGGCGATCGGTGAGGATCTCGGCGTCGGTCAGCGCGCGCAGCCAGTCCTGGGCGTCGGTCCCCGCCGCGGCGCCGCCCACGAGCGCGGCGACGCCGTCGGGCGTGATGGCCTGGCCGAACACCGCGCACGCCCGCAGCACGCGCCGCGCCTGATCGGGGAGGGCCTCGATGCGCGCCTGCACCATCGCCAGCACCGTCGGCGGCAGCTGGTCGCTCCCCAGCGCCGCCTGCCGGATCAGCTCCTCCAGGAAGAATGCATTCCCCTCCGATTGCTCGACGATGCGCGCCACGCGCTCCGGCGCGAGGTCGGCCGGGAGGATGGCGCGCACCAGCCGCTCGGCGGCCTTGCGCGGCAGCGGATGGAGCCGCATCGGCTGCGCGCCGCGGTCGCGCCACAGCCCCGGGAACAGGTCGTCCACCTCGGGACGCGCGGTGGCGAGCACGAACAGGCGCGAGTCGGCGCACGCGCGCAGCGCCGCGTCGACGAGCTTGACCGTGGGGAGGTCGCCCCAGTGCAGGTCCTCGAGCACGAGCGCGACCGGGCGGGCGGCGGCCTGGCCGCGCACGAAGTCTTCGAACGCGCGGCGGATCTGGTCGCCCATCATCATGAGGTCGCCGCGCGCCGCGCGCAGCTGCACGCTCGGCTCGTCGGTCGCGGGGATGCCGAGGAGCTCGCCCAGGAACTCGGCGACGCGACCCGCCTCCGCCGGCGCCGCCTCCGCGGCGCGCGCGCGCAGGCGCTCGCGCCGGCCGGCCGCGTCGACGAGACTGAGCCCGCGCCGCAGCGCCTGCGACAGGATGCCGAACGGCGAGCCGGCGCCGACGCAGTCGCCCTGCCCGATCCACGCCTGCAGCTCCGGGTGGCGGTCGCGCTGGCGCCGCAGGAACTCGTGCGCGAGGCGGGACTTGCCGATGCCCGGCGGGCCCACCAGCACGGCGGCGCGCGCCTGCGGCTCGTCCTCGTCGAGGCACTCGTCGAGGAGCGCCTCGAGGACGGCGATCTCGCGGTCGCGTCCGACGCAGGGCGTGGGTCGGCCGAGCAGGCGCCGCCCCGGCTCGGCCTCCTCGCGCTCGCCCAGGAGCCGGCGCGCCGCGACCTCGAAGCGCGGGTCGAGGAGACCGGCCGTCGTCTCGTCGATGCGGATCCCCTCGCCCGTCTCGTGCAGGAGCTCCGCCGCGGCGTCGATGATGTCGCCCACCGGGAAGCGCTCGGCCGTCACCACGGCCCGGCCGGTCGCGATCGCCATCGTCGCGTCGGGGACCGTGCCGCGCATGGCGAGCGCGCAGCGCGCCGCGCGCGCCGCCAGATCGGTCGCCGACCCCGCCGACGACAGGAGCGCCACCACCGAGCGGTTCCGCAGCGCCTCGACGCGCGCCTGGTGCCGCGTCGCCGCCTGCATCAGCGACGGCGACAGCGTCATCGACGGGTCGGCGTCCCAGGGCGTCTCCGGCCCGTCGTCGTCGAGGGAGCCGGGCGGCGCCGCCACCACGATGCACACCAGGCGCCGCTCCTGCGTGGTGATCGTGTGCCGCGCCGCGCCGTCGACCGAGACGGCGCCCAGCTCCGGCGGCGCGACCTGGCGCAGCTCGTCGAGGAGTTCGGTCGCGCTCGCCGGGCGGCCCTGCGGGTCCTTGGCCAGCATCCGCGCCACGAGATCGTCGAGGCCGCTCAGCTCGGGACGCAGGTCGCCGAGACGAGGCGGGTCCTCGAACAGGACTTTGGCGAGCACCGCGACGGCGGACTGCGCGACGAACGGCGGCCGGCCGGCGAGGCACTCGAACAGCACGCACCCCAGCGCGAACAGGTCGGTCGTCGCGCCGACGGCGTTCTCGCCGCGCGCCTGCTCCGGCGCCATGTACGCGGGCGTGCCGATCGTCGCCCCGGCCCGGGTCAAGAGCTTCGTCCCCGCCGCCAGCCGCGCGACGCCGAAGTCGAGGATCTTCACCCGATCGATGTTCCCGTCGGGCAGGAACAGATTCGACGGCTTGATGTCGCGGTGGACGACGCCGTGGGCGTGGATCACGGCGAGCCCCTCGGCGACGCGCGCCGTCATCGCCAGGCTCTCGGCCGGGGTCAGGCCCGTCTGGCGCAAGCGCGTCGCCAGGTCCTCGCCGTCCAGCCACTCCATCGCCAGGTAGCGCCGCCCCTCCGCCGTGCCGTGGGCCACATAGCGCACGATGCGCGGGTGGCGCAGCGTCAGGAGGAGCTTCGCCTCGCGCGCGAACCGTTCGCCCGAATCGACGTCCTCCGCGAGCAGGAGCTTCACGGCCACGCGGTCGCCGGTGACGCGGTCGCGCGCCCGGTAAACCTCCCCCATGCTGCCTTTCCCCACGAGCGCCTCGATCTCGAACCGCTCGGCGACGAGCATTTGGGCTAGCGTACCACCTTATCGCCACTTTATAGGTCGATGTGCGTCCCGACCTCCACGACCTGCGCCGGCGGGATGTGGAAGTCGTCCGTCGCGTTGCGCGCGTTGCGCGCCAGGAACGCGAAGAAGCCCTCGCTCACGCCGCCCATGCGGTTCGCCGGCGTGGCGAGGAACCGCTCGTGGCCCATCACGAACACGTGCGTGCTCGCGTCCGTGTCCTCGAGGAACGGCACCACCGCGAGCGCCGCGGGCACGTCGGCGGCGTCCATGAAGCCGAAGTGCAGGATGACGCGGAAGACGCCCTGGCCCAGGTCCTCGAACGCGAGCCGGTCCTCGGCGGGAACGTAGGGGGCGCGCGCGGTCATGACGGTCAGGATCACCGTCTTGTGGTGCAGCGTGCGGAAACGCTCGAACGCGCGGGTGAGCGTGGGCGGGATGTCGTTCGGCTGCGAGGACAGGTAGATGCCGACGCCGGGGACGCGCCCCAACGACTTCGCGCGCACGTCGTCGAGGAAGCGCGGCGCGGGCGCGGACCGCTCGGCGAGGTTCTCCGCCACCAGGCCGCGGCCCACCTTCCACACCCACATGACGAGCAGCATGGCGACGCCGATCGCCACGGGGAGGTAGCCGCCGTCGAAGAACTTGAGCGTGTTCGCCGCGACGAACGGCAGGATCGTGACGATGCCGAGCGCGAACACCGCGTCCGCCTTGGCGCGCGACCAGCGCCACGTCTCGCGCGTGACCACGTGGTAGAGCGTGACGGTGATGAGCATCGCGCCGGAGACCGCCAGGCCGTAGGCGGCGGCGAGCCGCGCGGACTCGCGGAACACGACGACGAGGGCGATGCAGCCCAGCGCCAGTCCCCAGTTCACGAGCGGCAGATAGATCTGCCCCTCGGCCTCGTGGGAGGTGTGCGTCACCGTCAGGCGGGGGAAATAGCCCAGCCGGATCGCCTGGAACGCGAGGGAGAACACGCCCGAGATCAGCGCCTGCGACGCGATGACCGTGGCCGCGGCGGCGAGGACCACGACCGGGTAGACGAGCGTCGCTCCGGGGATCATCGAGTAGAGCGGCGTGGCCACGCGGGCGGGGTGGTCGAGGAGCATCGCCCCCTGGCCGAAATAGTTGAGCACGAGCGCGGGGTAGACGAACGCCATCCAGCCCACGCGGATCGGCCCGCGGCCGAAATGCCCCATGTCGGCGTAGAGCGCCTCCCCGCCGGTGACGGCGAGCATGACGCCGCCGAGCACGCGGAACCCCTGCCAGCCGTTGTCGAAGAAGAAGCGCACCGCGTGGTGGGGCGAGAGCGCGCCGAGGATCGCGGGGTTCTGCGCCAGGTGGCCGATGCCCAGCACCGCCAGCAGCACGAACCACGCGATCATGATCGGCCCGAACGCGGCGCCCAGGCGCGCCGTGCCGTGGCGCTGCGCCACGAACAGCGCGATGAGGATCGCCACCGTGACGGGGACGACGACGGTCTCCAGCGACGGGGCCGCGACCTTCAAGCCCTCGACGGCGGACAGGACCGAGATCGCGGGCGTGATGATGCCGTCGCCGAACAGGAGCGCTGCGCCGAACAGGGCGAGGAGCGAGATCGCCGCGATCTTCCCGGCCGGGCGCGCCACCACGCGCGCCGGGATGAGCGCCAGGAGCGCCATCGCGCCGCCCTCGCCGCGGTTGTCCGCGCGCATGATGAGGAACAGGTACTGGACGGTGATGATGAGGGTGAGCGCCCAGAAGATCAGCGACAGCACCCCGTACACGTTGTCCGGCGTGGGCGGCACGCCGTGCGCGCCGGTCAGGCACTCCTGCAGCGTGTAGAGCGGGCTGGTGCCGATGTCGCCGAAGACCACGCCGATCGCGCCGACGACCACGCCGAGGCGCACCTTGTCCGGGGGCTGGTGCATGGGTCCGAGGTTTACATGAAAGCGGTAGACTGTGCCGATGAGCCGCTGGAGCACGGTGTCGCCGGTCGCGCTGGGGGCGTTCCTCGTCGGGACGGCGCTCCTCGGGCTCGCGGTGCGCGCGACGGGCGGGTTCGTTCCCGTCCTCGACCACGCCAACCTCGCGTTCCACGAGGCCGGGCACCTCGTCTACGGCATCTTCGGCCGCACGGCCGAGCTCTACGGCGGCACGCTCGGGCAGCTCACGTTCCCCGTCGTCGCGATCGTCGCGTTCGCGTGGCGCGGCAGCACGCTC
Source organism: Haliangiales bacterium (assembly GCA_035259575.1). GTDB lineage: Bacteria > Myxococcota_A > Polyangia > Haliangiales > SHYZ01 > DATFWE01. The sequence continues at coordinate 41,905 of DATFWE010000242.1, forward strand.
GGCGTCGCCGTCGCCGGGGTGTGGCTGTTCGAGAACTTCTTCAACATCGCGCGCTACGCGGCCGACGCGCGCGCGCAGCTCCTGCCGCTCGTCGGCGGCGGAGAGCACGACTGGGAGAACATCCTCCTCCGCTGGCGGGCGCTCGACGCCGACCTGCGCGTCGCCAAGGTCCTCAGGGTGCTCGGGGTGCTGGGGTGGCTCGCCGTCGCCGGCTGGCTCGTGTGGCGATCCCGACAACGAGAATGAGCCCGATCGGGACGGTCGCGTGGCCGAGGAGCAGGTGGAGCGGGAAGTTGATGGGGCAGAAGAGAAGGAGGCCCACGTTCCCCACCAGCCCGCCGAACGCGGCCCCGAGGAGCGCCATGTCGGCGCCGGTGCGCCCGCCCCGGTCGAGCCCGCGCACGAGCAGGACGAGCGCGCCGCCGGAGACCACGCCGAGGAAGAAGCAGTGCGCCATCCACACCGGCGCGAGGCCGTCGATCTTCAACGGCATCGTCGGGACCTCGGGCAGCTTGGCCCACACCAGCGGCCCGGCGAGCCCCAGGCCGAGCACGGTCCACGTCGCCCACGCGGCAGCCGGGGGCAGGTAGATCGGTCGGAGCGCGTGCCAGGCGGAGAGCAGCGCGAGCGCGGCGAAGCCGCCCACGGCGAGGAGAAGGCGCAGGCGGGGGAACGTATCGAGGTCCGCGCGCGGCGCCGCCAGGAGCACGCCCGCCGCGAGCGCGGCGACGAGCGCGGCCACGATGCCCAGCCGATGCGGGCGCGGCAGGCTGCGCAGCCGCCCGCGCGCGCCGCGCTCGCGGGCGAGGAGCTCGTCGAGGCCCGCGACCGGGTCCGGCGGGAGCGAGGTCGCGGCCGCCTCGCGGAGGGACGCCGCGAGCGTCCCCCCGTCCTCGACGAGCGACCGGCACGCCTCGCAGGCGCGGACGTGCGCCTCGGCCGCCGGTCCCAGGCGGCGTCCGCTGGCGAGGCTGTCCTCTACTTCCGCGCAGTCCATGTCCTCCCCATGGTACGGGCGAAGCCGCGGGACGTTACGGGCGTTTCCGCGTAGTGCCGGGAGGTGGTTTTGCGTACGATGTGGGGATGAAGCGGATACTCCTCGCCAGCCTTCTCGTCTTCTGTTCCCTGCGGGCGCAAGCCGACGCCGGTGACCCCGAGGTGAAGCTCGTCTCCCCGGGCAAAGCCCCGACCAAGACGCTGCGGTTCGCGCCGACCAAGGGCACCACCCAGGGAGTGGTGATGACCATGAAGATGCAGATGGCGATCAAGATGGGGACGATCGACATGCCCGCGACCAAGCTGCCGGCGATGAAGATGTACGCCGACCTGACGGTCACCGACGTGTCGCCCAACGGCGACATCCGCTACGACTACAAGCTGGGCAAGATCGACGTCGACAACGACCCCGCCTCGCCCCCGGCGGTGGTGAACGCGATGCGCGACGCGCTCAAGGGCGCGGAGGGCATCACCGGCAAGGCGCGCGTGACGTCGCGCGGGTTCACGCGCGAGATGGAGCTCAGCGTGCCGGCCACGGCGAACCCGCAGCTAAAGCAGATGCTCGACAGCATGAAGGAGTCGATGCGCCAGCTGACGGCGCCTCTCCCCGACGAGGCCGTCGGCGTCGGCGCGAAGTGGCAGACCAAGTACCGCATCAAGCAGAACGGCATGGAGGTCCAGCAGACCGCCGACAACGAGCTCGTCTCGGTCAGCGGCAACGTGGCCAAGGTGAAGACGACGCTCAAGCAGACCGCGGATCGCCAGCCCATGAACCCGCCGGGTCTGCCGGCGGGCGCGAGCGTCGAGCTCATCGAGCTCAAGTCGAGCGGCAGCGGGCTGTCGGAGGTCGACCTCACCAAGCTCATGCCGACCAGCGGTTCGATGCAGCTCAAGAGCAACACCAAGGCGCACATCAAGATGTCGGGTCAGGAGCAGGACATGGCGACGGACCTCGACATGACCGTCGACGTGAAAAAGCGGTAGCCGTCGTAACGTAACGGCCCTCCGGGCGTACCCCGCACAAGACACGGAGGGCCGACGATGCTCGGGAGAATCCACGAAATCATCGATGTCTGGTCGAAGCGCCTGGCCTGGGCGCCCCCCACGCTCGCGCGCGTGGCGATGGGCGTCGCGTTCATCCTCACCGGATGGGGCAAGCTCCACGGGCTGGAGCAGGTGACGTCGTACTTCACCGACCTGGGCATTCCTCTGCCCGGGCTGATGGCGCCCTTCGTCGCGACGGTAGAGCTCGTAGGCGGGATCCTGCTCCTCGTCGGGCTCGGGACGCGCGTGGCGGCGGTGATGCTGGCGACCACCATGGTCGTCGCGCTCATCACCGCCAAGTGGAAGAACGCCGAGAGCAAGATCGAGCTGCTGGGCGAGCTCGAGTTCGCCTACCTCACCATCTTCGTCTGGCTCGCCGTGGCCGGCGCCGGCCCTCTGTCCCTCGACCGCCTGCTCGCCCGCAGGCCCGCCCGCCCGGTCGCGACGTAGGGACCGCTACTTTCTCACCATCGCCGCCCAGTCCAGCGGCCCGGTGTCGAAGCGCTGCTTGAGGTTCCCCATCACCCAGTCCCACGCCTTGTCGAAGTACGCGTAGAGCCCGTCCCAGTCGGCGCCGGCGCCCCAGCCGAGCTGGTGGAGGACGACCTTGGTCTGCTTCGGCCCGATCGGCTGGAGCTGCACCACCACGAACGTCGTCGGGCCCAGCTTGCGGAGCTCGGGGAACTTCGGCGGCGCGTTCCATTCGAACGACAGCATCTCGTTCGGCACGAACGCCAGCACGTGCAGCCCCTCTGCCCCGCGCGACCCCGGCGGCGCGTCGGGGAAGAACAGGATCTCGTACGCGCCCCCGCGTTTGAGCTCGATGTTCGATCCGCGCGCGAAGAACGTCCGCGCGCCCGCGTTCGTCGTCCACGCCGCCCACACATCGGCGACCGGTGCGGCCACGACGACCTCCTTGCGCAGGTCCTTGTCCGCGTCGGCGCGCGCGGTCGTGGTGACGACGAGGAGCCAGACGACCACGACGAGCGCCGCCCTCACGACGCCGCCTCCGCGACCGAGACGTGGCCGGCGAGCCACTCGAGGACGAGCTTCCACCCCTCGCCGTGCATGCGGCAGCCCTCGGCGCGCGCGCCGAAGCCGCTGTGGGTCACCGTCATGCGCGTCCCCGCGCCCGTCGCCTCGAGCTCGATGCGCACCAGCGTCTGCTGGAAGTCCTCCCAGCTCGGCTCCCACGTGTACTCGAGCACGCGCGGCGGATCCACGACGCGGTACTCGCCGCGCACCGTCGTCAGCCGCTCCTCGTTCCGCCTGCGCGCCGCGGCGCTCCACCGTCCGCCCGGGCGCAGATCGACGCGCCAGTCCGACGTCTGGTACGTGTCCGCCGACCCCCACCATGCCGCGAGCTCGCGCGGGTCGGTGAGCGCGCGAAACACGGCGTCGGGCGGCGCGTGGATCTCGATCCGAGCGTGAATCACCCCCCGTTCGACATCCGCGACTGCGCTCGCGTTCATCATTCATCTCCTCTCCGTCGTTCGCTCGCTCGCGTCGGCTCGGCGCTCCCAGGTCGCTCGGCTGCGCCTCGCTCCGGGGTCGCGTCGCCCTCGCCTCCGCTCGCTCGCTCCAGGTGCCGTTTCAGGTTCATCAGGGCCTGCTGCCAGAAGACCCGGTACGATTCGATCCACTTGAGGACGCCCTCGAGCGGCGCCGGCTCGAGCCGGTAGATGCGCTGGCGCCCCGAGCGCTGCTCGCGCACCAAGCGCGCCTGCCGCAGGACGCGCAGGTGCTTGGACACCGCCGGCCGGCTCATGCGAAACCCCGCCGCGATCTCCGCGACCGGCGCGCCCCCGGACCGCAGTCGGTCGAGGATCGCCCGCCGCGTGGGGTCCGACACCGCTTGAAAGACGTCTCGCGTCACTGGTAACCGTTCGGTTACCTATTTAGTACGGGTGGCGGGCGGTGTCAAGCGACATACTCCCGGCGTGGCGGGCGTCGCCGTCGGATTCAGCGTCCATACCGGATGGGCGGCCGCGGTCGTCGTCGCCGGCACCCCGCGCGCGCCGCGCGTGCTCGCCCGCGAGCGGGTCGCGCTCGTCGACGGCAACCGCTTCGTCTACCACGCCGCGCAGGAGCTCGATCTCCCCCGCGCCGAAGAGCTCGTCGCCGGCGCGGCGGCGACCGCCAAGGCGCGCGCGGCCGAGGCGCTCCAGCGCCTGCGCCGCGAGCACGACGTGCGCGCCTGCGCCGTCGTCGGCAGCGGGACGCCCGCCCCCACCGAGCTCGCCGCCATCGTCCGCTCGCACGCGCTCATCCACGCCGCCGAGGGGCGCCTCTACCGCGACGCGCTCCTCGCCGGCGCCAAGCAGGCGCGCGTGGCCGCGACGCCATTCGCGGCGAAGGCGCTCGACGACATCGCGGCCGGCGCGCTCGGCGCCGACGCGGGCCTGGTCGCCGGCGTCGGCAAGGCCATCGGCCCGCCGTGGAGCAAGGATCAGAGGATCGCCGCGCTCGCCGCCTGGGTCGTCCTCGCTGTCACACCCGGCTGATAGCCTTTGGTGGGATGAGCGAACGAGCGCCGGCGAGGACGACGCGACCCTGGAGCGAGGCGCAGCCGAAGCGACCCGGAGCGCCGAGCCGGCGCGAGTGAGCGGACGATAATGGACGCGCTGGGGGCGCTGCACGACGTTTTCGAGCTGGCCGAGTTTCGTCCCGGCCAGCGCGAGGTCATCGACTCCGTCCTCGCCGGCCGCCCGACGGTCGCGGTCATGCCCACCGGCGCGGGCAAGTCGCTGTGCTACCAGCTGCCGGCGGTGGTCACGGGCGGCACCACCCTCGTGGTCTCGCCGCTCATCGCCCTGATGAAGGACCAGGTGGACGGGCTCACCGCGCGCGGCATCCCGGCCGCCGCGATCACGTCGAGCCTCGCCCCCGACGAGCTGGCGGCGCGCCTCGACGATTTCGCGCGCGGCCGTCTGCGCCTGTGCTACGTGGCGCCGGAGCGGCTCAAGTCGCCGCGCTTCGAGGCGGCGCTCGCCGCCCGTCGCCTCGACCTCATCGCGATCGACGAGGCGCACTGCATCTCCGAGTGGGGGCACGACTTCCGTCCCGACTACCTGCGCCTGGGGGACGGGATCGCCCGCCACCGCCCGCCGCGCCTGGTCGCGCTCACCGCCACCGCCACGCCGGAGGTCCGGCGCGACATCGTCGCCAAGCTGGGAATGGTCGATCCGGCGACGTTCGTGCGCGGGTTCGATCGCCCCAACCTGCGCTTTCTCGTCCAGCGCGCCGGGGGCGCGCGCGACAAGGCGGCGCGGCTCGCCGCGCTGGCGCGCGAGCGGCGCGGCCAGGCGCTCCTCGTCTACGCCGCCACGCGCAAGAACGCGGAGGCCTACGCCGACGCGCTTCTCCGCGCCAAGGTGCGCGTCCGGCCCTACCACGCCGGCCTCGCCGACGAGGTGCGCGCCGCGGCGCAGGACGGCTTCATGGACGGCCGGCTCGACGTCATCGTCGCGACCAACGCGTTCGGCATGGGCGTGGACAAGCGCGACGTGCGCGCGGTCATCCACGCGGACCTCCCGCGCAGCCCGGAGGCGTACTACCAGGAGGCGGGGCGCGCCGGCCGCGACGGCCTCCCCGCCGACTGCATCCTCCTTTTCAACCACGGCGACGTGAAGGTGCAAGAGTTCCTCATCGAGTCGGGGACGCCCGGCCTCGAGCTCCTGCGCGAGGTGTGGCGGGCGATCCGCGCCGATCCGCGCCGCGGCGCCGACGAGGGGCGGCTGCGCCGCTCGCTGCCGGGCAAGCCGTCGGAGATGGCTGTCGGCGCGGCGGTGCGTTTCCTCACGCGCTCCGGCTTTCTCGAGGAGCAGGGCGGCGCGCTCGAGGCCGTGCACGGCGGGCGCATCGACGCACAAGCGGTGGCGGCGCGCGCCGACATCGAGCGCCACAAGCTCCGCGCCATGGTGAGCTACGCCTACGCCACGGGCTGCCGCCGCCGGTTCATCCTCAATTATTTCGGAGACGACGAGGGGCCGGCGCGCTGCGGCGCGTGCGACGCGTGCACCGGCGGCGCCGAGCCGCTCGCCGAGGCGGCGCGCGCGCACGCGACGGCGACTCTCTCGCTCGCGGCGGAGCTCGGCGGGCGCTTCGGCCGCGTGCGCCTCGCGGCGATCCTGGCCGGAGACGACGAGGACGGCCGCTTCGACGCGCTCGTCCAGCGCGGCGCCCTCCGCCGGGAGGGCAAGGACTACGCGCGCGACCTCATCCGGGCGCTCGAGGGCGCGGGGCTCCTCCAGGTCTCGAGCGGCGAGTATCCCACCGTGTGCATCACCCCCGCCGGGCGGCGGGCATTGAAGGGGATCGACCCGATCCATGTCGTCGCACCTGCGCCGTCCACGGGCCGGCCCGCGCGTAGGGGCCGTCGCGCCTGAGCGACGGTGCACGTTTGTGTCATTTCCGCACGGCGGCCCCGGCGGGACTCCTGGGATTTCAGGTGGTATGGCGCGTGCAGGACCCGTCGACATGCTGGCGCCGGGCAGCATCGTGGGCGGTTTCACCATCAAGGGCGCGATCGGCTCCGGCGCGATGGGCGCCGTCTACGCCGCGCGCCATCGCTGGTTGGGCCGGCCGGCGGCGGTGAAGATCCTTCACGACGACGTCCATCTTCTCCCGCAGGTGCGCGAACGCCTGCTCCACGAGGCGCGCATCGTCGCCGGGCTGCGCCACCCCAACATCGTCGAGGTGCTCGATGCCGGCGAGCACGAAGGCGTGCCGTACCTGGTGATGGAGCTGCTCCACGGCCAGACGCTGGGCGAGCGCATGGACGCCGGCCGCCTGTCGCCGCTCGAGTCGATCGCCATCCTGCGCCAGGTGTGCGCCGCGCTGCGCGCGGCCCACGCGTGCGGCGTCATCCATCGCGACCTCAAGCCGGACAACATCTTTCTCGCCGGCAGCACCGTCAAGGTGCTCGACTGGGGCGTGGCGCGGTCGCTGGGCCTGGCGCGGCGGCTGACGAGCGAAGGGTCGATCGTCGGCACGCCGGAATACATGGCGCCCGAGCAGTGCTGCGCCGGCGAGCTCGACGCGCGCAGCGACATCTACTCGCTCGGCGTGGTGGCGTGGGAGATGTTCCTCGAGGACGTCCCGTTCGGCGGCGATACGGCGGTCGATGTCCTCGCCGGACACATCGCCCGCGACCCCGAGCTTCCCCGCACGCTGTGGCCGAAGATTCCCGCCCAGCTCGAGAGCCTCCTCCTCGCCATGCTGGCCAAGCGTCCGGCAGACCGTCCCACCGTCGGCGAGGTGTTGGCGGCGCTCGACCAGGCGGAGCTCGAGCTCGAGGCGCGGCGCACGGGCCTCATCGAGCTTCGCCGGCGAAAGCGCCGCAGGTCGTCCGGGGCTGCGGCCGGGTTCCTGATGGCCGCAGCGATCACCCTGGCGGCGCTCTACGCCGCCGTCGGCGCGCCCGCGACGCTGGCCATCGACGTCGCGGCCTGGGCGGGTAGGTAGAGGCAGCCCAGAGAATAGCGGGGTTCCCGCGCCTTCGGCGCGGTCCCCGCTAACGCATGGCTTCCATCGGGTCGACGCGCGCGGCGCGGCGGGCGGGCACGAGGCCGGCGACGCCGCCCACGATCGCGAGCACCACGGCGGCCGCCCCCAGCGTCACGGGATCGGTGGCGCTCGTCTGGTAGAGGAGCCCCCTCCACACGCGCGACAGCGCGAGCGCGATCGGGACGCCGGCGGCGATGCCCGCCCCGACCGGGATCATTGCCTGCCGCACCACCAGGGCGCGGATATGGCCGGCCTGGGCGCCGATGGCGCGGCGGATGCCGATCTCGCGCGTTCGCTCGTTCACCGAGTAGGACACGACGCCGTAGACGCCGACGACCGCGAGGAGCAGCGCGAGCGCGGCGAACGCGCCGCCGACGACCACCGGGAACCGGCGCAGGAACATCGCCGGCGAGCCGTCGACCATCGCGTCCATCGTCTGGAGCGCGAAGATGGGGATGGTCGGGTCGACCTCGTGCACCGCGGCGCGCGCGGCGGCGGACAGCTTCGCCGGGTCTCCGGCGGCGCGCACCGCGAACGAGTAGCCCGACGAGGCGTCCTGGGCGAACGGCACGTAGACGATCGGCGTCGCCGGCGCGTCGAGCGCGGCGAGCTTCTCGTCCTCCACCACGCCGACGATCTGCCGCGGCGGCTGATCCTTGGCGAACGTGAACGTGAGCCGGCGCGCCAGCGGATCCGACCCGGAGAGCATCTGCCGCGCGAGCGTCCGATTGACGATCACCGCCTCGGGCGCGCCCTGGCGATCGCGCGCGTCGAACGCGCGCCCGGCGACGAGGCCGATCTTCATCGTCGCGAAGTAGTTGGCGGACACCTCGCGGATGTTGGCCTCGTGGTCGGCCGCGCTCGTCTTGCGGTCCTCGCCGTCGAACACGAAGCGGATGGTGTTGCCGCCGCCGGCGAGCCCGAGGCCGCTCGACACCGCCACGCCGGAGACGCCGGGCAGCGCGGCGAGGCGCGCGGAGATGCCCTCCTGGGCGGCGATGATCGGCTCGTCCTTGTCGTACTTGTCGGGCGGCATGAGGACGCGGAACGTCAGCAGGCCCCTGGGATCGAATCCCGGGTCGGCATCGAGGACGCGCGCCAGGCTGCGCGACACCAGACCGGCGCCGGCGAGGAGCACGAACGCGATCGCGACCTCGCCCGCGACCAGCGAATCGCGGAAGCGGCGCCCGCGGCCGGTGGTGGCGCGGCTGTCGTCGCGCAGGCCGCTCTCGATGTCGTCGCGCGACGCGCGCACCGCCGGCACGAGGCCGACCAGGACGCCGGTGGCGAGCGCCAGGCCCGCGCTGGCGAGGAGGACGACCGCGTCGACGCGGGTCTGCGCCAGGTACGGCATCTGAGCGCGGACCGCGGCGGGGATCGCCGACACGAGGAGGTCGACGCCCCACATCGCGAGGACGACCCCGACGGCGCCGCCGGCGAGGGCGAGGAGGGCGCTCTCCGTCACGAGCTGGCGGACGAGACGCGCGCGCGACGCGCCGAGCGCCGCGCGCACGGCGATCTCCTTGCGCCGCGTCGCCGAGCGGGCGAGGAGCAGGTTGGCCACGTTCGCGCAGGCGATGAGCAGCACGAGCCCGACGGCGGCGGCGAGGAGGAGCACGATCGGCCGGACGTTGCCGAGGATCTGGTCGCGCAGCGGCCGCACGCGCGCGCCGCCGCTGGCGTTCGTGTCGGGGTGCTCCTGGGCGATGCTCCCGGCGAGGCTCGACATCTCGCGCGTCGCCGCGTCGGCGTCCAGCCCGGGCGCGAGGCGCGCGACCACGTTCAGCCAGTGCAGGTTGCGCCGCTCGCGCAGCGGGCCGGAGCCCGGGACGGGCAGCCAGGCCTCGACGGTCCCGACCGGCGCGAACGTGAAGCCGGGCGGGAGGACGCCGACGACAGTCGTGGGCGCGCCGTCGAGCGCGATCGTGCGGCCGACGATCGCGGGATCGGCGCCGAAGCGCGCGCGCCAGCTCGCGTCCGTCAATACCGCCACCGCGGGCGCGCCGGGCTGCTCCTCGGCGGGGAGGAAGCCGCGCCCGAGCGCGGGCGTCACGCCGAGCACGTGGAAGAAGTTGGACGTGGCGATGCCCGTCGAGATGAGCTCCGCGCCCTCGGGCGTGGCGAGGATGTTGCCGTTCCGGCCATATCCGCCCAGCTCGCCGATGCGGCCGCGCGCGCGCCAGTCGAGGTAGTTCGGGTACGACGCCTCGAACTCGTCGAAGGTCGCGCGCGCGCGCGTCTCGTTCACCACCACGAGCCGGGCCGGATCCGGGTAGGGGAGGGAGCGAATGAGCGTCGCGTCCACCACCGAGAAGATCGCGGTGTTGACGCCGAGACCGAGCGCCAGGGTGAGGATCACCACCGCCGCGAAGCCGGGGCGCTGGCGCAGGGAACGGAACGCATGGCGGACATCGCGAAAGGTCGATTCCACGGTCTCGGTCGACGCAAGAACCGTGCGCCCGAAAAACCTGAAGTTGTCGCGACTTGCGATTTGTGCCCCGTTCGATCCTGGGATCCCGCATCCCGGAAACGGGCGGGCGGCCTACTCCGCGATGGCGGCCCGCGCCGCGCGCAGGATCTCGTCCGACAGCGACGGGTCGTCGACCCCGCGCGCGAGGATGAGCCCGCCCCGGCCGTCGCCATGATCGCGGCCGCGCGGGGGCGTTTCTTGCCCGCCGCGTCGGGGAGCCGCCGGGCGATCCCGGAAAGGAGCTCGCGCACGCCGCGGCCAACGCCGCGCGCGGCTGGCCCGCGGCGCGTGACGCCTCGCCGGCGAGGGCGGCGACGACGCAGCCGTGGCCGGGGTCGGCGCGATGGCCTTTCGACAGGTACCGGCCGGCGAGGTCCGCGACGGCCGCGTCGCCCACCCCCGCCATGACCGAGCCGGACGCCCGCCCGATCGCCTCGGCGCACAGCGCCTCCTTGGAGTCGAAGTGCTTGTAGAAACCGCCGTGGGTGAGGCCGGCGGCGGCGGTGATCTCGGCGACACTCACGCCGTCGATGCCCCGCTCGCGAATCAAGCGGGGGCGGCGTCGACGATTTGGTCCCGGGTGCGGGCCGCCTCCTCGCGCGTTCGTCTCGCCATTAAATTGGAGGTGGCATCCGGCCGTTCTCGAGTTGCGCAAGCGCCACAAACGCCTAGGCTTTCCGCGGACCGACGCGGGCCCGAAAAAACTCGTCGTGCAGGTCGATCGCGCGCGGGCTCGTTCGTCGCCTCAGTAAGCACCCCGAAAGGAGACACGACGATGCGATTCATGGTGATCGTGAAGGCCACGAAGGATTCCGAGGCGGGCGTCATGCCCAGCGAGAAGCTCCTCGCCGAGATGGGCAAGTACAACGAGCAGCTGGCCAAGGCCGGCGTGATGCTCGCGGGCGAGGGGCTCGCGCCGAGCTCCAAGGGCGCGCGCGTCAAGTTCAGCCGCGGCAAGCGCACGGTGATCGACGGGCCGTTCTCCGAGACGAAGGAGCTCGTCGCCGGCTTCTGGCTGTTCCAGGTGAAGTCCCTCGCCGAGGCGATTGAATGGGTCAAGCGCTGCCCCGATCCGTTCGAGGATCAGGAATCGGAGATCGAGATCCGCCAGGTCTTCGAGGCTTCGGACTTCGGCGCGGAGTTCACGCCCGAGCTGCAGGAGCAGGAGGCGCGCATCCGCTCCCAGATCGACAAGGCCAAGGGCGGGAAGTAGCGCTCACCGGTCAGTCCGACGCACCGGCGCGCAGCGCGGCCCTGATCTCCTGAAGCTCGGCCTGGATCGTGATGTCCTCGCGCAGGGCGCGCCCGCAGCGCGCGTACCAGTAGCCGGCGTTGCCGATGTCGCCCTCCATCCGGTGGACGACGGCGTGGATCCAGTTCGCGATGCGGTCGCCATCGTGGTCCTGGACGATCAGATGGGCCGGCTGCCACTCTCCGGCGAGCGCATGCTCGACGGCCTGCACGAGCTTCGACCTGAGCAGCGATGTCACGCGGACTGCCTCCGCATGAAGCATGCCACGCTACATCTTCTTCAGCTCTTATTGATCACGTCTCGAGCAAAAGCGTCATGATCCGGCCGAAGGAGGCTCGCATGCCGAAGGTAAAGGTCCAGGGCATCACGGTGAGCTACGAGACGCAGGGCGCGGGTGAGCCGCTCGTTCTCATCCCGTACCTGGCCGCCGATCACGC
>DATFWE010000243.1:0-13904 GCA_035259575.1 Haliangiales bacterium
ATCTACGCCGCGTCGCTGCCGCCCGACACGACTTCGAACCTCGCAGGCGCGCAGGTGTTCCCGTTCCAGGTCTACGACGCCGGCGCGCTCGTCCCGCCGTTCCGCGACCAGTTCCTCGCCGCGACGAAGTTCTCCTACCGCTGGTTCCAGTCGCTGGTGGGGGAGGCGTACGGCGTCCGGTGGATGACGAACTACCTGTGCGCCGACGCGCCGCCCCACGAGGACGGCCTGCTCGGCGCGCGCAGCCCCATCCGCGACCTCCTCCCCGACTTCGCCGACCTCGCCCCCGACGAGCACCCGTTCCCGCACCGCTTCGTCCGCCGCTTCGCCACGATGATGGTCGAGCCGGCGGTCTACCTGCCGGCGCTGCTCGCCGACGTGCGGCTCGCCGGCGGAGCCGTGGTGGTCCGCGCCTTCGACGCGCCGGCGCAGCTCGCCGAGCTGCCCGAGCCGGTGCTCGTCAACTGCACCGGCCTCGGCGCGGGCGCGCTGTTCGGCGACGCGACGCTCGTCCCGGTGAAGGGGCAGCTCACCGTGCTCCTGCCCCAGCCGGAGGTCGACTACGCCGTGCTCGCCGGCGACCTGTACATGTTCTCGCGCCGCGACGGCGTGCTGCTCGGCGGCACGCACGAGCGCGGCGTCGCGACGCTCACGCCCAACGAGGAGGCGCGACAGCGTATCCTTGCCGGACACGCCCGCCTGTTCGGGGCGATGGCCGCGCGCCCGAGCGACGCCGGCTGACGACGCAAGGAGACACCATGGCAACCTCGCGCAGGCAGTTCATGCAAAGCTCCGCGCTCGGCCTGGTCGGCGCGGCCGCGGCCGCCCGGGCCGCGCTCGCCGGCGGCGCCGACGCCGGCCCGCCGCCGGGGCCCACGCCGGGCGCGCCGCCCGCGTTCGGGACCGGGCCCGCGACGGGCCCGGCGGTCACGCCGCAGACGATCGCCGAGGCGGAGAAGCTCGTGCAGGTGGAGTACACCGCCGCCGAGCGCGCCCAGGCGGCGGGCAACTGGCGGATGTCCATGGCGCCGCTGATGGAGCGGCGCTCCGGCCCGCGCAAGATCGCGCTCGAGCCGGCGCTCGCGCCCGCGTCGCGCTGGGACCCGTCGCCGCCCGCCCGCGCGGTCGGCCCGGCGCGCGATCGCTTCGTCCGCAGCAAGGACGCCGCGGGCAAGCTGCCGGCGCGCGACGAGGACATCGCGTTCGCCCCGGTGACCGCGCTGTCGCGCTGGATCCAGGCGCGCGCGCTCACGTCCGACCGGCTGACGCGCATCTACCTCGAGCGCCTGGAGCGCTTCCAGCCGAAGATCAACTGCACGATCACGCTCACGCGCGAGCTCGGGCTCGCCCAGGCCAAGCGCGCCGACGCGGAGATCGCGGCGGGCAAGTATCGCGGCCCGCTCCACGGCATCCCCTGGGGCGCAAAGGACCTCGTCGACACCGCGGGGATCCCCACGACCTACGGCGCCGAGCCCTACCGGGACCGCGTCCCCGTCGCCGACGCCGTCGTCGTCGACCGCCTCCACCGCGCCGGCGCCGTCCTCGTCGCCAAGCTCAGCCTCGGGGCGCTGGCTCTGAACGACATCTGGTTCGGCGGGCAGACGAACAATCCCTGGCTGCTCGAGGAGGGGGCGTCGGGCTCGAGCGCGGGCCCGGGCGCGGCGACGGCGGCGGCCTGCGTCGGCTTCTCCCTCGGCAGCGAGACGGGCGGAAGCATCGTCGCGCCGGCGATGCGCTGCGGCGTGACCGGGCTCCGGCCCACGTTCGGACGCGTGCCGCGCACCGGCGCGATGACACTGTGCTGGTCGCTCGACAAGCTGGGGCCGATGGCGCGCGGGGTCGAGGACACGCTCCTGGTGCTGGCGGCGATCTCCGGGCCGGACGCGGGCGACGTGTCGAGCGTGCCCAGCCGGCTCGATTTCGACGCCGCCGCGCCGGTCAAGGGGTTGCGCGTGGGCTACCTGGCGCGCTGGATGGGCGAGCCGCCCGCAACCGAGGTCGATCGCGCCGCGCTGGAGACCGCGCGCAAGCTGGGGATGACCGCCGTCGCCGTCGAGCTCCCCGACTGGCCGTACGGATCGCTCATGACGATCCTGTTCGCCGAGTCGGCGGCGGCGTTCGAGGAGCTGGCGCTCGGGCGCGGCCTCGAGGCGCTCAAGATGCAGGTCCCGGACGCCTGGCCGAACACGTTCCGCCAGTCGCGCTTCCTGTCCGCGGTCGATTACGTGCAGGCCGATCGCCTCCGCCGCAAGGTCGCGGTGGAAATGGTGCGCCTGTTCAAGGACATCGACGTCCTGCTCGTCCCGTCGCTGCGCGACGAAATGCTCACCATCTCCAACTTCACCGGCCATCCCTCGCTCACGCTGCGCGCCGGCTTCGTCGAGGTGGATCAGGCCCGCAGCGACTGGGCGCCCGATCCGGCGCATCCGCTGCCGCGCTTCTCCCCCAAGCGGCGCGTCCCCCACGGCATCACGCTCATCGGCCGTCTCTTCGACGAGGGGACGCTCGGCCGCGCGGGCGTGGCGCTCGAGCGCGCGTTCGCGGTGGCGGGCGAGCGCCCCCCGGGCTTCTGAGCGCATCCGCACAGTGAGGCGCAGGCGCACGGCGCCGCCGCGCGCGCCACCGCCGCCACCCCCCGAAACTGTTGCGTCTTTTTCCGCTGGCACGCCGTTTGGATTCCCATCCGGCGAGGAGGACCCATGCAGCGTTGGATTCGAAACTCGATCGGTGGCATCATCCTGGCCCTCGCCGCGGCCGGCACCGCGCAGGCGCACGAGGGCGCGGGGGGCAACCTGGCCGTGGGCGTGGGGGTGGGCGTCCCGACGGCGCTGAGCCTGGAGGTCGCGCCCACGCCGTTCACGGCGTTCGAGCTGGCGCTCGGCGTCCGCACGTTCGACACCGACGATCTCTACGCCCATCTCGTGTTCAAGGGCGACATCGTCCGGCTGGTCCGCGGGCCTGACGTGATCGTCCCGGTCTACGTCGGCGCAGGCGGCTTCATCCGCAACCACCGCGCCAGCGACATCACGGACGCGGGCGCGCGCGTGCCGCTCGGAGTGAACTTCGACTTCACGCGCGTCCCTCTGCAGATCTTCGCGGAGCTTGCGCTCGAGGCGACGTTCGTCTCGGACGCCCCGATCGATCATCCCCTGGCGCTCGTCGGAATGGCCGGCGCGCGCGTCTGGTTCTGACCCAGTAGTCGAGAATAGAGGACCTGTGGACCGTGCTCGCTCAGCGTGCTTGCCCGGTCCACAGTTCCTCTATCTCGGGTCATACTGCCGCTGACGATGGCGATGACCCCCTGGGAGACGCTGTGCCAGTACCCCCCGCACGACGGAACGCTCCCCGGGCTCCTGGCGAGCCGCGCCGCGCGGGACGGCGATCGCCCGTTCCTGCTCTTCGGCGAGCGGACCTGGTCGTGGAACGAGCTCCGCGCCGCCGTCGCCGCCGCCGCCGCCGGGCTGGCCGCGCGCGGCATCGCCGCCGGCGACCGCGTCGGCGTGATGGCGCCCAACAGCGACGCCTACGTGATCCTCTTGTTCGCGCTGGCGCAGCTCGGCGCGATCATGGTGCCGGTCAACCCCGATTTCGGCGTCGCCGAGGCGCGCTACGTCCTCGCCCACGCCGGCGTCGCCGCGACGGCGGTCGTCCCGGCGACGCTGCCCGTCGCGCGCGAGGCGTGCGGCCCCGGTCCGTGGCTGTTCGGTCTCGAGGGCGACGTCCGTCCCGGCCTGCTCGATCTGACCGGCACGTCGCCGGCGCCGAACCGCGCGGCGCCCGAGACGACCTGCCTCACCATGTACACGTCGGGGACGACGGGTTTCCCCAAGGGCGTCATGCACGCCCAGAAGAGCTTCGTCCTCGCGGGCGAGGGCTTCGTCGAGCGCATGCACCTGCAGCCAGACGATCGGCTGCTGTGCATCCTCCCCCTCTACCACATCAACGCGCTCTTCTATTCGCTGGGCGGCGCGGTCGCCGCGGGGGCGTCGCTGGTGCTGGCGCCGCGCTTCAGCGCGTCGGGTTTCTGGCCGCTGGCGGCGAGGACGGGGGCGACCGAGGTCAACATCATCGCGGCGGTGGGCAGCATCCTCGCGCGGCGGCCCCGTTCCGAGCTCGTGCCGCACCGCCTGGTCAAGGTCTACGGCGCGCCGGTCGCGCCCGACGTCGCCGCCGCGTTCCGCGACGACTTCGGCGTCCCGACGGTGATCGAGGGCTACGGCATGACCGAGGTCCCGGGCGCCTGCAACATTCCGTTCCTGGGGCCGCACCGCATCGGGACGATGGGGCGCGCCGCGGTCCACCCCGATCGCCGCATCCGGTTCGCCGAGCTGCGCGTGGTCGACGACGCCGGGCGCGACGTTCCCGACGGCGAGACCGGCGAGCTTCTGGTGCGCACGCCGATCGCGATGCAGGGCTACTACCGCGACCCGGAGGCGACCGCCGCCGCGTTCCGCGACGGCTGGTTCGTCACCGGCGACCTCGTCCGGCGCGACGCCGACGGCTTCTACACGTTCGTCGCGCGCAAGAAGGACATCATCCGCCGGCGCGGCGAGAACATCGCCGGCGCGGAGCTCGATCGCGTGATCGGCGCCCACCCCGACGTGGCCGAGGCGGCGGCCGTCGCCGTCCCGTCGGAGCTGGGCGAGGACGAGATCCTCGCCGTCGTCGTGCCGCGCGCGGGCGCGGGCGTCACCGCCGAGGGCATCGCGGCGTGGTGCGCCGAGCGCCTGGCGGCGATCAAGGTGCCGCGCTACGTCGCGTTCGTCGATGCGCTGCCGCACACGCCCACGCACCGCGTCGCCAAGTTCAAGCTCAAGGGCGACCCCGCGCTGCTCGCCCGCGCGGTGGACGTGGGGAGGAAGTCATGACCGGATCGCAGCCGCCGTACCTCCACCCGCCGTACGTGGCCACGCGCACGCGCTCGCCGCGCCAGCCGCTCGTGCCGCTGCCGCCGACGCCGTCGGAATGGACGGGTCCGGCGCTCGCGCCCCCGGACGCGGCGGACCTCACGCGCCAGCTCCCCGGCGAGCCGCTCGGGCAGCGCATCGTCGTCGCCGGCCGCGTGGTCGACGAGGACGGCCGGCCGGTGCCGCGCGCGCTCGTCGAGGTGTGGCAGGCCAACGCCGCCGGCCGCTACCGCCACGACGCCGACCAGTTCGACGCGCCGCTCGATCCCAGCTTCCTCGGCGCCGGCCGCACGCTCACCGACGCCGACGGCCGCTATCGTTTCATCACCGTCCGCCCCGGCGCCTACCCCTGGCGCAACCACCCCAACGCGTGGCGCCCCGCGCACATCCACTTCTCGCTGTTCGGGCCGGCGTTCGCCGCGCGCCTGGTGACCCAGATGTACTTCGAGGGCGACCCGCTTCTGGCCTACGATCCCATCTTCAACAGCATCCCCGACGAGCGCGCCCGCGCCGCGCTGGTCGCCGCCTTCGACTGGGAGGGGACCGAGCACTTCCGCGCGCTGGGCTACCGCTTCGACATCGTGCTCGGCGGCCGCGACGCCCCGGAATGGGAGAGGGAATCGTGAGACTGCTGGCCACCGCCTCGCAGACCGCGGGGCCCTACTTCCGCATCGGCTTCGCCTGGTTCTACGTCGATGACCTGGGCGGCGAGGGCGAGCGCGTCGTCGTCCAAGGGCGCGTCTACGACGGGGAGCGTGCGCCCGTCCCCGACGCGTGCCTCGAGCTGTGGCGGGCCGAGCCGCCCGGCTTCGGGCGCGTCCCCACCGACGCGGCGGGCGTGTTCCGGTTCGCGACGATCGTGCCGGGGCGCGTGCCCGGCGGGGGGGGCCGGCTCCAGGCGCCGCACGTGGCGGTGGCGCTGTTCGCGCGCGGCGTGCTGCGGCGGATGGCGACGCGGATGTACTTTCCCGGCGAGGCCGCGAACGCGGACGACCCCGTGCTCGCGCTGGTGCCGCCCGCGCGGCGCGCGACTCTGATCGCGCGGCCGGTCCGGGCCGGGGTCGTGGAATGGAACGTGGTGCTCCAGGGCGAGGGCGAGACCGTATTCTTCGAGCTGCCATGATGCGCTGGCTGGATTCGCTGTTCACGACCGATGCGATGCGACGCGTGCTCTCCGACCGCGGGCGCCTGCAGGGGATGCTGTACTTCGAGGCCGCGCTCGCGCGCGCCCAGGCCCGCGCCGGGCTCGTCCCCGGCGCGGCCGTCGGGCCGATCGAGTCGCAGTGCCGCGCGGAGCTGTACGACCTCGAGGAGCTCGCCCGCGCCACGGCGCTGGCCGGCAACACCGCGATCCCCGTGGTCAAGGCGCTCACGGAGCGGGTGGCGCGCTCCGACGCCGACGCGAGCCGCTGGGTGCACTGGGGCGCGACCAGCCAGGACGCGATGGACACCGGGCTGATGCTGCAGCTGCGCGACGCGGCGGCGCTCCTCGACGCCGACCTCGCGCGCGTCGCCGACGCGCTCGCCCGGCTCGCCCTCGCGCACAAGCGCACGCTCATGGCCGGCCGGACGCTGCTGCTGCAGGCGCAGCCGATCACCTTCGGACTGAAGGCGGCGGCCTGGCTCGACGCCGTCGAGCGCGACCGCGCGCGGCTGCGCGAGTGGCGCGCGCGCGGGCTGGCGGTGCAGCTCGGCGGCGCGGTGGGGACGCTCGCCGCGCTCGGTCCGTCGGGGATGTCGATCGCGGCCGCGCTGGCCGAGGAGCTGGGCCTCGCCTGCCCCGTCCTGCCCTGGCACGCGCAGCGCGACCGCGTCGCCGAGGCCGCGACGACGCTCGGCCTGCTCGTGGGCACGCTGGGCAAGATCGCGCGCGACCTGGCGCTGATGATGCAGACCGAGGTCGGCGAGGCGTTCGAGCCGGACCAGCCCGGCCGCGGCGGATCGTCGTCGCTGCCGCACAAGCGCAACCCCGTCGGGTGCGCGACGGTGCTGGCGGCGGCGGCGCGCGTCCCGGCGCTGGTGTCGATCATGCTGTCGGCCATGGTGCAGGAGCACGAGCGGGGTCTCGGCGACTGGCACGCCGAGTGGGACACCCTGCCGGAGATCTGCGCGCTCGCCGGCGGCGCGACGGCCCAGCTGGCGCACGTGCTCGAGCACCTCGAAGTGGACGCCGGGCGCATGCGCCGGAACCTCGACGCCACCGGCGGGCAGATCTACGCCGGGACAGTGGCCGCGAGCCTCGCGCCCCACGTGGGGGCGCTGCCGGCGCAGCGCCTGGTGGCCGACGGCTGCCGCCGCGCCGTCGCCGAGGGGCGGCACCTGCGCGACGTCCTGCGCGACGTCGCCGAGGTCCGCGCCCACGTCCCCGATCTCGATCGACTGTTCGACCCGGCGCACGCGATCGGTCTGGCGGAGGCCGAGGTCGACCGGGTGCTGGCGAACCGTTCACGCTGAAGGAGGTCGTCATGCCGTCCTGCGGGCCGATCCACTTTCGTTTCGACGGACCCGCCGGCGCGCCGGCGCTGGTGCTGTCGAATTCGCTGGGCACGGACCTGGGGCTGTGGGACGCGCAGGCGCCGCGGCTGGCGGAGCGATTCCGCCTCGTGCGCTACGACGCGCGCGGCCACGGCGCGTCGGCGGTCACCCCCGGCCCGTACGACGTGGCGCTGCTCGGCCGCGACGTGCTCGCGCTCCTCGACGAGCTCGCGCTGCCGCGGGCGTCCTTCTGCGGCCTGTCGCTCGGCGGCCAGGTCGGCCTGTGGCTCGCGTTGAACGCGCCCGAGCGCCTGGATCGGCTGGTGCTCGCCAACACCGGGGCGCGCATCGGCACGCACGAGATCTGGAACGCGCGCATCGACGCGGTGCGCCGCGGCGGGGTCGCCGCCGTCGCCGACGGGGCGATCGAGCGCTGGTTCACGCCGGACTTCCGCGCGCGCGCCGCCGAGGAGGTGGGGCGGATGCGACGGATGCTGCTCGCCTGCCCGGCGGACGGCTACGCCGCGGCGTGCGCGGCGGTGCGCGACTTCGACGCGCGCGACGCCGTCGGGCGGATCGGCGTCCCGACGCTTGTGGTCACCGGGTCGGCCGACGTCGCGACGCCGCCGGCGGACGCCCGGCGGCTCGCGGCGGCGATCCCCGGGGCGCGCTGCGTGGAGCTCCCCGCCGCGCACCTGTCGAACATCGAGGCGGCGGACGCGTTCACCGCCGCCGTCCTCGCGTTCCTAGCATAGGAGGCAGCCATGGACGACCGCGAGCGCTACGCGAAGGGCATGGAGGTCCGGCGGGCCGTCCTCGGCGACGCCCACGTCGACCGCGCGCTGGCCCGGACGGCCCCGTTCAACCGCGAGCTGCAGGATCTGATCACGCGCTACGCATGGGGGGAGGTATGGACGCGGCCGGGCCTGCCGCGCGCGACGCGCAGCCTGGTGACGATGGCGATGCTGATCGCGCTCCACCGCGACGAGGAGCTGCGTCTGCACGTGCGCGGGGCGATCGCCAACGGCGTGTCCCACGACGAGATCAAGGAGCTCCTGCTCCACGCCGGAATCTACTGCGGCATGCCGGCGGCGCACTCGGCTTTCCGCGTCGTCGAGGAGGTGCTGGCGGCGATCGCCGACGGCACATGACCATGCGCGTCCACGTCGGGATCGTCGGCGCCGGACCGGCAGGCCTGCTGCTGTCGCACCTGCTCCATCGCGAGGGCATCGACTCGGTCGTGCTCGAGAGCCGCAGCCGCGAGGACATCGAGGCGACGATCCGCGCGGCGGTGCTGGAGCAGGGCACGGTCGATCTCCTGTGCGCGGCCGGGGTGGGCGAGCGCATGCTGCGCGAGGGCGCGGTCCACCGCGGCGTGTACCTGCGCTTCGGCGGGCGGAGCCATCGCATCGACTTCGCCGAGCTGACCGGCGGCAGCTGCATCACGCTCTACCCCCAGCACGAGGTCATCAAGGACCTCGTCGCCGCCCGGCTCGCGGCGGGCGGGGAGATCCTGTTCGGGGTGTCGGACGTGAGCCTGCACGGCGTCGACGGCGACGCGCCGAGCATCACGTTCCGCGACGCCGTGGGGGCGGCGCGCCGGCTCGACTGCGACTTCGTCGCCGGCTGCGACGGGTTCCACGGCGTGTCGCGGGAGGCGATCCCCGCGGCGCGGCGCAGCGAGCACGTGCGCGACTACCCGTTCGGTTGGTTCGGCATTCTCGTCGAGGCGCCGCGCTCCACCGAGGAGCTCATCTACGCGCGTCACGAGCGCGGGTTCGCGCTGGTGAGCACGCGCTCGCCCCAGGTGCAGCGGTTGTATCTGCAGTGCGACCCCCACGACGAGGTGGACGCCTGGCCCGACGCGCGCATCTGGGAGGAGCTGCACACCCGCCTGGCGACGCGCGACGGCTGGCGGCTTAGCGAGGGGCGGATCTTCCAGAAGGGCGTGATCGCCATGCGCAGCTTCGTGTGCGAGCCCATGCGGTACGGCCGCCTGTACCTCGCCGGCGACGCGGCGCATATCGTGCCGCCGACGGGGGCCAAGGGGCTGAACCTGGCGGTCGCCGACGTGGCCCTGCTCGCGCGCGCGCTCGCCGACCACGCGCGCGCCGGCCGGAGCGATCTGCTCGATCGGTACTCCGAGACCGCGCTCGGGCGCGTGTGGCGGGCGCAGCATTTCGCCGGGTGGATGACCGCGATGCTGCACCGTTTCCCCGGGGACGACCCGTTCCAGCAGCGGCTGCAAATCGCGCAGCTCGAGCAGGTGACGACGTCGCGCGCCGCCGCGGCGAGCCTGGCCGAGTGCTACGTGGGGATCTTTCGCGAGCCTTCCTAGGGATCGAACCCGACGGCCAGCGACACCGCCAGCGTGGGGGTGTAGGCCACCGGGTCGTCGGTGACCGGCACGTACGCCGACGCCTGCAGGCGCGCGCCCTCGCCGAGATCCACCGCGGCCCCGACCGCGGCGATCATGTTGATCGGTCCGGACTCGACCGGATCGCCCACCTCGACGATGAGCACGTCCCCCTTGCGCGCCGTGGGATGATTGCGCAGGGTCATGCTGCCGAACAGCGTCAGGCGACCGCGGCGATAGCTGGGGATGACCCCCAGCGCCAGCACCGCCGCCGAGCCCCTGCCCTCGCGGACGACCGTCTGGACCGCGCTCGCGCCGCAGTTGGCCGCGCACGTCCAGGTTTCCTTCCACGGAACCGAGTAGACGAGGAAATCCGCCTCGAGCCCGACGCGGAACGGGCCGTCGCCGGCCGCGTAGTGCACCGTCGCTCCGCCGCCGAAGGTGTCGCCGTCCGGGCGCGGCATGTCGGACGCCGTCGCGTCGGCGCCCGCGTTGAAGCCGTGGTCGAACACCAGACCGACGTCCACGTTCGGGGCCACGCGCAGGCGCAGGCCCCCGTTCAGGTCGAAGCGCGGCACGACGATGCCCCCGTCCCCGCCGCCCTGGACGGGCGCTCCCAGGTTGACGACGCTGCTGCTCCCCACCGCCAGCTCCACCGGGCGGTCCATCGGCTGGCCGGTGCCGAACGCCGGCGCCGGGTTCGGCGTGAGGGCCGCACGGCGCACGCTGTAGGTCGCGCAACCCGCCAGCCACACGCAGGCCGCCACCGCCGCAACGCGCATGCGCCGAGTCCGTACAAACCGGATGCCAGGCGGGCGAGCCCGTCCTTTGGCGGGGTTGCCCCACCGCGGCCGGCGAATTTCCGACAGGTGCGTCAGGTCCCGAGACGGTTCCTGCGCTATCCTGGCCAGGTGCGACCATGAGCGAGCGAGCGACGGCGAGGATCGCGGCGCCCCTGGAGCGAGGCGCAGCCGAGCGACTTGGCGCCCCGAGCCGTCGCGAGCGAGCGGTGCAACAATGAGCGAGCGAGCGACGGCGAGGATCGCGGCGCCCCTGGAGCGAGGCGCAGCCGAGCGACTTGGCGCCCCGAGCCGTCGCGAGCGAGCGGTGCAATAATGAAGGAACGGCTGCCCTCCCCCGCCACGCCGGTGACGGCCCGCCCGACGGGCAGCTGGACCTGCTCTCGGTGCGGAGGCACGTACCCCGCCGATTTCGCCGTGTGCCCGCGCGACGCGACGCCGCGCAGCGACGAGAGCCAACCGGCCGTCGACCCGCTCCTCGGCGTGGTGCTCGCCGGCACCTACCGCATCGTGCGCGTCCTGGGCGAGGGCGGCATGGCGCGCCTCTACGCGGCCGAGCACCTGCGCGTCGACCGGCGCTACGCCGTCAAGGTCATCCACGACGACCTGGTGCGTTTCCCCGAGCTCCTCGCGCGCTTCGAGCGCGAGGCGCGCGCTGTGGGCAAGGTCCGCTCGCGCCACGTCGTCGACGTCGTCGACGTCGTGCGCACCGGCGACGGGCGCCCCTGCATCGTGACCGAGCTCCTCGACGGCGAGGACCTGCAGGCCCGCCTGAACCGCACCGGCAAGATGGTCCCGGCGGAGGCGATCCCCATCGCGCGCCAGATCTGCAGCGCGCTGGCCGCCGCCCACGCCTGCGGCGTCGTCCACCGCGATCTCAAGCCGTCGAATGTCTACCTCTGCCGCGGCGACGAGCTCCTGGTCAAGGTGCTCGATTTCGGCGTGGCCAAGCTCGACGACGACCACCAGATCACGCAGACCGGCGCGCTCGTCGGCACGCCCGCGTACATGGCGCCGGAGCAGGCCCGCCGCGCGGCCGACGCCGGACCGCTGGCCGACATCTACACGGTGGGCGCGGTGCTGTTCCGCATGCTCACCGGCGAGCCGCCCTACGGCCGCGACCCCGCCGTGAACCCGCTCGTGCTGCTCCTCAACCAGGAACCGTCCCGCCCGCGCTCGATCGAGCCGAGCATCCCCGAGGGGATCGAGGCGGTGATCCAGCACGCGATGGCGCGCGATCCCGACGCGCGACCGGCGACCGTGCTGGAGCTCGACGCCGAGCTCGCCGCGTTCGAGACCGCCGAGCCGGCAGCCGGCGGGCCCGTCGTCGCGACCGTCCCCACCGACGATCTGACCGTGCCCACGGCGTCGCGCATCGCGCGCCGCGCCGCGCTCGCCCGCCCGTTCGCCTCGGTCCTGATCGGCGTCGCCAGCGTCGCCGCGGGCCTGTGGGCCGCGATGCTCATGGCGTCGATCGTGGCCCTGCGCGAGTCCGCGAGCGGGGCGGAGCGCACTCTCCTCGGCCTCGTCGCGGTGGCCACGGGCGCCGTCGTCGCGGTGTTCCAGATCCGCACGGTCGCCGCGCACTGGCGCAGCGCGACCGCCCTGATCGAGCACAACCGCGTCGTCGCGCGCGCCCTGCTCCTCGGCGTGGCGACGCTGGGCACGCTCGAGCTCCTCGCCGCCGCGGTGGCGTGGGGCGGCTCGGGCGGCGGTCCGGCGCGCGTCGCCGCCGCCGGGGTCGTGGCGGCGGTCGGGCTGGCCTGGCCGCGGCTGCGGCGCCGCCCCTGGATCCGGGCATTGCTCCGCCGCTGGGGCGCGTAGGATAATGGTGCCTGTCCGGTGCAAGCAGGAACGATCATCGGCGGCCGCTACCAGCTCCTCTCGCCCGTCGGCGAGGGCGGGATGTCGACCGTCTGGCGCGGCGTGGCCCGCAGCTCCGAGGTGTTCGCGCGACCGATCGCGATCAAGGTGATGAACCGCGCGTTCTCGGCGGTCCAGCCCCACCTGGGCATGTTCCTCGAGGAGGCGCGCATCGGCGCCGAGCTGCAGCACGCGCACCTGGTTCAGGTGTTCGACTTCGTGGCCGAGCCGGGCGCCACCGGCGCGTCCTACTGCCTCGTCATGGAGTGGATCGAGGGGATCGATCTGCGCTCGTTGATCCGCACGATGGCGCGGCTGGAGCGGCCGATCCCGTGGGGGCTCGTGGTCCACGTGAGCATCGGCGTCCTGCGCGGGCTGGCCGCGGCGCACGAGCGCCGTCTCCCCGACGGGACGCCGGCGCCGGTCATCCATCGCGACGTCTCGCCGCAGAACATCCTCCTCGGCTTGAACGGCGGCATCAAGCTCGGCGACTTCGGCATGGCGCGCGCGCGCGATCGCAGCGCCGCGCTCACCGCGCCGGGCATCGTCAAGGGAACCGTGTCGTACATGGCGCCCGAGACGTTCACCGGCAAGCCGCCCCTCCCCGAGGGCGATCTGTTCTCGCTCGCGTGCACGATGTGGGAAGCGCTCGCGGGCGAGCGGCTGTTCGAGGCCGCGACCGATGCTGCGGTCGTCGAAGCCATCCGCGGCGGCAAGGTCCGGCCGCTCGACGACCGGCGCCCCGATTTGCCGCCGCGCCTGGTGGCGGCGGTGCATCGCGCGCTGGCGACCGACCCGGCCAAGCGTTTTCCGTCGGCGCGGGCGATGGTGCAGGAGCTGAACGAGATCCTGCGCCAGTCCGGGCCGTGGATCGATTCGGACGTCATCATCGGGATGACGGTGGCCCAGGCGAGGGCGGCGCAGTAGCCGTCACCCGATCCCGTCGATCGCCGTCGTCCGTGCCACCTCCAGCGAGTGCACGAGCGCCTTCTCCACCTCCTCGACGAAACGCACCGTGTGCGGCAACCCGACGTGCCGGTCGAACGCCGCCTCGTCGGTCCACCGCGAGTGGACGTAGAACAGGCGCGGGTCTCGGATCGAGCGATAGTAGTCGACGCCCATGCAGCCGGGCTCCGCGCGGGTGGGGCCGACCATCTCGCGCATCGCCGCGATGACGGCCACCTCCTGTCCCTCGCGCGCGTAGAGGCGGGCAAAGATGAAGAGCTCCATGCCTTGCTCGTTGCGCGGATCCGGCCGCATGACCAGGGCCAGATGACGACGATCTGACCGGACCAGCCGTAGCTTGTGCAAGCTGTTCGCGACCTCGGCCCACAACCGGGAAGAGTGCCGGGTGATCGATGAAGCCCCCGAGTAAAATGCACCGCCATGCGCCCCCTCGCGCTCGTCCTCGTACTGGCCCTCGCGCCGCCCGCCCGCGGCGAGCCGCGCCGCATTCCGTTCTGGCCCGACGCCGTGCCCGCGGCGATCCAGGCGCGCGTCGAC
>DATFWE010000244.1:0-11580 GCA_035259575.1 Haliangiales bacterium
CCGTCGGGTACGTCTTTCATCGCCCAACTCGGCGTGTCCGAACGACTCGATCGCCCATGCGCGCTCGCTCTTCATGCACGCCAAACCATCGACACTGGACCGAAATTCCCGAGGACGGATCGATTTGCGATCAATGGTCAGGCAAGCCGGAGGCGGTGGGGGGGCGCGGCCGAGCCGACCGCGTCAGAGCTCGAGAAACACCCGCAGCCGCTCGCGCTCCGAATCGTCGAGGATCTCGCCCAGCCACTCGGCGGCGGCAGCGGGGCCGAGGAACGTCCGGCGCGAAGCGCGGCCGGCGGCGCGCACCAGGCGCTCCATCTGCAGCGCCATCGTCGGGCGGTCGCCGGGAAGGACGATCGCGCTCCGCTCCAGCCGCGGGTTGATCTGCTTCATCAGCGCCTCGATCTCCGACGCGGCCTCGGGCGCGAACAGCGTCGCCTGGCGCAGGTCGACGCACAGCACGACCGGACCGGCGGAGGCGCGGATCGTCCGCGCCATGGCGTCGCGGAAGCTCAGCACCTCGTCGAGCGTCAGCGGCGTCGGCGCGATCTGCCGCACCTCGAGGAGGCGCCCGGCGTGCCGCTCAATGGTGTACATCGGCCGTGGCCTCGAGGGGCGCCGCGCCGCCGAAATCGACGAGGGCGCGCGCCGCCGCGGTCCCGGGGGGAAGCGCCGCGCGCCAGGTCACCGTCTCGCCCGCCCCGACCCGCCGCGCCTCGAGGCGCGCCTGGCTCACCACCGTAGCGGATGCGTCGAGAAACTGCACCACGCCGGCGGCGTCGGCCGCGACCCCGGCCACGTTCCGATACGTCACCGCCGCGTCCTCGGCGAGGACGATGCGCAGCGCGCCGCGCGGGACCTCCGCACCGACGCGCAGCGTACGCCGCGCCGATGCCAGCGGCCGCCCCGCCGGGTTCTCCACCCACAGCTCGACCTGGTAGTCGCCCGCGGGCAGCGCCGGCGCGATCCCCGCCAGCGTCCCGCGCCGCCCCACCGGGATCGGTGACGGCGGCGCCAGCGTCGCGCCCACCTCGCCGGTCGCGCCGCGGACGACCGCCCGCCCGGTTGCGGGAAGGGGGAGGTTCCCGCGGTTCTCCACCACCGCCTCGAGCCGGACCGGCGCGGCGGCCGCCGCCGCGTCCGGCCCCGCGCCCACGAGCGCCGCGCGGTGCGTCGCGATTTCCCCCGGCCGCAGGACCTCGAGCGCGCCGGTCACGGGGACCGACGCGCCGGCGGCCTCGACCGCGCCGGCGATCTTGTACGCGCCGGGGGGCGGCGCCGCGAGCGTCCCCTCGATCATCCGCTCGTACCCCGGCAGGATGATCGCCGGCCCCAGCACCGCCTGGGCCACCACCTTCGCGCTCGCGTCGGACAGCGCGACCGCGGCGTTCGCGGACACCGCGATGTCGCCCTCGTTCTTGACGCGCACCGACAGCGTCACCGGGGCGCCGGCCTTGTCTTGCGCCGCGTCGACGCGACCCGCCGACACCGCCGCCCGCGCCGCCCCCGGGAAGGTGAGCAGCACCTCGACGTGGAGCTCGACCCACGGGCCCCCGCCGCCCGCGGGCCGACCCTTCACCGCCAGCACCGCGTACCCGCCGCCGGCGCGCGCGGGCGGGGCGGCGCGCCATGCCACCGTCGCCGTCTCGCCGGGCTGGAGCACGAAGTGGGCGTTCTTGATCGTCACCAGCGTGTGCGCCGAGTAGGGGTAGGTCTCGAGGCCAGGGCGGGGGGCGCCGTCGAGCGCCTGCGCGGGCGGCCGCACCGCCAGCTCGCACTCCCAGGCCTCGCCGCCCTCGTTCTTGATCTTCACCGACGGCAGCGGCTCGTCGCCGGCGATCTCCGCGGTCACCACGGTGGGCGACACGACCAGACCCGCGGCGCCGGCGGGCATCGGGACGAGGAAGCCGAGCGCGAGGCAGAAGCGCCGCACACGCACAGAGTAGCATTGGTGTAAGCTCGGCGACCGAGCGTAACGTCGATGAAGCTCTCCGCTACTGTCCGCGGCAAGACCTTCGTCTTTCGCGACGTCAAGGAAGTCATGGCCAAGGCCAGCGAGGAGAAATCGGGCGACATCCTCGCGGGCGTGGCCGCCGCCTCCGCCGTCGAGCGCGTCGCCGCCAAGCTCGTCCTGTCCGAGATGACGCTCCAGGACCTCTACGAGCACCCTTGCGTGCCCTACGCCGACGACGAGGTCACTCGCCTCATCTGGGACGAGCTCAGCCGCCCGGTCTACGAGGAGGTGAAGGCGTGGACCGTCGGGCGCCTGCGCGAGCACATCCTCGACGCCGGCGCGGGCGGGCCGGAGCTCCTGCGCCTCGGCCGCGGGCTCACCTCGGAGATGATCGCCGCGGTCGCCAAGCTGATGTCGAACATGGACCTCGTCGTGGCGGCGCGGAAGATCCGCGTCGTCGTCCACGCCAACAACACCATGGGCCTCGAGGGCCGCCTCGGCTTCCGCCTGCAGCCGAACCATCCGTCGGACTCGATCGACGGCATCCTCGCCTCGATCAAGGACGGCCTGAGCTACGGCACCGGCGACGCGGTCATCGGCGTCAACCCGGTGACGGACGACGTGGCGCGCTGCAAGGAGATCCTCGACGCCACCCACCAGCTCATCGTCGACTGGCGCATCCCCACGCAGAACTGCTGCCTCGCCCACGTCACCACCCAGATGAAGGCGCTCGCCGAGGGCGCGAAGCTCCACCTCATGTTCCAGTCGCTGTGCGGCACCGAGAAGGGGCTGCGCGCGTTCGGCGTGACCCTGCCGATGCTGCGCGAGGCGTGGGACATGACGAAGAAGCTCGGCCAGGCCACCGGCCCGAACGTCATGTACTTCGAGACGGGGCAGGGGTCGGCGCTGTCCGCCGACGCCAACCACGGCGTCGACCAGCAGACGTGCGAGGCGCGCAACTACGGCATCGCGCGCGAGTTCGCGCCGTTCCTCGTCAACACTGTCGTCGGCTTCATCGGGCCCGAGTACCTCTACGACGCGCGCCAGATCACCCGCGCCGGCCTGGAGGACCACTTCATGGGCAAGCTGCACGGCATCTCCATGGGGTGCGACGCCTGCTACACCAACCACGCCGACGCCGACCAGAACGACCTCGAGAACCTGGAGGTGCTCCTCAGCGTGGCCGGGTGCAACTTCTTCATGGGCCTGGCGATGGGCGACGACGTGATGCTCAACTACCAGTCCTCGTCGTTCCACGACGACGCGACGCTGCGCGAGCTCCTCGGCTTGCGGCCGGCGCCCGAGTTCGAGCGGTGGCTCGAGGAGATCGGGCTCATGAAGGACGGCCGCCTGACGTCGCGCGCCGGTGATCCGAGTTTCTTTTCATGACTAGCGAGCGAGCGGACGCGCGGATGCAGCGACCCTGGAGCGAGCGGCAGGCGAGCGACCTGGAGCGCCGCGCCGACCGCGAGCGAGCGAAGCAATGAGCGAGCGAGCGGAGGCGCGGATGCAGCGACCCTGGAGCGAGCGGCACGCGAGCGACCTGGAGCGCCGCGCCGACCGCGAGCGAGCGAAGCAATGATCGACCGGGCCCAGATCGAGGCGCTCGTGCGCCAGGCGCTCGGCGACGCGACCGGCGCCGCCGTCGTCGACACTTCCGACGCCCTCGTCATCCCGCCCGACCGCGGCGTCAACCTGGGCTCGCCCTACGACGCGCAGACGCTGCGCGCGCAGCTCGACGCCCAGCCGGCGCGCATCGCCGTGGGGCGCGCCGGCACGCGCTACCGCACCAACACCCTCTTGCGCTTCCGCGCCGACCACGCCGCCGCCAAGGACGCGGTGTCCTCGGAGGTCGACGCCAAGCTGCTCGAGAAGCTCGGCCTGTTCGAGGTGGCCACGCGCGCCACCGACAAGCGGCACTTCCTCCTCCGCCCCGACGCGGGGCGCACCCTGTCCGACGAGGCGCGCGCCGAGATCCCGCGCCGCTGCCCGCGGGGGCCCCGCCTCCAGGTCATCTACGGCGACGGCCTGTCGGCGGCGGCGTTCAACGAGCACGGCGAGGTGTACCACCGCGCGCTCGAGAAGGAGCTCGCGGCGCAGGGTATCCCCATCGGCACGCCGTTCTTCGTGCGCCGCTCGCGCGTCAAGGTCATGGACGAGATCGCGCGACTCGTCGAGGCCGAGGCGGCGTTGTTCGTGTGCGGCGAGCGCCCGGGCCTGGGCTACTCCGACAGCCTGTCGGCCTACTACATTTACCGGCCCGCCGCGGGCGCGACCGACGCCGACCGCGAGGTGATCTCCAACATCAACCCGCGCGGCGTAGAGCCGGCGCGCGCGGCGCGCCTCACCGCCGAGGCCATCGCCCGGATCCTGCGCGAACGCAAAAGTGGCGTGGTGCTATGATACGCACCTCATGAAGCCGACGACCGCGCCCCACGTCATCCTCCGGCACTGCGAGGACTACGACCCGCAGAAGATCCGCGACATCGTCCGCGAAGGCCTCGTCGAGCTCGGGCTCAAGCCGTCCGGGCGCGTGCTCGTCAAGCCGAACCTCGTCGCGGCGGGGAAGCTCTTCCCCCACGCGCACACGCGGCCGGAGGTGGGGGAGGGCGTGCTCCACGCGCTCAAGGACGTGGGCGGCGAGGCGATCGCCGAGCTGGCCGTCGGCGAGCGCTGCGGCATCACGATCCCCACCCGCGCCGCGTTCCACCAGTCGGGCTTCGACGAGATGATCGACCGCGTCCCCGGCGTCAAGCGCTACTACTTCGAGGAGCAGAAGCAGGTCGAGATCCGCTACACCCACGCGAATCGCCTGCGCGACTACGTGTTCACGCCCGAGCCGGTCGCGCGCGCCGACTTCTTCGTCAACATGCCGAAGTTCAAGGCGCACCCGTGGACGACGGTGACGTTCGGCTGCAAGGCCTACATCGGCATCCAGGACGACCGCCACCGCCTCATCGATCACGACCATCGCCTCGACGAGAAGATCGCCGACCTGCAGCACATCATTCAGCCGCAGTTCCTGGTCATCGACGCGATCGTCGCCGGCGAGGGGCGCATGCTCACGCCCAAGCCGTTCCCGCTCAAGCTGCTCATCATGGGGAACAACCAGGTGGCGTTCGACGCCGTGTGCTGCGCGATCATCGGCGTGAACGCGCGCGAGGTGAAGCACATCTCGCTCACCGAGGACCACGGCTTCGGCACGACCGACCTCGCCAAGATCAAGATCACCGGCGACGTGACGCTGGAGCAGGCGAAGGCGCGCGCCAAGGGCTTCGAGGTCGGCCTGGTGCGCGTCGAGAAGTACTTCCAGGGATCGAAGATCACGGCCTACGCCGGCCCGCCGCCCGAGGCGGAGCGCACCGACTACTGCTGGGGCGGGTGTCCGGGCGCGATCGAGGAGGCGATCGAGATCCTGCGCCTCTACGACGCCAAGGCCGACGAGAGCATGCGGCCGCTGACCGTCGTGTTCGGCGCCTACCGCGGGCCGATCGACGCCAAGCCGGGGGAGAAGGTCATCTTCATCGGCGACTGCGCGAACTGGGAGGGGCACATCGACGGCAAGCTGGTCCAGATCAAGAGCGTGTACCAGGACCGGTCGACGAAGGACCCCTACCACGCCAAGCACTCCGACATCTATGCCAAGATGATCGCGGTCAAGCGCAACATCGCCAAATCGAAGAAGGAGCCGCACATGCGCATGACCGGCTGTCCGGTCAGTGTGGCCGAGCAGGTGCTCGCGCTGGTGGAGCTCGGCGGCACCAAGAACCCGTACTTCGACGGGGCGGAGGCGGTCGGGTTCAACAAGGCGTATCTGACGTGGCGGCTGGTCACCGGCGTGAAGCGGATCTTCGGCCAGAGGTACCAGGAGCCCGGCCCCTGCCCGCGCGGGCGAGCGCAGCCGGAGCTGAGCGCGTAAGTCATCGCAGGTCATCGTTAGCCGTAGGCGCGTCTGCTAAGCTCGGCGCCCATGCGCTCCCTCCGGCTCCTCGCGCTCCTCGCGCTCCTCCCCCAGCTCGCGGTCGCAGCCCCGGCGCGCCCGAAGAGAGAGTACACGATCGAGCAGCTCATGAAGAGCACCCGTTACGCCGGCGCCTCGTTCTCCGCCGACGAGACGTCCATTCTGTTTTCGTCGGACGAGACGGGGATACTCAACGTCTACGCCGTGCCGGTCGCCGGCGGGAAGGCCCAGCAGCTCACCCGCTCCACCGAGACCACCCTCGCCGTGTCGTACTTCCCCCGGGACGATCGCATCCTCTAC
This sequence comes from Haliangiales bacterium, assembly GCA_035259575.1. Taxonomy (GTDB): domain Bacteria; phylum Myxococcota_A; class Polyangia; order Haliangiales; family SHYZ01; genus DATFWE01. Next base: position 6,216 of record DATFWE010000244.1, read on the forward strand.
ACGCGCGATCGCGGGGGGAACGAGATGGACCACCTCTACGTGCGGGGCAAGGACGGGAAGGAGAAGGACCTCACGCCCGGCGACAAGGTGAAGGCGATATTCGGCGGGTGGTCCCACGATCTGAAGGGCTTCTACGTGCGCACGAACGAGCGCGACCCCAGGTTCTTCGACGTCTACCGCTACGACGCCGAGACCTACGAGCGGACCCTCCTCTACAAGGACGATGTCGGCTACCAGCTCGCCGCGATCTCGTGGGACGAGAAATGGATGGCCCTCGGCAAGGAGAATACGAGCGCCGACCAGGACATCTTCCTCTACGACGCGACGCAGAAGAAGCTCACCAAGATCAGCGAGCACACCGGCACCGCCGCCTATCGGGGCCAGACCTTCGATGCCGCCTCGCGCTACCTCTACTACCTGACCGACGACGGCGGGGAGTTCACGCGCGTGAAGCGCTACGACCTCCAGGGCGGCAAGAGCGAGGAGGTGGAGAAGTACGACTGGGACGTCGTCGCCACCTACTTCTCCTGGAACGACAAGTACCGCGCGACGGTCATCAACGAGGACGGGCGGAGCAAGCTCCGGGTGGTGGACGCCGGCGGCGCGGAGCTTCCGCTGCCCAAGGTCGAGGACGGCGAGATCACGGGGGTCACGTTCTCTCGCAGCGAGGACAAGCTCGCGTTCTATCTCCGGTCGGATCGCCGCCCGGGCGACCTTCACCTCTATGACATCAAGCGCGCCAAGCTCACCCGGCTCACGGACGCGCTGAACAAGGAAGTGGATCCCGAAGACCTGGTCCGCGCAGAGGTCGTGCGCTTCAAGTCGTTCGACGACATGCCGATCCCCAACGTCCTCTACAAGCCGCTTGCCGCGGGTCCCGACCGCAAGGTCCCGGCGCTGGTATTTGTGCACGGCGGCCCCGGCGGCCAGTCCCGCCCCGGCTACAACGCCCTCATCCAGTACCTCGTGAACCACGGCTACGCCATCCTCGCCATCAACAACCGCGGCAGCTCGGGCTACGGCAAGACCTTCTTCACCGCCGACGATCGCAAGCACGGCAAGGAGCCGCTGTGGGATTGCGTGGCGGCCAAGAAGTACCTCCAGTCGCTCCAGTACGTGGACCCGCAGAAGATCGGCATCATCGGGGGCAGCTACGGCGGATACATGGTCCTGGCCGCCCTGGCGTTCAAGCCCGACGAGTTCGTGGTGGGCGTGGACTTCTTCGGCGTGGCCAACTGGGTGCGAATCCTGAAGAGCATCCCGCCCTACTGGGAATCGTTCCGCAGGGCCATCTACGAGGAGATCGGGGACCCCGAGAAGGACGAGAAGCTCCTCGTGGAAATCTCGCCCCTGTTCCACACCGACACCATCAAGAAGCCGCTCCTCGTCCTCCAGGGCGCCAACGACCCGCGCGTGCTCAAGGTCGAATCCGACGAGATCGTGGCGGCGGTGAAGAAGAACGGCGTCCCCGTCGAGTACGTGGTGTTCCCCGACGAGGGCCACGGGTTCACGAAGAAGAAGAACGAGATCGTCGGCGATCGCAAGGTCCTCGAGTTTCTGGACAAGTACCTGCGCGGGAAGTAGGGCCCGGCGGGGCCGCCGACGGGCGACGTGATACCATGACCGAGGAGGTCGTGGCGGATTGGATTGTCCGGATAGCAACGTCATCCAGTCCGTGATCGAAGGCCATCTCGAGGGCGATGCCCGCGGCGCGGTGCTGGCGCACGCCGAAGACTGCGCCCCCTGCAGGGCGCTCCTTGCGGAGCTCGTCCGCCAGACGCCGTCCCCTCTCGCGGAGACGGCGCCCGCCGAGCCGGGCGGGCGGGCCCAGGCGCCGCGCGGAACGGCGCTGGGACGATTCCTGATCGTGAAGGAGCTCGGCGCCGGCGCGATGGGGGTGGTGGTATCCGCCTACGATCCGGGTCTCGACCGTCGCGTGGCCATCAAGCTCCTCCGCGCCGGCGCCGTCGGCGGGGGCGCGTCGGTCGAAGCGCGGGTGCGGCTCGTCCGCGAGGCGCAGGCGATGGCCAAGCTGTCCCACCCGAACATCATCACGGTGCACGAGGTGGGGAGCACCGGCGACGAGGTGTTCGTGGTGATGGAACAGGTCGAGGGCGGCACGCTGGCGAGCTGGCTGCGGGCCGCGCCGCGATCCTGGCGCGATGTGAGAGGCATGTTCGTGGCCGCCGGCCGCGGGCTGGCGGCCGCGCACGCGGCCGGGCTCGTCCACCGCGACTTCAAGCCGGAGAACGTGCTCGTGGGCGACGACGGGCGGGTGCGGGTGACCGATTTCGGCCTGGTCGGCGTGCTGGCGTCGCCCGCCACGGTCCTCGATCCGCGGGCGCTGACGCTCACCCGGACCGGGCAGGCGGTGGGGACCCCCAAGTACATGGCGCCGGAGCAGCACCGCGGAGAGCTCGCGGACGCGCGCGCGGATCAGTTCGCCTTCTGCGTCGCGCTCTACGAGGGGCTGTTCGGCGCCCGGCCGTTTCGCGGAGACACCGTCGACGCCCTGGCCGCCGAGGTGTGCGCGGGGCGGGTGCAGCCGCCCTCCGGCGATGCGCCGGCGTGGCTGCGGCGAGCCGTCCTGCGCGGGCTGGCGGTCGATCCGGACGCGCGTCACCCGTCGATGGACGCGCTGCTCGCGGATCTCGAGCGCGACCGCGTGGTGGCGCGGCGGCGGACGATCGTCGCCGCGGCGGCCGTGGCCGCGGCGGCGGCCGCCGGCATCTGGGTGGCCCTGCCCAAGACCTGCGGACTGGCGATCGATGAGCTCGCCGGCGTTTGGGACGCCGGAATGAAAGACCGGGTGCGCGCGCAGTTCGTCGCGACGGGGAAGCCCTACGCGCAGGATACGTTCGCCCGCGTCGCGGCGACGGTCGACGGCTACACCGGCGACTGGCTCGCGATGCACCGCAACGCCTGCGTGGCCACGCAGAAGGGGGAGCAGTCGGCGGCGGCTCTCGACCTCAGGATGGGCTGTCTCGCACGCCGGCTGGGCGACGTGCGCGCGCTCAGCGCGCTCCTCGCCACCGCCGATGTCCAGGTGATGGAGCGGTCCGTCCAGGCCGTGGGCGCGCTCCCCGATCTCGCCGCGTGCGCCGACGTCGAGCGCCTCGCCGCCCCGCTGCCGCCCCCGATCGACCGCGCGGCGCGGAGCGCGGTGGACCGCGCGCGCGGCGTGCTCGCCGCGGCGCGAGCGCGGCGCAGCGCCGGCCGCTACCGGGAGGGGCTGCTCATGGCCGTCGCCGCTCTCGGCTCGGCCCGCGCGCTCGGCCACCCGCCGCTCCAGGCGGAGGCCCAGTACCTCGTCGGGCGGCTCGAGGCCGACCTCCGCGCCGGCACCGCCGCGGAGACGGATCTGTTCCAGGCGGCCTTGGCCGCGGATGCCGCGCACCACGACGAGGTGAAGGCCGACGCCGAGATCGCGCTGCTGGAAGTTCTGGGCAAGCTCCTCGGGCGGCTCGACGAGGCGCTGCGCACCGGGCAGGTCGCCGAGGCCGCCGTCGCCCGCCTGGGCAACGATCCCGTGCGGCGCGCGCAGATCGACACGCGCGTCGGCGGCGTCCTCGACCAGCTGGCCCGGTTCGCGGAGGCCTGCGATCGCTACCAGAGGGCCCTCGGCCTCGCCGAGACGGCGCGCAACGACGCCGAGATCGCCGAAAGCCTGAACCTCCTGGCGATCAACGCGGCCCGGCAGGCGAAGTTTGCCGACGCGGCGGACTACGAGACGCGCGCCGCGGAGGCGGCCGAGCGCGCCTACGGTCCCGCGCACCCTCGCATCGCGGGGATGCTGTCGAACCTGTCGGCCATGCTCGATCGGTTGGGGCAGTACGACCGCGCCCTGTCGGTGATCCAGCGCGCGGTCACCATCCAGGAAGGCGCCCTCGGGCCCAACGACCCCCAGCTCGCGCTTTCCCTGTCGGTCATGGGCATGGTGCACATGGAGCGCGGCGACCTGCGCGCGGGCAAGGCCAGCCACCAGCGGGCGCTCGCCATCCTGGAGCGCGTGGCCCCCAACGAGCCCGACTACGCCACGATCCTCGGTAACGTCGGGACCGCCGCCTACAAGCTCGGCGAGTATGACGAAGCGCTGGCCGACCACGAGCGCGCCCTGGCGCTGCGGGACCGGATCTTCGGTCCCGACAACCCCGCGACGGCCAAGCAGCTCATCGAGGTGGGCGACGTGCTCGCCGCGCTGGGGAGGACGGAGGCAGCGCTCGACGATGACCAGAAAGGTCTCGCCGTCCTCGAACGCAAGCTCGGCCCGGCGCACACCGACGTGGCCTGGGCCCATCACAGCCTGGGCGACGCGCTGGCGCGGCAACACCGCTACGCCGATGCGCTCAAGCACTATCGCACGGCGCAGGACATCTTCACCAAGGCGCTCGGCCCCGACCACGTCAATGTGGCCCTCGTCCATCGCGACATCGGGGAGGTGCTGCTGCGGCAAGGCAGGCCCGCCGAGGCGCTGGCAGAGGAGGAGCGCGCGCTCGTCATGTTCGAGAAGGCGCTCGGCCCCGATCACCTCGACCTGGCCTATCCCGAGACCGGCGTCGGCCAGGCCCGTCTGGCACTGCGCCAGCCGGAGCAAGCGGTCCCGCCCTTGTCGCGCGCCCTGGCGCGGAGGCAGGCTCACGACTGTGCACCCGTCGACCTCGGCGAGACGCAGTTCGCGCTGGCGCGGGCGCTGTGGGAGTCGAGCCGCGACGCGACGAGGGCCCGATCGCTGGCGGCGAACGCTCGCGACGTCTACGCGAAAGCGGGCCCGGGGGCGAGCGCGGAGCTGGCGGAGGTGGACGCCTGGCTGGCGGCCACGTTCCGAACGGGTCCCTGACCTCTAGGGCACCACCTCCGCCGGCGGGGTGACGACCATCATCCCCGTGGAGGGCGCCAGCGCCGAACCGACGCGGGCGCGCCCGACGGCGGCGGCGCCGCCGCCGCTGCCCTGGCCCGGCCCGTTCTCCTGGACGGTGCCCGTCGCGCCGGGCGTCGCGTCGACGCTCGCGTAGCCGCCGTCGCCCCCGGGCCGATTGCCGGTGATCGATCCGGACGCCGACCACCGTCCCGGACTTCATGTAGGACGTTGTATTCCACACCGCCGGCGGAGGCCGATCAGCGACGGGCGCGGAAGCGGGCGACCGCGGTCGGCGGCGGATTGATGCGCACCAGCCCGGCGTCGCCGTCGACGAGCATGCGATCGCCGGGCCGCGCCCAGGCGTAGATGCCGCTGAGGTCGGCGACGACGGGCACGCCGGCGGCGCGGCACAGCGCCGGTCCCAGCTCCCCCGCCTCCACACCGCCGGCGACGGCCACGGCCACGGCGCGGCGGGCGATCACGGCCAGCGCGAGCATCGCCGTCAGC
>DATFWE010000245.1:0-3904 GCA_035259575.1 Haliangiales bacterium
CCCGCCACAGGCGCCGGATTACTGCTTCTTGTACGACTTCACCGCGAGCGTCGGCCCGGTCATGCCGATGCCGAACGCGTCCTTGTCGATGTGCCCGTCGATCTCGACCTTGGCCCCCTCCGCGCGAAGGCCGGCGTCGCCGCCCGCGAGCTGGTAGCGCTTTCCATCGGACGTGTGGAGCTCCCACACGCCTCCCTCGATCGGGTTCTTCTTCACGACGCCGCGGAACTTCGGCATGAGGGTCCTTTCAGTAATCGATGTCGTCGCGGGCGACCGACGCGTTCACTTCGAGAGGCTGCTCGTACACGACGCCCTGGTACAGATAAAGATAGCGCGCGTAAATCTCGGTGACCCGTTTCATGTACTCGCGCGTCTGGGTGTACGAGGCGAGCTCGACCCACTCGTCCATGGGGCGGGCGCCGTCCCGCTTGAGCCAGCGCACGACCGGCCCCGGCCCGCAGTTGAACGATCCGGCGGCGATGGGGATCTGGCGGCCGAATTTCTGCGCCAGCCCGCCGATGTACCAGCTCCCCACCCGCACGTTGTACTCGGGGTCGTAGAGCATGTCGTCGCCGTAGGGGAGGCCCAGCACGGCGGCCACCCGCCGGGTCGTGGGCGGGATCATCTGCAGCAGGCCGATGGCGTCGGCGTAGCTCGCCACGTTGGGGTCGTAGCCGCTCTCCTTGCGCATGATCGCGTACAGGTACAACGGCGGATTCTTGCCCAGATCCTGGTGCTTCTCGACGAACGCCGACCAGGCGCGCGGGTACGCCGCCTCCCACCAGGCGCGGGCGTTCCCCTTGGGCGCCAGGCTCAGCGCGGCGCGGCCGCGGCCGTCGGCGAGGTTGTAGAGGCGGTTCCACTGGCGCGCGCGCGGATAGCGATCGACGAGCGTCGCCAGGCCGCGCGGCCCCGCCCGCTTGAGGAACGCCGATTCGCCCCGCGCGAGCTCGTGGCCGGCGTCGTCGAACATGCCGGCGGCGATGAGCTCATCGGCGCGCGCGATGAGCGGATCGGCGTCGAGCTTCGGGTCGGGCGCGCCCAGCGCCGGGACGTCGCCCGCGGGCTGGTCCTTGAGCCCGAACGGCCCGACGATGATCCGGCGCTCCTTGAGGCGCGCGCGCGAGAGGAGCGCGTACCACGAGAACGGCGCCTGGGTGACGATGTCGAGGTAGGCCTTGTCCGCGTCGGCGCGGCGGCCGAGCGCCGACAGCGCCCGCGCCTTCCAGTAGCGCGCCTTGACGCCGGAGAGACGGTCGAGCGTCGTGACCGCCGCCTCGTGCTCCCCGAGGAGGAGGTAGGAGAAGCCGAGGTACCACAGCGCGTCGTCGGCCCACTTCGACGAGCCGAACCGGTCGAGCACGCCGCGCAGGCCCGGGATCCCCTCGCGGTAGCGCCCGCGGTTGAACTCGAGCCACCCCGACAGGAACTGGGCCTCGGCAGCCTGCGGCGTCGACGGATAGCGCTTCACGACGTCGCGATAGAGGCGGATGGCCTCGTCGTCGCGATCGGCGCGCGACCAGGCGCGCGCGCCGTGGAACATCGCGTTCGCCGCGAGCGGCCCCATCGCGTCGGCCACGCCGAGGAGGAGCTTGGCGGCGCGGTCGTACTTCTGGCGCATGCGGTAGAGCGTCATCCCGATCCAGTAGTCGCGCAGGCGCACCGTTTCGGCGTCCTCGCCGTCGGGGATCTTCGCCAGCTCGTCGAGCGCGGCGTCCCAGCCGCGTCCGGCGCTCAGGCGCTCCGCGCGGGCGAGACGGTCCTTGGCCGTGAGGGGCACCTGGACCTTGGCCGCGAGCGGGTGCTCCGGGTACTCCAGGGCGAGGCGGCGGCGTGCGGCCAGCGCCTCGGCGGGGCGGCCGGCCGCGTCGTGGGCCAGCGCGACGCGGAACAGCCCGACGCCCGGGTCCCCGTCGAGATCGGAGGTGGTGAGGTCGCCGGTCTGCTGCCGGGGCGGCGCCGGCGCGGGGATGAGCTTCTCGTAGGCGGCGCGCGCCTCGTCGAGGCGCCCGAGCGCCCACAGCGCGTCGGCGGCGCGCCAGGGCGCGATCCCGCGGAAACGGCCCTCCATCCCCGCGAGCTCGCGGAACAAGGGTAGCGCGGCGGCGGGGTCGCCGAGGAACAGCGCCGTCTGCCCGGCGAGGTAGATCGCATAGTCGCGGTTGGCCAGGCGGGCGGCGACGAGCGGCGCGGCGAGCCGCCGGGCGGCCGCGAAGTCCCCGCCGCGGTAGGCGGCCCACGCCTCCCCGAGCGTCTGCGCCGGCGTCGCGCCGCGCGCCGAACCGGCCAGACACAGCGCCACCACCACCGCTTTACGCATGCGGACAAGCAAAGTATACCGGCTGCATGCCCTTCCGCGGCGTCGACTATTACGACATAGACGAGCTCCTCGAGGACGAGGAGCGGCTGGTGCGCGACATGGTGCGCGCCTTCGTGGACGAGAAGGTGATCCCGCGCGTGGGCCGCTGGTTCCGCGACGGCGTGTTCCCGATGGAGCTCGTGGGCGAGTTCGGGCGCATGGGCCTGCTCGGCATGACCATCAAGGGGTACGGCTGCGCCGGGGCGAGCTCGGTGGCCTACGGTCTCGCCTGCCAGGAGCTCGAGCGCGGCGACTCGGGCGTGCGCAGCTTCGCGTCGGTGCAGGGGGCGTTGGCGATGTACCCCATCTACGCGTTCGGCAGCGAGGAGCAGCGGCAGAAATGGCTGCCGGCGATGGCGCGGGGGGACAAAATTGGCTGCTTCGGCCTGACCGAGCCGGACTTCGGGTCGAATCCGAGCGGGATGCTGACGACGGCGCGGCGGCTGCCCGGCGGCGGCTATCGGCTGAACGGCACCAAGCGGTGGATCACGAACGGCTCGATCGCGGACGTGGCGATCGTGTGGGCGCGCCTGGACGGCGTCGTCCGCGGGTTCCTCGTCGAGAAGGGGACGCGCGGGTTCGCGGCGCACGACATCCACGGCAAGTTCTCCCTGCGCGCCTCGGTGACGAGCGAGCTCGTGCTGGAGGAGGCCGAGGTGCCGGAGGACGCGATCCTCCCCGGCGCCGACGGGATGAAGGGGCCGCTCCAGACGCTCAGCCAGGCGCGCTACGGCATCAGCTGGGGCGCGATCGGCGCCGCGATGGCCTGCTACGACGAGGCGCTGCAGTACGCCAAGGCGCGCGTGCAGTTCTCGCGCCCCATCGCCGGCTACCAGCTCGTCCAGCACAAGCTCGTCGAGATGCTGCAGGAGATCACCAAGATGCAGCTCGTGAGCCTGCGCCTCGGGCGCCTCAAGGACGCGGGGAAGATGCGGCCGCAGCAGGTGTCCCTGGCCAAGCGGAACAACGTCTACTGGGCGCGCGAGATCGCCCGCATGGCGCGCGACATCCTCGGCGCGAACGGCGTCACCGACGAGTACCAGTGCGGCCGGCACATGTGCAACCTGGAGTCGGTCTACACCTACGAGGGGACGCACGACATCCACACGCTCGTCCTGGGGCAGGACATCACGGGACTGTCCGCGTTCGATACATGAGCGCGAGCGGAGCGCCGGAAGGACGCGACTTCGAGCGAGGCGCAGCCGAGCGAGTGGGAGCGCCGGCGCGACGCGAGCGCGAAGGAACACGATGAGAGCCCTCGTGGTTCTCCTGGTCGGCTGCGGCGCCGCGGTGCCCTGGCCGGCGATCGAGGCCGGACGCGCGGTCACGCCGGTCGCGGCGGAGCGGGCGCGGGCCGGGGATCCGGCGGCGCTGCGCGCGCTGGGCCGCATCGGCGGCAAGGAGGCGATCGAGATCCTCCGCGCGGGGCTCCGGGGCGACGAGGCAGCGCGCGTCGCCGCGGTCGAAGGGTTGTGGTTCGCGGGCGCGACCGACGCGGCGCCGGACGTCGCGCGCGCGTATGGCGGCGGGGCGGCGTTGCGGCGG
>DATFWE010000246.1:0-15260 GCA_035259575.1 Haliangiales bacterium
TCGTCGGGGGGGTATGTTAGCGTTGGATGCCCGCGCGCGGGGGATTGTCCGGCACGCCCGGCATGCGAACGACCACTTCGGCGCGCGAAAGGGCGTGCACGGCGTGAAGCGGGGGGAGGATGTCGTCGACGATTTGTCGCACCCAGACGTGAAGCGCCATGTGACGCGTTCGGCCCTTTCCCTGAGATTCCAAGACCAGCCAAGGTGGCTCGAGCCGGGCGGACGTACTCCGGTCGACCTGCCAAACGAGATCGTCGGCCAGCCGCGCGTCTTCGTCGTCGGCTGGTTCCGCCCGCAGGACGACGGCATCAGGTCTCCGCTTGAGCAGCAAGGCGTCCCCCCTTCGCCAAGGGGGGCCCGCCGACAGCGGACAACCTGACGCTCATGTGTTCGCGGCACAATCGCTTCCGCGCGGAGAAGGACTACGGTGCCGACACCATCGCCCGCGCCGTGGCGGCAAGCAGCGCGGCACGCCAGGGATCGCTCGCGATCTAGCCTACCGTCCGAGGTCTGATCTGACGACCGGGCACACGTCGCCCTTTGCGGGGCTGTGGACGGTGACGCCGTCGCACAGCCCCTGCTGCTGCCAGATTGAAAAACATTCCCCGCCCCCCCAAGCGGCACGGCGTCGCCCCAGCATTCGCGTTCGAATTCCTTGTTCGAATTCGTTGTTGGTCGACCTCCGGCCCGAGGCCTGACGCCTCGCGCCCGAGGCCTTCTCTCAGACGTCCATCACTTCTTTTTCCTTCTTCGCCAGAAGGTCGTCCACCGTCGCGGTGTACTTGTCGGTCGCGTCCTGGACCTTCTTCAGGCCCTGGCGCTCGTCGTCCTCGGTGATGTCACCGCCGTCGGTGAGCTCCTTGAGCATCTCGTTGGCTTCGCGGCGCGAGTTGCGCAGGGCGACCTTGGCCTCCTCGGCCAGCTTCTTCAGCATCTTGACCAGGTCCTTGCGGCGCTCCTGGGTGAGCGGCGGGATGGGCACGCGCACCAGCTCCCCGTCGGAGGCGGGGTTGAGCCCCAGCTCCGACTGCGCCTTGATCGCCTTCTCGATCACCGGGATGAGCGACTTCTCCCACGGCTTGATGGTGATGAGGCGCGGGTCGGGGACGTTGAGCGTCGCCACCTGGTTGAGCGGCGTCATCGTGCCGTAGTACTCGACCTTGACCCCGTCGAGCATGGCGATGTTGGCCCGCCCGGTCCGCACCTTCGCCAGATCGCGCTTGAACGACTCGATGCCCTTGTCCATCGACGAAGTGAGGTCCTTGACGACGTCGTTGACCATGTTCATTCCTTTGTTTCGGGGCCGATGATCGTGCCCACGGCCTCCCCGCACACGGCGCGGTGGATGTTCCCGGGGCGCTCGAGGTTGAACACCATGATGGGCAGCCCGTTGTCGCGGCACAGCGCGAACGCGGTCATGTCCATCACCTTGAGGTCCTGCTTGATGCACTCGAGGTAGCTGACGCGCTCGTACCGCTTGGCCTCGGGGAACTTGCGCGGGTCCTTGTCGTACACCCCATCGACGCGCGTGGCCTTGAGCAGCACCTCCGCGCCGATCTCCATCGCGCGCAGCGCCGCCGCGGTGTCGGTCGTGAAGTAGGGGTTGCCCGTCCCGGCGGCAAAGATCACCACCCGCCCCTTCTCCAGGTGCCGCACCGCGCGCCGCCGGATGTACGGCTCGGCCAGCTCGTGCATCTCGATGGCGCTCTGCACGCGCGTGGGCAGCCCGCGCGCCTCGATCGCCGTCTGCAGCGCCATGGCGTTCATCACCGTGGCGAGCATGCCCATGTAGTCGGCCGAGGCGCGGTCCATCCCCTTGGCCGACGACGACAGGCCGCGGAAGATGTTTCCGCCCCCGACGACCAGCGCCATCTCGACGCCCGTCGTGCGAACCGTGTCGACCACCTCCTCGGCGATGCGCGCGAGGACGGCGAGGCTGATGCCGTACCCCTCGGGGCCCATCAGCGCCTCGCCGGACAGCTTGAGGAGGACGCGTTTATACGGGGCCGGCTCGGCCATGGAGGGAGACTACGCCAGGCCCGCCTGCTTGGCGACCTCGGCCGCGAAGTCGTCCTTTTTCTTCTCCAGGCCCTCGCCCAGCTCGAAGCGGACGAACCGCCGGATCTTGCAGTTCTCGCCCACCTTGGACACGAGCTCCTGCAGAAGATCCTTGATGGTCTTCTTGTCGTCCTTGACCCACGGCTGCTCGAGCAGGCACTGCTCCTTCTGCCACTTGGCGATCTGGCCGTCGACCATCCGCGCCACGATGTTGTCGGGCTTGCCCGATTCCTTGGCCTTGGCGACGAGGATCTCGCGCTCGCGGGCGATGACGTCGGCCGGCATCTCGTCGACGGACACGTACTGCGGGCTCATCGCGGCGATCTGCATCGTGATCTCCTTGACGAAGTCCCGGAACGCGTCGCCGCGGGCGACGAAGTCGGTCTCGCAGTTCACCTCCACCAGCACGCCGACGCGGGCGTTGCCGTGGATGTACGACTGGACGAGCCCCTCGGTGGCGATACGCCCCGCCTTCTTGGCGGCGGCGGCGAGCCCCTTCTTCTTGAGGAAGTCGGTCGCCTTGTCGACGTCGCCCTCCGTCTCCACCAGCGCCTTCTTGCAGTCGGCCATCCCCGCGCCCGTGCGCTCGCGCAGGTCCTTGACCATCGCGGCCGTGATCTCAGCCATGACACATCCTCTTCTTTCTCGACTCTGCTACTTGGTGTCGCTGTTGTCCGGGTTCGCCGACGCCTCGGGCTCGGCGACGCGGCGGCCGCGCGGGGCGACCTCGACACGCGGCCCGTCGCCGCCCGACGCCACGTGGATGACGTGCTCCTTCAGATCCTCGTCCTCGCGCCGGCCGACGCCGCGCTCGCGTGCGAGCTTCTGGCCGAGGAGGGCCGCGTCGGCGATCTTGGCGGCGAACAGCTTGACGGCGCGGATCGCGTCGTCGTTGCCGGGGATGACGTAGTCGACCACGTCGGGGTCGCAGTTGGTGTCGGTGACGGCGATGACCGGGATCTCCAGCTTGCGCGCCTCGGCGACGGCGATGTGCTCCTTGTGCGGATCGACGATGAAGATCGCGCCCGGGAGCTTGGACATCGTCTTCAGGCCGCCGAGCGACTTCTCCAGCTTGTCGTGCTCCCGCTGGAGCATGAGGACCTCTTTCTTCGACATGCGGTCGAAGGTGCCGTCCTCGGCCATCTTCTCGATGGAGCGCATGCGGTCGAGCGACTGCTTGACGGTGCGGAAGTTGGTGAGGGTGCCGCCGAGCCAGCGCTGCGTCACCGAGTGCATGCCGGCGCGCGTCGCCTCCTCGACGATGACGTCCTGCGCCTGCTTCTTGGTGCCGACGAACAGGACCGTCTCGCCCTTGGAGGCGATGTCGACCACGAAGTCGTAGGCGCGGCGGAACAGGCGGACCGTGTGCTGCAGGTCGATGATGTGGATGCCGTTGCGCGCCCCGAAGATGTAGGGGCGCATCTTCGGGTTCCAGCGCTTGGTCTGGTGGCCGAAGTGGACGCCCGCCTCGAGGAGCTGGCGCATGCTGATGGGGCTGTCGCTGCCGGTCGTCTGAGCTAGATCCAAGTTGTCCTCCTCGCGTTGGGCCGCCGCCTCCCCGGGGTTCAGCCTTGCGGCCACGCGAGTGGGGGAGGCGTGTGTATTTGGAACGGGGCTATCTAACACGGGAAAACTGCGGAAGCAACCGACAAAACGCTGGGCAGGCCCACGCAAAAGTGGTAGATGGCAAGCCAATGTCGCTTAGGAAAGGCGTAGATATTCGCCCGGCCAAGGGCAAGCTGGGGATCCTCCTTCCCGGGATGGGTGCGGTGGCGACCACGTTCGTCGCCGGCGTGATGAACATCCGGCGCGGGCTCGCCAAGCCGATCGGCTCGCTCACCCAGATGGGCACGATCCGCCTGGGGAAGCGGACCGACAACCGCAGCCCGAAGATCAAGGATTTCGTACCCTTGGCGGATCTGAATGATCTTTCCTTCGGCGGCTGGGACATCTTTCCCGATACCGCGTACGAGGCGGCCGCGAAGGCGGGCGTGCTCACGCGCGAGCACCTCGACGCGATCCGCGCCGAGCTCGACGGCGTCGCGCCGTTTCCGGCGGTGTTCGAGCAGCAGTGGGTGAAGAAGCTCACCGGCCCCCACGTGAAGCGGGGCGCGTCCAAGATGGACCTCGCCGACCAGCTCGGCGACGACATCGCGCGGTTCAAGCGCGACAAGGGCGTCGACCGGATGGTGGCGGTGTGGTGCGGCTCGACCGAGGTCTACCGCAAACCGGCGGAGGTGCACGCGTCGCTCGAGCGGTTCGAGCGCGGCCTGCGCGAGAGCGACCCGGAGATCTCGCCGTCGCAGATCTACGCCTACGCCTGCCTCAAGGCGGGCGTGCCGTTCGCGAACGGCGCGCCGAACCTGACGGTGGACATCCCGGCGATGCAGGAGCTGGCGCGGAAGAACGCCGTGCCGGTGGCGGGGAAGGACTTCAAGACCGGGCAGACGCTGATGAAGACGATCCTCGCGCCCGGCTTCAAGGCGCGGCTCCTCGGCCTCGAGGGCTGGTACTCGACGAACATCCTCGGCAACCGAGACGGCGAAGTGCTCGACGATCCCGATTCGTTCAAGTCCAAGGAGGTGTCCAAGCTCGGCGTGCTCGAGCACATCCTCCAGCCGCACCTGTATCCGGACCTCTACCAGGGGTTCCACCACGTGGTGCGCATCAACTACTACCCGCCCCGCGGAGACAACAAGGAGGGGTGGGACAACATCGACATCAAGGGCTGGCTCGGGTATCCGATGCAGATCAAGGTGGACTTTCTGTGCCGCGATTCGATCCTGGCGGCGCCGATCGTCCTCGATCTGGCGCTGTTCCTGGACATGGCCCAGCGCGCCGGGATGCACGGCACGCAGGAGTGGCTGTCGTTCTACTGGAAGAGCCCGATGACGGCCCCGGCGCTCTACCCGGAGCACGACCTGTTCATCCAGCTCATGAAGCTCAAGAACACGCTGCGCCACCTGCGGGGCGAGGAGCTCATCACCCATCTCGGGGCCGAGTACTACGACTAAGAATCGCGAAGGGGGCTTCGCCCGACTGGCGACGCGTGCTCCCCCCGTAGCCTTCACCGCCGGCGACTTCGTTACGGGCTTGCTCCGGCGGGGTGAACCCGCCTGCGCAACGTCGACTTCGGCCTTCGGAGAGCGCATCGAGCATGTCGCCGCGCCTCAGCTTCCTCGCGGTCGGCCACGTCACCAACGACGTGATCGGCGGGCGGACCGTGGCCGGGGGGTCGGCGCTCTACGCCGCTCTGACCGCGCGCGCCCTGGGGGCGGACGCGCGCATCCTGACGAGCGCGGGGCCGGACTGGGTCGGCGAGGCCGACGTCCCGATGACCGTCCGGCCGGCGCCGCGAACGACCACGTTCGAGCACGCGTACCGGGGCGGCGCGCGCCGATCGTGGATCCGCGCCGTGGCGGCAGCGCTCGACGAGGTCGTGGACGCCGACGTCGTCTTTCTGTGCCCGGTCGCGGGGGAGGTGGGTCCGCGCTGCTTCGCCGGCGGACGCGCGCGCGTGGTGGGCGCGGGGCTGCAGGGCTGGCTCCGCGCGACCGCCGCCGACGGCGAGGTGGTGCGCCGGCCGCTTCCCCCGCTCGCCGGCGCCGACGCGTGGTTCGCCAGCAACGAGGACGTCGACCCGCCGCCGGATCTGCCCGGCGTCTTCGTGTGGACCGCGGGCGACGCGGGCGCCGAGGTGCGCGTCGACGGGCGCTGGCACCACGTCCGCGCGTGCCCGACGACCGCGGTCGACCCCACCGGCGCCGGCGACGTCTTCGCCGCGGCGTTCCTCGTCGCGTGGGCGCGCGGCGAGCCACCGCTGCGCGCGGCCGCGATCGGCGCCTGCGCGGCGTCGATCGCGGTCGAGGGCCCGGGCGTGACCGCGGTCAAAAATCTCCACGGCCTCGCCGAGCGACTGCGCACATACTGACGGCCATGCGTAGACTAGCCTTGTGCGCGCTCTGCGCGCTCGCGGGAGCCTGCGGATCCGAGCCGGATCTCACGCACCCGAGCTGGCGGTACATCCACGCCGCAATCGTCGTGCCGAACTGCGCGACGTCAGGGTGCCATTCGACGCTGAGTCAGACGCACGGCTTCGACCTTCAGAATCGCGACACGGCATATCAGGTGTTCACCATCGGATACCCCGACGTCACCAGCCTCCTTCGCGGCAAGTCTCCGAACGACTACCGGATGCCGCCGGATCAGCCGCTGCCCGAGGCGGACATCGAGCTCATCGAGCGCTGGTACGCCGACGGAGCGCAGGACAACTGAATGCGCGCCGCCCTCGTCTGCGCCGTCCTCGGCGCCGCGACTTCCGCCCTCGCCTATCCGCAGTTCCAGCTGTCGACGGGGAACGTGCGGTGCAGCCAGTGCCACTTCGCTCCCGCCGGCGGCGGCCTCATCAACGGATACGGCCGATCCGAGGCGGGCGACACAATCTCCGCCGGCGGCGACGGGCGCTTCCTCCACGGACTGTGGGAACCGCCGTCCTGGCTCGGGCTCGGCGCCGACGTGCGCGTTGCCGGGCTCATGGTGCACCAGAGCCAGGATCCCCAGCCTGCGGAGAATCACACGAAGACGACGGACTTCGAAGTCTTCCCCATGCTGGCCGACCTCTACGGCCGCGTGCAGGTGGCGGGACAGTTCTCCGCGTCGGTGACGCTCGGTTTTCGCGGAAAAACGCGGCCCGAGCAGTCGGCCGCGGCGCGCCTCATCTCGCGCAACCACTACCTGATGTGGCGCGAGGGGCCGACCGGCTGGTACGTGCGCGCCGGCCGGTTCTATGCGCCCTACGGCCTGCGCCTGCCCGAGCACACGGCCTACATCGAGCGATTCCTCGGTTTCGACGTGCTCGAGGAGTCGTACAACGTGAGCGGGGGCTATGTCGGCGACGAGTGGGAGCTCCACCTCACCGCGTTCACCGCGGACTTCATCCGCGAGTCGGTCGGTCAGGGCGGGTCGGGGGGCGCGGCCTACTTCGAGCATCGCCCCACCCAGGCTCTCGCCTGGGGCGCGCAGGCGCGCGTGAGCGCCGGCAGCGAGACCACGCGCAGCCAGGGCGGCCTCGTCGGCAAGGCGTTCCTCGACGGGCCGCGCATCCTGCTTCTGGCCGAGGCCGACCTCGTGCGCGAGACGTTCAAGGACGCAGGCCCCGGGCGCTGGCAGCTCGCCGGCTATCTCGGCGCGGCGTGGCTCCCGGTACGCGGGTGGATGGTGCAGCTGATGCTGGAGCGCTGGGACGAGGATCTCGCGCGGAGCGGCGTCGCGCGCGACGCGATCGGGGCCGAGCTGCAATGGTTCCCGACCGCGCACGTCGAGCTGTCCCTCTACGGCCGGCTGCAGGTCATCGGGACGGGCAGCAGCGACGGCTCACCCAGCCAGGTCGTGCTGCTCCAGGCGCACTACTATCTGTGACGCGCTACTGAATGTTGCCGCGAATCTCGCCGGCCGGGCACAGAGCGGCGCCGGTGTGGACGTTGAGGTACGCATGGCCGCCGGCGCGCACCATCGTCACGAAGTCGGCGAAGGTCGCCGGCGCCCCCGTGGCGGCGACGTAGTCCGTGGAATGGAAGGTCTGGTCGATCGGGGTGGCGGGGCTCGAGAACGGCAGGACGACCGGTCCTGAGGCGGTTGTTGGCGTCCCGAAGTGGACATGCGCCGCGCTGGCCGTGCCCGAGAGGCCGGAGTACGTCATCTGCACCCGGATCGAGCTGCCGTCGCCGGCGACTGTGACCGTGGCGCTGCCCGTCGCGCTCGCCCCGGCGTTGGCGCAGGGCGGCATCTCGGCGGCCTTGGTGAGCGACACCGTAAATGTCTTGGGCGGCGGCGCGTCGGCCGTCGGGGCGGCATCGATGGTTGCGCTTTCGCTGCCGCAGGCAGCGGCCCCGACGAGGAGGGCAGCGAGAGCGCAGGTCTTGCCGATCATAAAGAATCTAGTCATGGGTTTTCCTCCGTTAGCCGTGTGATCGTGGCACGCGCGGGAGGAAACACAAGAAACGTGTAGGTCGCTTGACGGGCGTTTGCGCGGCGAGGCAAACTTCTGACTGACCGACCAGTCAGGAGGAAAACCATGGGCGTTTCGTTCCTGTTCAGCCCGGACGTACGAAACGATCATCCTCGTCTGGAGCGCCTGTTCGAGCAGGCGAAGCAGGACTTCTGGAACGAGTCCACGGTCATCGACTGGTCGAGGGATTTCACGATCCCCGCCGATCGCCGCCGGCCGCTCGCGCGCGTGCTGTCCATCATCTACTACGGCGAGCGCGCCGCGCTCGAGGTCTCGGCGCAGCTCCTGACGATGGTGGACGACGAGCAGGCGAAGTTCGCGCTCGCGGCCCAGGTCATCGAGGAGGCCAAGCACGTGTCCGTGTTCCGGCGCGTGCTGAAGAAGCTCGACGACATCCAGCCCGTCGACCCTTGGTCGCGCCGGATCCTCGGCGACCTGGTCGCGACGCGCAACGCCGCGGCGAAGCTCATCGGCATGCAGCTCATCGTGGAGAACGTGGCGAACCATCTGTTCCATCACATCGCCGAGGCGATCCCCGATCCGCTGCTCAAGGAGGTTTTGGCCTACGTCGCGCGCGACGAGAAGAAGCACACCGGGATCGCGGCGATCTATCTGCCGGTGGTGTTGAGGAAGCTGTCCGCGTTCGACGTGCCGTACATCAAGGCCAAGCAGCTGTACTGGTCGTTCTGCCTCGACCGGACAATCTTCAACCACCGCCACGACGCCGACGCGCTCGGCATCGACCTCTACGACGCGATGGTGAAGGGCATCCGCTCGCAGGAGCACATCGTGGAGGAGATGGGCATCCGCCGCGGGATCTGGAAGAACCGCCTGCTCGAGGGGATCTCGCTGTTTTTCTACCGCCGGCATCAGGACCGCCGCGCGGCGGGGTGATGCGGTCTACGGCCGTGATGGGCCGAGCCTGAGATCGGTCGAGAAGGCGGCCGCAGGCCCAGCGACGCCCACGTACTTGTACGGCGTGAATGATTCGCCGTGAAACTCCGGGTAGACGCCGGCGTCGACGTTCACGAGGTAATAGAAAAAGCCGGCGTCCGCTCCGGCCCAGTAGCTCCTGACGTAGCCGGCCCACCCGAAGCACGACCCACCGATGCACTGGTGGACGTAGTCCTTGAGATGTGCAAGTCCCCATCCGAAGAAGCAGATCTCATTTCCGGTCATGTACTCCTGGTCGAAGATCCACATGCTGGAGCCCGCGCAATTGACGTCACGCATGATGGCCTTGGGTCCCGACGCGGAGGCGAGCAGATCCTCGCGCGCGGCGAGGTCTCGAAGTTGCTCCTCTCGGGTCACTCGCACGTGTGTGACGGCCTGGGTTCCATCTGCCTCGAACACGACGATGGTTCGCTCGAACTGCCGCGTTGAAGGGACATCGCTCGAAAGCTCCTGGCTGCATCCCGCGAGCGCAAAGGCAAGCGACAGAAGCGCAAAACGGCATGTGACACCCATCCGTCCACCTCCGTCTGACCGAGCGTGCAAGATCTCTGCCAGCGCTGCGACCGGCCAAGTGCCCGCAAGCTCGAGGCGAATGCGCAGAGCCTGCCCACCAGCGTGAGCAGATTCTGCCCACGCGATGGCTGAGCTAGATCGAGGCCTCACGCGCGCCTAGTGCGCGCACCGGAACCCGACCGTCGTCGCCCGCGTCGTCGGCAGCGAATGGTTCCGCAGCCCGGTCACCAGCCCCGGCGCCAAATCGGAGTACGCCCCGCCGCGGTTCACGCGGTCCCCGGTCGCGTCGAGGTTCGCGCAGTCGGTGCACGGCGTGGGGTAGGTCGCATTGTAGCCGTCGAGCGTCCACTCCCTCAGGTTGCCGGCCAGGTCCGATTGGCCGTACTTGCCGTTCCCCGCGGGCTTGGTCCCGACGACGATGAGGTCGGCCAGGCTGCAGCCGTTCACGCCGTCCCCGAAGCATTGCTTGGTCGCGTCGACGAAGTAACTCGCCTTGGTGTCGTCGAGCGTCCCGACGAACGGATAGTTTCGTTGCTCCGCGCCCCCCGCCGCCGCGTAATTCCACTCGGCCTCCGTCGGGAGACGGCCGCCCATCGACGCGCAGTAGGCGAACGCCACGTACCACGACACGCAGTTCGCCGGACGCGCCTCGTTCGCGCCGGGGTCGTCGGTCCAGGTCGCGAACGTGGGATCGCAGCGGAGCTGCGTCTTCAACGCCGCGGTCGTGGCCGGCAGCGACGCGTTGAACGTCGACGCCCAGCCGCTCGACGCGACGTGCGGATTCGCCCCGCTCCCCGCCGCCGGCGGCATCGCCTGCGTCCCCCTGCCCGCGTTCACGAACGCGCGCAGCCGCCCCACCGTCACCTCGTACTTGTCGAGCTGGAAGTCCGACACGGTGGCGGCGGCGCCGGCGACGTTGGAGCGGTTGTACGTCCCGCCCGTCACCGCCGCGCTGCCGCAGCAGTCGTCATTGCCGGCCGCCCCGCAGGTCGTGGGACAGTTCGGCGTGGGCGGCGCGTCCGCCCCCGGCCGCGCGTCGATGGTGGATCCCGGCGGCGCGTCGATCCCGGGCCGCCCATCGGCACCCGGCGTGGTCCCCCCATCGCCGCCGCACGCCGCCGCCAGCACGCATGACAAGACGAGTCTCCGCATCGGGCCATCGTATCATTTGGCTCCCTCGCCCAGCAGCCCGTCGAGCTCCGCCTCCGCGATGACCTTCACTCCGTGCTTGACGGCGGCGTCCATCTTCGCCCGCCCGACGTCGGCGCCCGCCAGGAGGTAGCTCGTCTTCTTGGACACCGACCCGGTGACCTTGCCCCCCGCTTCCTCGATGCGGCGGATCACGTCCTCGCGCGAGCGGTTGAGCGTGCCGGTCACCACGAACGACAGTCCGTGGAGTGGCCCGCGCGCCTCGGCCCGCGGCTCGCTCGGCGCGACGCCGAGCGCGACGAGCTTGTCGACGATCGCGCGCGTGCCCGGATCGCTGAAGAAGTCGGCGACGGCGCGGGCGATCACGTCGCCGATGCCGTCGATGGTGTCGAGATCGCCGACGAGCGCCTCCTCGCCCCGGTCGGCCTGGGCGAGCAGCGCCGCCATCGATCCGTAGTGGCGGGCGATCGACCGCGCCGCCACGCCGCCGACGTGGGGGATGCCGAGCGCCGCCAGCAGGCGCGACAGCGTCGCGTTGCGCTTGGCGTCGGCGATCGCCTGGACGAGGTTGCCCGCGCTCTTGTCATTCCACCGCTCCAGCGGGACGAGCTTGTCGACGGTCAGCGTGAACACGTCGGCGATGTCCCGCAGCAGCCCCACCTCGATGAGCTGCGCCGCGCGCTCGAGCCCGAGCCCCGCGATGTTCATCGTCGAACGGCCGCAGAAGAAATCGACGAACCACATCAGCTGCGAGCGGCAGCCGAGCCGGTTGGGGCAGCGCAGCGCGACCTCTCCCTCGGCGCGGACCAGCGCGTGCCGGCACGAGGGGCAGACCGTCGGCGGCGCCTCGGGCGGGTTCGACGACGGCTCGGTGACCTGCAGCACCTGCGGGATGATCTCGCCCGCCTTCTCGATGAGCACCCGATCGCCGCGGCGCAGGCCGAGGCGCGCCACCTGATCCCAGTTGTGCAGGCCCGCGCGCTTGACGATCGTCCCCGACAGCTCGACCGGCTCGAGGTCGGCGGTGGGCGTGACCATGCCGGTGCGGCCGACGGTGTTGAGGATGCCGCGCAGGATCGTCGTCACCTGCCGCGCGGGGTACTTGTAGGCGATCGCCCAGCGGGGGAACTTCGCCGTGGCGCCGAGCTCGCGGCGGTGGGCGTAGGAGTCGACCTTGATGACCAGCCCGTCGGTGTCGAACGGCAGCGCGTCGCGGCGCGCCTCCCAGGCGCGCACGGTGGCGGCGAGCTCGTCGCGCCCGCGCACGGTGACGATGTCCTTCGACACCGGGAAGCCGAGCTCGCGCAGCCACGCCAGCGACCCGGAGTGCGAGTCGGCGTGGAGATCGCCGTCGAGGAGCTCGTAGAACAGCGCCTTGACCGGCCGCGCGGCCACCAGCGCGGCGTCCTTCTGCTTGAGCGTGCCGGCGCAGCCGTTGCGCGGGTTCATGAACGGCTCCTCCCCCTCGGCGATGCGCGCCTCGTTCATCCGGTCGAAGTCGGCGCGCTCGAAGAACGCCTCGCCGCGCACCACGATCGTCGCCGCCTCGGCGAGGCGCGCCGGCAGCACGCGGATCGTGCGCAGGTTGGCGGTGATGTCGTCGCCGACGCGCCCGTCGCCGCGCGTCGCGCCCAGCGCGTAGACGCCGTCCTTGTAGGTCACCTCGATGCCGACGCCGTCGATCTTGGGCTCGACGACGTAGGTCGGCTCCTCGCCGCCCAGCCCCTTGCGCACCCGCTCGTCGAACGCGCCGAGCTCCTCCTCGTCGTACGTGTTGTCGAGGGACAGCATGGGCACGGCGCGCACCACCTTGGGAAAGTCGGACACCGGCCGCGGCGCGACGCGCTGGGTCGGCGACCAGGGGACGATCCACTCGGGGTGCTCGGCCTCGAGGCCGCGCAGCTCGGCGTACAGCCGATCGTACTCGGCGTCGGAGATCGTCGGCCTGGCCTCGAGGTAGTAGCGACGGTCGTGCTCGGCGATGTCCTCGACGAGCTTCTGGTAGCGGGCGCGGCGGTCGGTCATCCTGGTTTCCTTGGGTGGTTGAAAAGCGTAGCGGGGTTTCCGCCCCTTCGGGGCGGCCCCCGCTAACGCAAGATGCCGAGCTTGGCCGCGTCGTACTGCGCGCGCCGGGGCGGGTCGGTGAGGACGGCCTCGATCTCGGCCACGCGATAGAGCAGCGCCAGGATCCGGCGGGGATCGGACATACCGTCGGGGGGCGCCCCCGGATCGAGGAGGATGCGCAGGAGCATGCAGCGCTCGCGGATGTCCTCGCCGTTGGCCTCGGGGCTCAAGCCCAGCACCTGGTAGTGGTTGTAGGAGTCGAGCGCGGTGGCGTCGGCGCTGAGCCACAGGAGGCGGCGCAGCGCCTGGGCGAGCTCCTCCAGACCGGGCGGCGGGGGCGCGGTCTTCACCTTCTCCGGCTCGGGCATGACGGTGCGGTTCCGCCGCAGGAACGCCTCGAACACGCGCACCTTCTCGGGGGCGAAATCGAGGAAGCGCACGTTCATCCCCGGCGGATCGTTCTGGATGTGGATGACGTGGCCGTGCACCTCGACGAGCTGGCCGTCGGGGAGCTCCATCGCCACCAGCACCGTGTCGCCCACCGCCAGCGGCGCGTCGGTGCGGAGGAAGATCCCGCCCTTGGACAGGTGCTGCAGGTAGCTCAGCTTGAGCTGCCGCCGGCTCACGAACTTGACGCGGACGCGGTTCATGGGTCCCGGTCCTTGAGCACGTCGAGCTCGTCGTCTTCGTATGGGCCTTCGTATGGGTCGTCGCCGCGGTCGACGATCTCCACGTCCTGCGAGTCGATCGCCAGCGCCTCGTCCCCGCTGTCGAGCGCCACCCGCTCGACCTTGCCGGTGGTGTCGTCCTCGACCGGCGGGCGCTCGGGGCGCGTGCCGGTCAGGCACCCCGCCTTGACGGTGACGTGGAACGCGCGCCCGTCGAAGTAGGCGTCGATGGCGTTCTTGATGTGCCAGAACACCTCCTGCATCTCGTCGCCGCGCCCGGCGATCTCCTTCCACCGCGGCAGGGGCCCGTACTCGACGACCGGCGCGAAGAAGAACTCGCGCGCCGAGCGGAAGAGGAGCGTGAACTCCTCCACCTCGACGCGCGGCTTGTCCAGCCCGGCGGCGACGAGCCACTCCTCGGCGACCTCGAGCGTCGGCAGCGTCGCCACGTGCGCGTCGAGGCGGTCGAGCGTCGCCGTCTTGTCGTGCTTGACCAGGACCTCGCGATAGATGTCGAAGAACTCCTGCCAGGTCCCGGCGAGCGGCAGCGTCGCCACCACGCGCCCGCCCGGCTTGGCGACGCGGGCGAAGTCGGCGAGCGCCGTGCGCGGGCTCCCCATCTCCGGCGACATCTCCGCCAGGCCGAGGTTGCACATGACCACGTCGTAGACGTCGGAGGCGAACGGCAGCTTGGGGAACGCGCTCTCCGTGCGGAAGAACACGCGTTTGCCCATGGCGTCGCCGGCCTTCTTGCGCGCGACGTCGAGCATCGCCGACGAGGAATCGATGGCGATGAGCCGACTCTGCTCGTCCATCTTGCGCAGGACCTCGAGCGCCGGGTAGCCCGTGCCGCAGGCGACGTCGAGCAGCATCGCCTTGGGCGGGATGTCGAGGCCGCGCAGGATCATCCGCCCGAAGCGGTGCGCCCAGATGGGGAGGATCTCGTCGTCGTAGATGCGGGCGAGCTTCTCCAGGCGGTGGGAGCGCTTCACGAGCGGTCTCCTCGGGACGGCGGCTTCCACCCGCGGACCGGACCCACCGGCCGCCGGCCCCCGTAGCGTCCGCCCGCGGCTTTGCAGGTCAAGACGTAAAGGTAGCTCGATAGGCGGTTCAGCGCCACGAGCAGGTCCTCCCGCTCGGGCAGCGCACGCAGGAGCGCCCGCTCCGCCTCGCGCGCGGCGGCGCGGGCGAGGTAGAGCTTCGCGACGGGTGGGCCGTGTCGGATGCTCGGATACATGAACGGCACCCGGAACAGATCCCACGTGTGGTGCGACGCCCAGCGGACGCGCGCCGGATCCATTCCGCCGAGCGTGAACGCGCCGAGCGGCCGCCCGGTCACCTCCGCGCCGACGACCCGGCGCGACAGCGCCAGCGCGTCCTCGAGCTCGCCGACGAGATCGCGCATGCCGTCGGCGTTCGCCGCGACCTGCGCGTCGAGGAGGTGCCCCTCGAGGAGGTCGAGCTTGCCGCGCAGGTCCATGCGCGGGTGCGTCTTGGGCACGAGCGACTGATCGTCGGCGAGGTGGGTGAGGTGCTCCGGCTTCTCGGGCAGGAACTCGCCCGTGGCCAGGACGCGGTAGGCGCCGGCGCCCGGCTTGGCGGGCGGCGCGGCGAGCTCCCGGCCGGCGTCGGCGCGCGTGCGCGAGCGCGGGTTACGGGCGACGTCGACGACCGCGGCGGCGAACGCGCGCGCGGCGGCCTCGCAGTCGGGGAGCGCGCCGCCCAGGTACGCGCCGCCGAAGTTCGTCTCCGACGGCGGCCCGAACCATTTCTGCAGCGTCACCGGCGCGGCCTTGAGCGCGGCGTCCACGCCGAGGACGCTCTCCAGCGGCGGGGCGATGAGGTAG
>DATFWE010000247.1:0-23669 GCA_035259575.1 Haliangiales bacterium
GCCAGCGTGCGCCTGTTCTCCGGCACGTTCTCGAGGAACGAACTGCGATCGCCCGGGTCGCGGATGCGCGCCGCGCGGTCGTGGAGGCGCGCCCGCGCGGCGTCGATGGCGGCGTGGGCCTCGGCGGGCCGGCCCGCGGCGGCGAGGGCGTCGGCGAACGTCAAGCGGATGATCGCCTCGCCGTCGTCGATGCCGCCCAGCGTGTCGAGCATGCGCGCCGCGCGCGACGCGAAATCGAGCGCGTCGCCCGCGCGCGCTTGCGCCAGAAGCGACTGCGCCACCAGCGCCAGCGACTCCGCCTGGTTGAGCGGCAACACCGGCTCCGCGGAGGCGACGGCCAGCGCGGCGCGCGCCGCGAGCTCGGCCGCGGCGGCGTCGCCGGCGTCGAGCTCGATCTGCGCCAGGTACTCCAGCGCCGCGCCCTCGAGCCGGCGGTTCCCCGACGCGCGGAACGCGTCGCGCGCCGCCATCTCGACCCGACGGGCCTCGTCGAACCGTCCCAGCCGGGACAGCGTGAGGCCGAGGTTGTGGCGCGCGGTGGCGGCGACGTTCTGCAGCCCCATCCGGTCGGCCGCCGCGACCACCTCGCGCAGGACCTGCTCGGCCGCGGCCGCCTTGCCGATGACGAGCAACGAGAAGCCGATGCGACCGCGGAACAGGCACGCGTTGCGGTGGTCGCCCGCCCGTTCGAAGCACTCCGCGCCGAGCGCGACGAGCTCGCGCGCCGCCCCGGCGTCGCCCCCGAACCGCCGCCGGTGCGCCAGCGCGCCGTAGACGCGGCCGGCCAGCGCCGGCCACGCGTCGCGCAGTTCTGCCGCCAGCGCCTCGAGCCCCGCCAGAAGCTGGTCGGCCAGCTCGGGGCGCCCGGCGATGATGAGCTGCTCGGCCAGACGCGTGGCCGCGAGGATCTCGCGGTCGCTCGCGCCCGACAGCGGGTGGAGCTCCGCATACAGTCGGGCCAGGCGATCGCGGTCGCCCTGCACCCCCGCCGCGAGGGCGACCTCTGCTGCGGCGGCGTACCACGCCTCCCCCCGCGGCGGCAGGCGGCGCATCGCCTCCAGCCCCGCGTGCTCCGCCTCGAGGAACTCCCCCTTCCACGCACGCGCCTCGGCCTGCAGCAGCTTGAATTCGCCGATGTCGTCGTCCCCCGCGAGGCGCAGGCCGCGCTCGCAGGCGACGAGCGCGGCGGGGAAATCGTTGGCCGCCAGCGCTTGCTCGGCGGCGCGGCGGTACCACCCCGCTGCCCGCACCGCGTCGTCCCCGCGCTCGAAGTGCTCGGCGAGGAGATGCGCCTCCGACTCGCCCATGCGCTCGAGCCATTCGCCGGCGAGGCGGTGGCCGAGCGCTCGGTCGGCCTCGGTGAGCATGGCGTAAGCCGCCTCGCGCACGACGCCGTGGCGAAAGACGTGCTCGCTCTCCCCGGAGAACCGCGACGCGCCGCGCGCGCCCACGACCTCGCGCCGCGCCAGGTCGGCCAGCCAGTCGGCGACGTCGGTCTCGCCGGGGAGAAGCGCCCCGACGCCCCCGCGCCAGAACACCTGCCCGAACACGCTCGCGGCGCGCAGCACCTGGCGCGCGCCGGCGGGCAGCCCCTCCAGGCGGGCCTGCACCATCGCCAGGACCGTCTCGGGCAGGCCCTCGCGCTTGCCCTCGGCCTCGGCGCGGATGAGCTCCTCCAGGTAAAGCGCGTTCCCGGCGGCCCGCTCGCTGAGCTCGGCCTGGAGCTCCGCCGGCGTGTCCTCGCCCAGCACCGCGCGCACCAGGCGCTCCGACGCGCGGCGGCCGAGCTCGCCCAGGCGCACCTCCTGCACGCCGCGCTCGCGCCACAGCGCGGGGAACAGCGTGTGGATCTCCGGGCGGGCCAGCGCGAGCACGTAGAGCGGGCGCTCGGCGAGCGCGCGCAGCGCCCCGTCGACGAAGCTCACCGTGGGCGCGTCGCCCCACTGCAGATCCTCGAGCACCAGCACCACCGGCTTCACGCCGCACTCGGCGGCGAGCCAGGCCTCGAACGCCCGCCGCATCTGATCGTAGAGGAGCATCGCGTCGGCGCGCGCCGAGCGCAGCTCGACGCTCGACTCGTCGGGGAACGGGGTCTTCACCATCTCGCCCAGGAACTCGGCGACCCTCACGACCTGCTCGGCCGGCAGGTTGCGGCCGACGCGGGCGCGGAGCTTCATCCGGCTCACCGACGGCGGCTCGCCGGCGAGGATGCCGGCGGCGCGGCGCACGGCCTCGGCCAGAAGGCCCAGCGGCGCGCCGGCGGACAGGGGATCGCCGCGCCCGACGAGGATCTCCGGCTCGGCGCCGATGCGCGCGAGGAGCTCGTAGCGCAGGCGCGATTTGCCCACGCCCGCCGCGCCCACGACCAGGACGGCGCGGGCGCGCGGCTCGTCGACCGACGAGCGGTACAGCGCCTCGAGCGAGGTCAGCTCGGCGTCGCGCGCGACGCACGGCGTCTCGCGCCCCAGCAGGGTCCGCCGTGGCTCGTGGGGCCGCTCGCCGCGGAGGACGAGGCCCATGGCGTCGCCGCCGACGTCGAACGACGCGTCGAGAAGCCCGGCGGTGACGTCGTCGAGGCGCACCGGGCCGCCGCGCGCGCGCGGCGCCTCGTCGATCCGCCGCGTCTCCTCGGTGAGCTCGCCGTCGCGCAGGAGCCGCGCCGCGCGGTCGATGCTCTCGGCCAGCGGCAGCGAGCCGGCGGCGACGATGCCTCGGCCGGTCGCGACGGCGATCGCTGCGCCGGGCGCCGACGCCTTGATCGCCAGCGCCAGCCGCGCGGCGCGCCCGGCCAGATCGGTCGCGGCGCCGGCGCCCGACACCACCACCACCAGCGACCCGTCGACGAGCGGCTCGAGGTGCCCGCCCGCCGCCGACGCCGCGTGCTCCAGACCGACCGGGGTCGCTCCGCGCGCCAGCACCAGGCACACCAGGCGCCGCTCGCGCCCGGTGAGCGTCGGGCGCTGCGGCGCCGGCTCCCCCACGGTCGGGATGCCGGCGAGCTCGGCCGCGGCCGCGGCGCCGTCGGCGGGCCGCCGCGCCGGATCCTTGGCCAGCATGCGCTCGACGAGATCGACGAACGCGGGCGGCGCCTCGGGGCAGGCCTCGCCCAGGGGCTCGGGGTCGGCGAGAAGGATCTTGCCGATGAGCGCCATCGCATCGTCGGCGTGGAACGCCTTCCTCCCGCTCAGGCACTGGTAGAGCACCGCGCCCAGGGCGAACACGTCGGCGCGCGCGTCGGCGTGGGGGAGCCCCCTCGCCTGCTCCGGCGACATGTACGCGAGCGTGCCCACGCGGGCGCCGGCGCTGGTCACGTCGGCCTCGTGCCCGAGGAAGCGGACGATGCCGAAGTCGAGCAGCTTCACGCGCTCCACCTCGCCGTCGACGACGAAGATGTTCGACGGCTTGACGTCGCGGTGGACGAAGCCGCGGCGGTGGGCGTAGCCCAGCGCGTCGCCCACGCGCCGGCCCAGCGCGACGCACTCGGCGACGGACATGCGCCCCCGGCGCAGGCGGCTGCGCAGATCCTCGCCGGTGAGCCACTCGAGCGCCAGGTAGCAGCGACCGTCGGCGAGCGTCCCGTGGGCCACGTAGCGCACGATCGCGGGGTGGCCCAGGTCGGCCAGGACCGCGCCCTCGCGCAGGAAGCGCGCCGCCTCGGCGGGCTCGCGGCCGTCGAGCATCTTGAGCGCGACCGCCTCTCCCGTCAGGCGATCGAGCGCGCGGTAGACGACGCCCATGCCCCCCGAACCGGCCTCCTCGAGGACCTCGAACCGCTCGGCGACGACCTCGGCCGCGCGCATGGGAGACCGATTGTACCCCGCCTAGATATGCGGTCCGCACACCGCGTCGCCGGGGCAGTCGCAGGCGACCGGCGTCGCGCCGTCGGTGCACGTCTGGACGATCATCCCCGTCTGAGCGACGTGTTGGTGAGCGGCGGCGTGGGCAGGAGATGCTCGTCATAGATCGCGAGCGCGCGGGTGAGCGGACCGGCCTGGGCGGTCATCCCCCACGGCACCGCGACGGCGGGCGCCAGCACCGGCAGCCCCATCGTAAGGGCCTCGATCTCGGTGGCGACGTTGGCGACCTGCGAGTCGCCGCGCGCCTCCATGAGGAGGAGCTGTTTCGACGGGGTGCGGGGCACGGCAGCGCCGCCCGCGGTGGTGATCGGGTCCACCCGGTCCCAGTCGGTCTGCATCAGGGCGAGCGGCGGAGCACGCGGGAGCGTGTCACGAGGGGGAGTGTCCCAGACGGCGACGGGCGGGCGTCGCAGCGCCGGGGCGGCTCAGAACGTGAGCGCCTTGTCGAGGAGGTAGTTCCACACGCCGTGGTGATCGAGCCCGCAGTTGGCGACCGGCTCGCCGTGGTGGGGGTTGGCGCCGGTGCACCCCGTCGTGTCGTCGGTGCGGGTGATCCAGCGGCCGGAGGGCGTGCCCCCGTCGGAGAAGAGCAACTCGGTGAGCCCGCCGATCGTGTTGACGACGATCGGGATGTCGTGGCCCGCCCACGACCCGGTGTAGGCAGTGTCGCGGCTGTCGTCGTAGACCATGAGGTGCGCGCCGAAGCCCGGGGTGACCCAGCTCGGCGGCGCGAAGTTGAGCCAGGACGAGCAGGTGCCCTTCGCGCCGCCGACGTAGTACGGCGTGACGCCGGACATCGCCGGCCCCGGCTGGTCGGCGTCGAGGATGATCGACGGCGCCGAGAACGCGATCGCGGCCACGGCGTTGCTGTTCTTGAGGATCCAGGTCGCCATGCTGCCGCCGCCCGAATGGCCGGCGACGACGATCCTCGACCAGTAGGGATGGTCGCCGGGGGCGTACCAGAACTGGCTCCAGTCGAATCCGCCGCCGATGTGGGCGGCGTTCAAGTGGTCGAGAAATGCATGGAGGCGATAGTTGACGGAATTCAGGGCCGGCGTGATGCCGGCGGAGGCGTCGGCGGAGTAGAAGCCGTTGTCGACGCCGCTGACGTTCTGGTGCTCGAGCTCACCCATGCAGGCGGCCATGCACCCGCACAGCCCCGCCGGGCTGTGCTCGTTGCGATACGCGAGGCCGATGACGTAGTAGCCGCGGGTCGCCGCGTGCTGCAGGAACGTGGTGTACTGGAAGAGCGAGGAGCCCGAGCCGGGGAAGAACAGGAGCAGCCGCGCGGGGGAGGCCGGCTGGCTGGGCACGAACACGTAGTTGTCGTCGGTCGGGTTGGCGGTGCCCGACGACGTGAACGCGTTCGTTTCGAACTCCAGGCCGCGGGCGGACGAGCCCGCGAGAAGGTGACTACCGACCAGAAACAGTGTCGTGGCGAGGAAGCGCATGCTCCGCGGAGGAGCAACGCGCGTGCCACGGCGCGGGCGCGCCGGTTCGCGGGGTTGCGACGGAATCGGGTGGCGCCGCGGCTCGAACGAGCCGGATCGAAAGAGCCGACCGGCACGCCCGCGCCGTTCTCGTGGTCGTGGTCGTTGTCGTCGTCGCCCACGTGATCGTAGTCGGCGACGGCGACGTGGACGTGGCCGTCTGCAACCTGGCAGATGGGTAACATTCAGTCTCGACACATCGGTGACACGTTCCTTGCCTCCGGAGGGATGGAGGCGCTCATGCTCGAAACGTCGCATCGGGGGCAGGCGTAGCCGTCCCACGCGTGATCGGCCACGTCGCCGTCGCCGTCGCCGTCAACGCCCACGTAAGTCGATCACGGCCACGATCACGTCAACGCCGCCGGCGGCGCAGCGCAAGAAGCACCAAGAGCGCGAGCGCGGAGCCGCCGCCGGGACCGGCGCCGACGCCGCAGCCGCAGGTCGCGGTGGCCGCGCCCGGACCGCCGTCCGCCCCGAGCGGAGCGTCGGGACGCGGCGGAGCATCGGGGCCCGGCGGTCCGTCGGGCACGGGGCGCGCGTCAGGACCGGGCGGCCCGTCGATCGCGAGGGGCGCGTCGACCGGCCCCGCGTCGGCCGGGGGCGGCGGCGTGTTGTCGTCGGTGACGCGGACCACGACGGTGTCGCCGGTCTGCGTGAACTGAACCACGGCGAGATCGTCGGTGGTGTCGGCATCGTGCGCGGCGGAGACCACGACGTACTGCGGCGTGTCGAAGTTCGAGGAGTCGAAGTGGAGCTGGGTCCCCTGCAGGGTGACGTCCGGATCGCTCGTCGCCGTGGTGCTCGCGGTCACGTCGAATGGGCCGCCCGGATCGCTGAGCAGGCGCACGCCGATGACGCCCCTCCCCCCCTCTTGGATGCGCAGATTGAGCGGCGAAAGGACCACGCGCTGCTCCCCCGCGCCCGGCTTGTAGGTCGTGCGGTAGATCTCGCCGCCGAGGGCGATGTACCACAGCGCCCCGTCGGGTCCCGTGGCGGCGTCGATCCAGCTCGAGACGTTCGTGGCCCAGAGCTGCACGTCGATCAGGGTTCCATCGCCGGCGACGATCACCCGGCCGACGTTCCCCTGGCCGTAGTCGCCGAAGAAGTAGTTCCCGCGGTACGCGGCGGGAAACTGGGTCGCGTCGTAGAAGCCGCCGCCGGTGATCGCGTTCCCGAAGTCGCGCAGCGTGGCCGTGCCGCCGCTCCCCGTCTGCGTCCCGGTGTCGGCCTGCGTGAAGGTGAATGTCGTCGTCGATTCGATCGTCCGGATCGGCACGGGCTGCGTCGTATCGAATCCCGCGAGCCCGGCGATGGTGACCTGGTTGCCCTTGCGGAAGCCGTGGACGGCCGACGTCGTGATGGTGACGACATCGCCGACGCGGCTCGCCGACGCGATCGCCCGCGCGGGCGGCGCGCCGGTCCAGTAGACGACGACCGGGCTGATCGTCGCGAAGTTCGTTCCGGGCTCCACGTTTTCCTGCAGCCAGCCGGCGTGATCCCCTTTTCCGACGACGAAGATCTGTTCGACGGCGCTTCCCGTCACGTCCACCCACAGGTCGCCGGTCGCGGGCCGGAACTTGAACTTGAACGGGTTGCGGAATCCGCGCGCCCAGATGTAATCGAAGTTCGGGCCGGCGCCGTCGTTGAACGGGTTGTCGGCGGGCGGCGGCGCCCCCGGCACCGGCGACGCACGGCTGACCTTGGCCGCCGAGCGGGTGAAGTCATTGTTCGCCCCCGTTCCGTCGCCGTTGTCGCCGATGGACCAGTAGAGCTTTCCGTCCGGACCGAAGCCCAGGCCGCCGCCGTCGTGGTTCTGTCCCCTCGTGTCGAGGCCGGTGATGATCGGCGTCTCGTTCGTCCCGACGTCGCCGACCGCCGTGAACCGCACGATCTGCTGCTCCAGCGGGAGGTGCCGCGTCACGAACACGTACACGTACCCGTTGTCCATGAACTTCGGATCGAACGCGATCCCGAGCAGGCCGCACTCCGAATTGGTCTCGACGTTGGTGAGCGTGGCAAACACCGAGGCCACCCCCGCCTTCACGATCCAGACCGAACCCTCCTTTCCGGTGACGAACAAGCGTCCCGAGCCGTCGGGAGCCCAGGCCATCGACGTCAGCTCGCCGATCACGGCGCCGGTCGGCATGACGAGGGTCTGGTCGAAGCTCGGATCGAGGGGTCCCGCCGCGGCTGGGATCGATGCGATCGCCAGCACCAAAGCCAAGCCAGGTCGCATCGCGCGAGTTTACGTCAGATCTTCACCTGGATCTCGTAGCGGCGGTTCTTCGCGCGCTTGGCCTCCGTGTCGTCGGGCTTCACCAGCGGTTGCTCGGCGCCCATGCCCACCGACTCGATGTCGTCCTTGGGCACGCCGCGCGCGACGAGCTCGCGCGCGATCGCCGCGGCGCGCTTCTGCGACAGCTCCTTGTTGTGGTCGGGTTTCCCGGTCGAGTCGGTGTGGCCGTAGACGACGAACTTCCAGCCCGTCATCCCCGACGTGCTGAGCGTCTTCTTGGCGTCGATGAGCGCGTTCGCCAGTTTCTTCGCCTTGGCGTCGCAACCCGGCGCGAGCTCGTCGCTGTCCACCTTGAAGCTGCACTGGTTCTTTCTGCCCTCGGCGAGAAGCTTGGCGTTGACCTTGTCCACGACCGCCTTGTTCGCCGCCTCCTTTCCTTTCTTGACGGCGACGTTCCCCGCCTCCTTCTTGCCCTTGTCCACGATCGAGTCGAGTGGGCTCTGCCCCCGGGCGTTGCCGCCCCATGCGAGGATGCCGGCGACGAGGCCGACAGCAATGGTGCCTGCGGTGTGCTTCATGTGGGCGAGTATAGCGGGTATGGCGCCTTCGGCCTCACCTACGGTCGCGAGCCATGGGACCCCACACGAAGTCGACCGCCTAAAGTTTCCCTCTTGCCGGCCGATATAGGTACCGAAGTCCCATTGCGCTGCTCATGACCGAGAACGCACAATAGACGATCGATGCCCGCGCTGGTCGAGATCGGCGGGAAGCGACGCTTCGAGCTGAAGGATCGCACGACGATCGGCCGGCATCCGCTGTCGGAGGTGTGCCTGACCGACGGCATGGTGTCGCTGTGCCACGCCGAGGTCCGCCGCGCCGCGAACGGGAAGTACGTCCTGGTCGACGTCGGCAGCCGCCACGGCACCTACCTCGGCTCCAAGCGCGTCACCGAGGCCCAGCTCGCCCACGGCGACGAGGTCCTCGTCGGTCCGGTCCGGCTGCGCTTCGAGGACGCGCCGGCGGCGCCGCCGCCCGCCGCCGACAACGAGGTCGCGCGACTGCGCGCCATGGTCGACCTCAGCCGCGCCATCGGCGTCGAGCACGACCTCCAGCGGCTGGCGGAGCGCATCCTCGACACCGCGTTCCAGATCCTCCCCGCCGATCGCGGTGCGATCATGCTGTGCTCGCCGCAGACGCGCCGGGCGTTCCTCACGGTCGCGCGCCAGCGCGGCGGCGGCACCGCCGACGTCGTTTTCTCCACCAGCATCGTCAGCGAGGTGATGTCGCGCAAGGCCGGGCTGATCACGTCGCAGGCCGACGTCGACTCGCGCTTCTCCCGCTCCGAGAGCATCATCGGGCAGGGCATCCGCTCGGTGATGTACGTCCCGCTGCTTTACCAAGACGATCTGCTCGGGCTGATGCACCTCGACTCGATGGCGGCGGTCAACGTGTTCGCGCCGCGCGATCTGGAGCTGTTCTCCGCCATCGGCAGCCAGGCGGCGATGGCGGTGCAGAACGCGCTCCTGGTCAAGCAGGTGCAGGACGTCGTCGCCGAGGAGAAGAAGCGCCTCGAGCGCGTGCTGGAGAGCCTTCCCGTCGGGGTGATGCTGCTCGACGCCGACCGGAACGTCGAGCTCGCCAACGCGTGGGCGCAGGAGCGCATGCACCTGCTCCAGCCGCGCCCGCAGCCCGCCGGCGCGCGCTTCGGCACGATGGACTTCGAGCGGGGCGCGGTCGCCGCGGCCGACATCCACGTGGGCGAGCCGCGGCGGACGTTCTCGGTGACCTCGAACGCGTTCTCCGACGCCGGCGAGACGGTGGTCGTCATCCGCGACGTCACCGACGAGCGCGAGCGCGAGGCCAAGTCCGCGCACAAGGAGCGCCTCGCCCTCATCGGCCAGCTCGCCGGGGGCGTGGCGCACGACTTCAACAACCTGCTCATGATCATCCTCAACTACGCCGGGTTCGTCGAGGCGACGGTGGAGGATGCCGACGTGCGCGGCGACGTGGCGCAGATCCGGCAGGCCGCCCAGCGCGCCGCCGAGCTCACGCGCCAGCTCCTCGCGTTCAGCCGCCGCGAGGCGGTGAAGCCGCGCGTCGTCGAGGTGGCGCGGGTCGTCGAGGGCATGGAGAAGATGCTGCGGCGCGCCCTGGGCCAGCACATCCAGCTCGCCACCCGCCTGGCCCCCGACGTGCCGCGCGTCCTCGTCGACCCGGCCAAGCTCGAGCAGGTCGTCCTCAACCTGGCGGTCAATGCGCGCGACGCCATGCCCGACGGCGGCAAGCTCGTCGTCGAGGCCGACGCGGTGACGCTCGACGACGCCGCCGCGCGCGCCGAGGGGCTCGCCCCCGGCCGGTACGCCGTGCTGCGCGTGATCGACACCGGCGCGGGCATGCCGCCCGAGGTCGTGGAGCACGTGTTCGAGCCGTTCTTCACCACCAAGGATCAGGGCAAGGGGACCGGCCTCGGGCTGGCGATGGTGTACGGCATCGTCACCCAGGCGGGCGGCGGCATCACCGTCCGGTCGCGCCCCGAGCACGGGACGACGTTCCAGGTCTACCTCCCCGAGACGACGCGAACCGCCGACGCCGAGCTCGGCCAGTCGCTCGCCGCCGGCGGCGGCAGGGAGACGATCCTGCTCGCCGAGGACGAGGAGGCGGTGCGCCGGCTCACCAAGCGCATCCTCGCCCAGGCCGGCTACTCGGTGATCGACGCCCGCTCCGGCCCCGAGGCGCTGGAAGCGGCGGCGCGCCACGCCGGGCCCATCGACCTCCTCGTGACCGATCTCGTCATGCCGGGGATGTCCGGCCGCGAGCTGACCCAGCGGCTCACCGACGCGCGGGGCGGGCTGCCGGTGGTCTACATATCGGGGTACTTCGGCGAGAACGTGCCCGGGACGCTGCCCATGTCGTTCCTGCCCAAGCCGTTCACGCGCGAG
Source organism: Haliangiales bacterium (assembly GCA_035259575.1). Classification (GTDB taxonomy): domain Bacteria; phylum Myxococcota_A; class Polyangia; order Haliangiales; family SHYZ01; genus DATFWE01. Next base: position 10,523 of record DATFWE010000247.1, read on the forward strand.
GGTCTGCTGGCGCGTGTGCGCGAGGCGCTGGCCAGCGCGCGCGCCGCGCGATAGCTGTTATTCTCCCGCCATGTCCTTCCGGCTGGAGAAGCGCGTCTCCACCTGGCGCAAGGTGGCCATGGCGGCGTGGGACAAGCCGAACGACCCGACGGTGTACGGCACGCTCACCGTCGACGCCGGCCCGGCGATGGCCTACCTCGCGTCGGTCCGCGAGAAGACCGGGGTCAAGGCCACGATCACCCACCTGGTCGGGCGCGCCGTCGCGCTGGCGCTGCGCGAAACGCCCGACATCAACGGCCGCATCGTCGGGCGCCGCCTGCTCATGCGCGACACCGTCGACATCTTCTACCAGGTGGTCATGGAGGACGGGCGCGAGCTGTCGGGCGCCAAGATCGAGCGCGCCGACGAGAAGGACGTCCACGACATCGCCAAGGAGCTCGTCGACAAGGCCCAGCGCATCCGCGCGCGCCAGGATCCGCAGTTCGAGCAGTCCAAGTCGGCGATCGACAAGATCCCGGGGTTCCTGCGGCGCCCGGTACTGCGCTTCCTGTCGCACCTCACCAACGATCGCGGCTGGAGCATCCGGTCGCTCAAGCTCCCCGCCGACGCGTTCGGCAGCGCGATGGTCACGTCGGTCGGCATGTTCGGCATCGACGTCGGCTACTCGCCGATCTTCCCCCTGTCGGGGACGCCGCTGCTCGTCCTCGTCGGCGAGGTGCAGGACCGTCCCGTGGCGCAGGACGGTCAGGTCGTGGTGCGGCCGATGCTGAACCTGAACGTGTCGTTCGACCATCGCTTCATCGACGGCTTCCACGCCGGAAAGATGTCGCGCTCGGTGCGCCGCTACTTCGCCGCCCCCGCCGAGTTCGAGGTCGCCTACTTGCAGAAGCTGATCCCCCCGTAACACGATCGGAACGTGGGCGTACCCTGGCCATGACCCTGCGCCGGCTGTTCGTGCTCGCCCTCCTGGTCCTGGGGGCGTTGCTCGGCGGGCTGGTCGTGCTGCTGTCCGCCGCGACGCGCGACAGCGTGGTGGCGGCGGGCGAAGCGCTGCGCGGCGCCGCGGCGGCCAAGCTCACCGCCCAGCTCGAGGGCCACTTCGCCGAGGGCGGGCGGGCGATCGGCGACATCGAGGCGGATCTGCTGCACGGCCTGGCGGGGCCGGACGCGGCGTCGCGCGAGGCGAGCGTGTTCGGCGCGATGCTGCGCCATCCCATCCTCACCGAGGCGGCGCTTACCGACGACGACGGGCAGATATCGGTGGTTCGCGCCGCCGGCTCCCTCGATACGCGCTGGGTGCACCGCGACGGCGACGCGTGGGTCGCGGACCTGCGCCATCGCCCGCCGGGCGGCGGCCTCGCCGCCGGCGCGTTCGCGCGGCAGGGCCCCGCCGAGGATCCCACCGCGCACCTCACCTACACGACGCCGCGCGAGCCGCGCTTCGCCGGGCGCGCGCTGTGGAGCGACCTGGCCTATCTGCAGATGGACGCGGAGGTGCCGGAGCGGCTGCGCCGCAAGGGCGTTACCGTGCAGAAGGCCATCCGCGACCCCGCCGGCCGCGTGCTCGGCGTGGTGCGCGCCGGGGCGGAGACCCGGGTGCTCGACGAGCTGTCGCGCGCGCGGGTGAACGAGGACGACCCGCTCGACCCGCATCGGGTGTTCGTGTGCGACGCCCGCGGTCGGCTCATCAGCCGCATCATCCCCACCGACGTCTACGACACGGTGAACGAGGACGGTGCGCCCGATCCAGACGGGGACGACGTGCGCGTCGTGACGCCGCCCGGCCCGGCCATCGCGGCCGCGCTCGCGCGCCCGGAGCTTCGCGCGGTTCAGGCCGGCAAGCCGGCGGCGGCGCGCTTCGACGCCCCCGGCGGTCCGTACCTGGTGACGTTCTCGCGCATCAGCGACTACTGGGTGCTCGGCATCCTCGCCACCGAGGCCTACTACGTCGGGGATCTCACCGCCGAGCGCAACCGCCTCCTGGGCGGCATCGCGGCGGTGGTGGGGCTGGTCCTCGTCGTCGGGTTCTTCGCCCTGCGCCGCGCCGGCCGCGATCTGGGCCGCATCGCCGCCGCCGCCCGGCGCATGCAGCGGTTCGACTTCGCCGTGGCCGCGCCGCAGTCGCGGTTCCGCGACGTCGCCGAGGTCGAGGAGAGCCTGGAGCAGGCCAACACCGCGCTGCGCGCGCTCGGCAAGTACGTCCCGGTGTCGCTGGTGCGCCAGCTCTACGCCGCGCGGCGGGAGCCGATGCTCGGCGGCGAGCTCATGGAGGTGACGCTGTTGTTCACCGACATCGAGGGGTTCACGAGCACGTCGGAGGCGCTGCCGCCCGAGACGCTCGCGCGCGCGCTGGGGCAGTACCTGGGCGCGCTCTCCGACGCGGTCGCGGCGACCGGCGGCACAGTCGACAAGTTCATCGGCGACTCGGTGATGGCGTTCTGGAACGCGCCCGCGCCCCAGCCCGATCACGGCCGCCGCGCCTGCACCGCGGCGATCGCCTGTCTCGACGCGGCGGAGCGATTGTACGAGTCGCCGGCGTGGGCGGGTCTGCCGCGCTGGCGCACGCGCGTCGGCGTGCACACCGGCAGGGTGGTGATCGGCCATTTCGGCGCGCCCGATAGGCTGAGCTACACCGCGATCGGCGACGCGGTGAACCTCGCCGCGCGCCTGGAGGGGCAGAACAAGGAGTACGGGACGTCGATCCTCGTCACCGAGTCGACGGTGAAGGCCGCGGGCGACGGCTTCGCGTTCCGCCGCGTGGCGTGCGTAGCGGTGCGCGGGAAGACCGAGGCGGTGGAGATCTACGAGCTCCGGCGCTGACGGTCACCTCGCCAGGAGCTCGTCCTGGGCCCAGCGCGCGAGCAGGCGGAACGCGGCCTGCGCCGCCTCCTCCTCGCCGACCTCGTCGGCGATGCGCTCGCACAGCGCCGCGAACGGCGTCGGCTCGACGGGGAAGACGCGCGCCTCGAGCGGCTCGAGCGGCCGATGGAACACCTCCACACCCTGGCGCCACACCAGGAGCGCGCGCGGTCCCGGCTCCGGCTCGCCGCCGCGCCACACCTTGTCCACCGCCGTCGCGGCCGCGACGACGCGGTGCGCCTCGATGAGCTTGACCTCGAGCGCGGCGAACGCCGTCGGGTCGAGCGCCTGCAGCTCGGCGACTCTCACGACGGCCTCGTCGCGCGCGTCGAACACGTCGGCGCGCGCCCACTCCAGCCGCGCCAGGTCGCAAAGCCACTCCGGTTGGTCGTGCGCGGCCAGGAACTGCGCCAGCTCGCGCCCCACCCAGCGCAGCGACGGGTGGCGCGACGGGTAGGCGTCGATGAACCCCGCGGTCATGTCCTCGAACTCGTCGTGGCCCAGGCGCGCCGCCACCTTGGGGAACGTGGCGGCCATCGCCTCGGCCATGCGCGCGAAGTACATGTCGCGGTAGATGCCGATGCGGCCGGCGGCGTCGAGCCTGTCGTCGCCGACGACGAAGGCGAGCTCGTCCGGCGGATCGAGGCTCGTCACCGCGGCTAGCATGTCCGCCTCGACGCGCGGCAGGTCAGCCATGGGCGCGCCGGGCCGCGCCGAGCGTCTCGGCCTCGATGCGCGCCGCCGTCGCCGACTCCTCGAGGAGGCGCGCCAGCGGCGGGATCTTGTCGTCCCACTCGATGAGCGTGGGCACGCGACCGAAGCGCGCGACGGCGGCGCGGTATAGGTCCCACACCGCGTCGGGGACCTCGTGGTCGTGGGTGTCGAGGAGAAGCTTGTCGCGCACGCTGTGCCCGGCCAGGTGGAACTGTCCCACCCGCTCGACGGGGATCGCGTCGAAATAGGCGAGCGCGTCGAAGCCGTGGTTGTGCGCGCTCACGTAGACGTTGTTGACGTCGAGGAGGATGCCGCAGTCGGCGCGGCGGGCGACCTCGGCGAGAAACTCCGCCTCGGACAGCGTGGACTGGCGGAACGTCAGGTAGCTCGATGGATTCTCGAGCAGGATGCGGCGCCCCAGCCGCTCCTGCACCCGCTCGACGCGCGCCACCACGTGGGCGAGCGCCTCCTCGGTGTACGGGACGGGGTATAGATCGTGGCCGTTCTGGCCGCGGACCCCCGTCCAGCACAAGTGATCGGAGACCCACGCCGGCTCGACGTCGCGAGCCAGCGCGGCGAGCTCGTCGAGGTAGCGCTCGTCGAGCGGGTCGGTGGAGCCAATCGAAAGGGAGACGCCGTGCAGGACCACCGGGTAGCGCTCGCGGATCCGCGCGAGGACGCGACGGGGATTGCCGCCCGGGACCATGAAGTTCTCCGAGATGACCTCGAACCAGCCGAGCGGCGGCGGGTTGGCGAGGATCTCGGCGAAGTGCTGGCGCCGGAGACCGACGCCATGTCCCAGCTCCGGGGTGTGCATGGCGCGTCTGCGCGTTTACTTCTTCTTCTCGTCCTTCTTCTCGTCCGCGGCCGCGATCACTTTGCCGCCCTTGTCCTTGCACTCCTTGCGGGTGGTCTTCGTCCAGCCCTGGCCCTTGCAGGCATTCTTGCCGGCACAGCCGTGGTCCGCGCCGCCGCAGGCACCCGTGCCCTTGCACGAGTTGACGCCGCCGCACTTCACCTGATCGGTGTCCTTCTCCTCGCCGGCGAAGGCGGGGGCAGCCGAAATTGCGAAGAGTCCGGCAACGGCAGAAGCAATCAAAGATCCCTTGAGCGTCATAGTGTTTCTCCTTTCGTACCCTTATCTACGTCCTGGGCCGCGAAACGTTACGGCCGTGCCCCCGGAACATTGCGCAGTCTACACTGCTGCCGGGCGCGCGGCCACATGTGTGTGTAAGGATACGGAAGCGGGGCCGCGTCGGATGCGGCCCCGCAACGCGGTGCGAAACGCCACGCCGGGTCTAGCGCGGACGCGGGGGGCGCAGCCCGGCGAGCGTGACCGCGACGAGCCGGCGGACCGCGGCGCTGGAGGACAGCGTGCTGGCCGCCGTGAGGGCGTGCAGGCAGTAGCTGGCAAGCTCGTCGGGCGCGATGTCGCTGCGGACGTCGCCTGCCCGTGCGGCGTCGCTCAGCATGTCGCGGATCATGCGGTGCAGCTGTTGCTGCGCGTGCGCGACCTCATCGCCCCGATGCATGAGCGTCGCGAGCTCAAGGCCGTGGGGCTCGCGCCGTTGGTGCTGGGCTCGCCACTGGTTGATTTGGGCGTAGGCCTCGAGGACTGCCTGGAGTCGCTTGCCGGGGTCGACGATCCGGTCGCGAACCTCGGCGAGCTGCGCGAGGTGGCGGTTGATGTGACGGTGGTGCCACGCGGCGAGGATCGCTTCCACGTCGGGGAAGTACTTGTACAGCGTCGCCCGCCCGATGCCGGTCTTCTGGGCGACCTCCGACATCTTCACGGACGCCGGCCCGTGCTCGCTCGCCAGCGCCCACGTGGCGTCGAGGATCGCTTCGCGCACTTCGCGGCGGTGGGCCTCGATCGTGTCGTTCCACAGCTTCGGCACTCTAGAAGTATACGCGATGATGCGTCCAAAACATTTTGACTTGACAGAGACGTTTTGTATCGCAAAAAGAGAGGCATGCCACGCTGGGTGAAAGTGTCGGGAATGATCGTCGTCGTCCTGGTCCTGCTGGTGGTCGTCCTGATGGTGGCCGGCGGCGGCGGCCACGGCCCCGGTCGCCACTTCGGCCACGGCCCCGGTCGCCCGCCCGACCACGGCGCGCCGGAGCCACGACCATGACCGTGGCGCCCGCGATCCAGATACGCGACGTCGTCAAGGCGTACCCGTCGAGCGCCGGCGCGTTCGTCGCCGTCGATCGCCTCAGTCTCGACATCGCGGACGGCGAGCTCGTCGCGATCGTCGGGCGGTCCGGCAGCGGCAAGACGACGCTGCTGAACCTGCTCGCCGGCATCGACCGGCCCACGTCGGGCACGGTGCGCGCCGCGGGCGCCGATCTGGGCTCCCTGTCGGAATCCGGGCTCGCGGCCTGGCGGGGACGCAACGTCGGGCTCGTGTTCCAGTTCTTTCAGCTGTTGCCCACGCTGACCATCCTCGAGAACGCGATGCTGCCGATGGACTTCGCCGGGAAGATCCCGGCGGGGAAACGCCGCGATCGGGCGCAGCGCCTGCTGGAGCGGGTCGGCATCGGCGACCAGGCCGACAAGCTGCCCGCCATGCTGTCGGGCGGCCAGCAGCAACGCGCGGCGATCGCCCGGGCGCTGGCCAACGATCCACCGCTGGTGCTCGCCGACGAGCCGACGGGCAACCTCGACTCGGCCACGGCCGCCGACGTCCTGGCGTTGTTCGCCGAGCTGAACGCCGAAGGACGCACCATCGTGGTGGTGACCCATGAAGCCGAGGTCAGATCGGTCGCCGATCGGCAGGTCACCCTGCAGGACGGACGGATCATCGCGAACGCGCGGACGCGGGTGCCGGCGTGACCGGCCTGCTGGCGGTGAAGCTGCGCCGAGACCTGCGGGCGGCCTGGTCCCGGCTCGTGCTGATGGCGATCGCGATCGCCGTCAGTCTCATGGTGCTCGGCGGGGTGCTGTGCGCCTGGGCGGTCGTGGGCAGGGAGACCGGCCGCGCGTACGTGGGCACCGAGCCGGCGTCGGCGACGATCTTGCTCGACCGCGCCATCGACGGCGAGCGGATGGCGGCGATCGCGGCCGAGGCGCGCACCCGGCCGGGCGTCCTCGCGGCGACCGGGCGCACCCAGTTCATCGGCGACATCGAGGTCAACGGCCATCCGCGGGAGATCCCGCTGCAGGTCTTCGTCGCCGCGCCGGACGACCCGATGCGGATGGCGAAGCTCGACGTGCAGCACGGCCGCTGGCCGCCGTCGCCGCGGGAGATCTTCATCGGCCGCGACTCGCTCGACCTGCTCGACGTGGCGGTCGGCGACGCCGTGACCGTCAAGATACCGAGCGGCGAGCCCGCGCGGCTGCGGGTGGCGGGCGTCGTGTATGACCCCAGCCTCGCGCCCGCGCCCCAGCACCAGATGGGGCACGCCTATCTGTCCACGGCGCCGCTGACCGCGTCCGGGTCGCGGGCCGTCCTGGACCAGTTGAAGATTCAGGTCGCCGAGCCTGGACGGGCGACGCCGAGCCGCGACCGACGTGCCGTCGTGGCGGTCGCCGCCGACGTTGGCACGTGGCTGCAGCGCGAGCACGGTCTGGCGATCCGCGAGATCCAGGTCCCCGAGCCCTACGCGCACCCCCACCAGGGCCAAGCCGACGCCCTGCTCCTCGCGCTGCTCGCCGGCGGGGCGGCCGCGTTGCTGCTCAGCGCGATCCTCGTCGCGAACATGCTCCATGGCCTGTTCACGCAGCAGATCCCGCAGATCGGCATCATGAAGGCGATCGGCGCGCGATCCGGCCACATCGCGCGGCTCTATCTGGCGATGACGCTGCTGGTGGCCGCGGCCGCGACACTGGTCGCGCTTCCCCCCGCCCTCCTGATCGGCCGCGGCCTCGCCGATATGGTCTTTGGGTTCCTCGGCATCGAGCCCGCGAGCCTCGCGGTCCCCTGGTGGACGTACGGTACGATCCTCGCCGCCGGTCTCGTCCTGCCGGTGTCGATGGCCCTGGCGCCGCTGGTCAAGGCGAGCCGCACCACCGTGCGCGCGGCGATCGACCACCATGGCGTCGGGTCGAACCCCAGCGCGGCGACGGGCGTCCTCGCCCGGCTGGGTCGGATTCGCGGCCTCGACCGCGGTCTCGTCATGGCGCTGCGCAACACCGTCCGGCGTCCCACCCGGTTCATGCTGTCCGTGGGACTCTTGGCCAGCGCGGGCACGGTGTTCGTCGCCGGGATGTCCCTCGGCGCGGGCGTGAAGGCTGTGGCGGAAGACGCCAAGGCGCGGCGCAACTGGGATGTCGACGTCCAATTGGCCGGCCCCGCCTCCGTGGAGGAGATCGCCACGCTGGTGGCGCGCGTGCCGCACGTTCGCCTCGTCGAGGGCTGGACCATCGCCAAGGTGGGGGTCGCCGGGCCGGGACGGATCCCCCTCACCCGCACCTATCCGGATCAGGGGCACGGCGGCGTCTCGCTGACCGCGGTTCCCGCGGCCACGACGACGTTCGCGCCGCCGAAACTGCTGCAAGGTCGCTGGCTCCACGCTGGGGAAACCGGCGCGGTCGTGCTCAACCAGATCACCCGCGACAAGACCGTCCCCGACGTCCAGGCGGGTGACACCGTACAGCTGTTCGTCGCCGGTAAACCCACCACGTGGCTCGTCGTCGGCATCGTCGAAGAAAGGCAGGGCGGCGGCGGCGGCGCGTACGCCACGGCCGAGGGCTTCGCCGACGCCCTGGGTCAGCCACGGCGGGCGAACCAGCTGCGCATCGCCACCGAGGGCCACGACGAGCAGACCCGCAAAGGAGTCGCCGACGCCGTCGCCGCGATCCTCACCGGCGCCGGGATCGCGGTGCAGTCCGCGGCGTCGGTCAGTCGGAACGAGAGCATCGCCGAAGGTCACCTGGGTCCCATCATCGTCGTCGTGCTGGCGATCGCCCTCGCCATGGGCGCGATCGGCAGCATCGGCCTGGCCTCGACGATGGGCGCGAACATCCTCGAGCGGACCCGCGAGATCGGCGTCATGCACGCCATCGGAGCGCTCCCCCGGACCGTCCGACGCATCGTCGTCGCCGAAGGCGTCTTCCTGGCCCTCGCCAGCTGCGTGGCGGCGATCATCCCGGCGCTCGCGCTCACCGCCGTCATGGGCGCCGGGCTCGGCAACCTGTTCATGTCCGCGCCGCTGCCGTTCCGGGTGTCCCTGCCCGCCGTCGGCATCTGGATCGCGCTCGCCGTCGTCGGCGGGGCCCTGGCCACCGAGGCCGCGGCAACCCGCGCCTCCCGCCTCACCGTCCGCGAAGCGCTCGCCTACCTGTGACCGGTGCGCTAGTCCCCGCGCAGCGCCCTGAGCGCCTCCGGCGTGTCCACGTCGACGGTCACGCCCGGGTCCGCCACCGGCACGAGCGTCACCGCGTCGGCGTGCTGATCGAGGAGCGACTTCGCGCCCGCGTCGCCGGCGAGCGCCGACATCTCGGCGAAGTGCCGCCGCGCCCACAGGATCGGGTTGCCGCGCTTGCGCTCGAACGTCGGCACGTAGATCGTGTGGTCGCCCTCCGGGTCGAACGCGGCCACGAGCGCGTCGATGTCAGCCCGCTTCACCAGGGGCATGTCGCCGAGACAGATCACCGCCCCGTCGACGTCCTCGCCCACGGCCGCCAGCCCGCGCCGCAGCGACGTCGACAGCCCGCCGGCGTAGTCGGGGTTCTCGGCGAACGTCACCCGGCGCCCGGCGAGCGCCGCGCGCACCTCCGCCGCCTGGTGCCCGACGACGACGATGACCTGCCGCACGCGCGACGCCAGCACCTCGTCGACCACGCGCGCCACGATCGGCTTGCCGCCGAACGGCAGGAGCAGCTTGTTCTCGCCCATGCGCGACGAGCGTCCGGCGGCGAGCACGACCGCCGCGATCGTCGGCGCGTGCGGCTCTGCCTCCGGGCCGAGGCGCGGCTGCGGCCGCGACGGCGCCTCGACGAGCAGGCCGCCCACGCCCATCGTCATGAGATCGCGCGCCGACACGGGGAGGCCGGCGCACACGCGCTCCAGCACCCAGTCGAACCCCGACGGCCGGAGCGACCGCGCGCACCCGGGCACGCCCACGATGGGCACGGCGCCGCGCCGCCCGAGGCACAGCAGGTTCCCCGGGTCCACCGGCATGCCGACCTGATCGACGGTGCCGCCCGCGCGGACGATCGCCGCCGGCACCACGTCGGCCCGATCGGCGATGGCCGACGCGCCCAGGACGAGGATCAGCGAGCAGTCCTCGACGAGCGTCGCCAGCGCGTCGGCGACCGCGCCCTCGTCGTGCGCGGTGCGGACCTCGCCGACCACGCTGCCGCCGATCCGCACGACGCGCTCGCGCTGGCTCGCTGCGGCCCGGTCGAGCACCATCTCGGCGGTGCCGGGCAGGCGCGTCAGCACCAGCCCAACGCGCTCGCGCCGGAACGCCGCCACCGACACGAGCGGCCCGACCGCGACGGCCCGCGCGACCACCTCCTCCGCCACGCCGTAGGGGATGACCTTCACCGTCGCGACCATGTCCCCCGCCTCGACGCGCGCCCATGCGGGCAGCGTCGCCACGGTCAGCGTTTCGTCGATCAGGTTCACCGCGTCGACCCCGGCGGCGTCGACGCGGAGGACGCCCGCCGCGCCCGCGAACACGTTCGCCCGGCCCGTCGCCGGCGCCGCGGCGGCGACGCCCGCGCCGGCCACCGCGGCGGCGACGCGCGCCGCCGCCTGGTCCTCGGGCACGTCGCCCGGCTCGAGCCGCGCGCACACGACCTCGACGTGCCCCGCGGCGGCGAGGCGCTCCGCGTCGGCGGCGGAGATGGGGCGCCCCTTCTTCAGCACCGCGCCGCCGGCGCGCAGGGTGTGGGCGAGGATCGCGCCCACCGCCTCGGCGACGGGGACGCGGCCGAACTTCATCGAGACTCCGGTTCCTCGCCCCCGCGCAGCGTCTCCACCACCTGCGCCAGGATCGAGATGGCGATCTCCGCCGGGGTCCGCGCGCCGATGCGCAGCCCGACCGGGCCGCGCAGGCGGGCCAGCTCCGCGTCGCCGAAGCCCATCTCGCGCAGGCGCCCGAGTCGCGCCGCGTGCGTCTTCTGCGACCCGAGACAGCCCACGTAGAACGCCGGCGAGCGCAGCGCCGCGGCGAGCGCCGGGTCGTCGAGCTTGGGATCGTGCGTCAGCGTGATGACGGCGGTCCGGCGGTCGGGCGCGATCTGCGCCAGCGCCTCGTCGGGCCACAGCGTGCTCCGCTCCACCCCGGGAAAGCGCGCCTCGGTCGCGAACGCCGCGCGCGGGTCGACGACGACCGTGGCGAATCCGGCCAGGGCGGCCATGCGCGCGAGCGGCTGGGCGATGTGCACCGCGCCGACCAGCACCAGCCGCAGCGGCGAGTTGAACACTTCGAGGAACACCGGGCCGCGCTCGGTGTCGACGGTCGTCGCCCGGTCGCGCTGGACGGCGTGTCGCGCCTGCTCGACGAGGCCCCCTGCGTCCGGTCCATCGGGGCTGAGGAGCATCTGTTCCCCGGTGTCGAGCGCCGTCGCCAGCACCACCGGGCGGCGCGCCGTGCGGAGTCGGGCGAGCAGCTCTTGCTTCACTGGACCGCCTCCACGAACACGTCCACCTGCCCGCCGCAGGCAAGCCCCACCTCCCATGCCATCTCGTTCGTGACTCCGAAGTGCAATGTCTTGGGCGTTCCTGACCGCATGATCGCCAGGGCCTCCTTCACCACTGCTCCTTCGATGCATCCGCCCGAGATCGAGCCGCACATTTCTCCTCTTTCGTTGACCGCCAGCTTGCTCCCCGGGGGGCGCGGCGAGGAGCCCCAGGTGCGCACCACGGTCGCCAGCGCGACCCCCAACCCGGCTTCCAGCCAGGCGGCGGTCTGCGCCAGCACTTCTTCGGCGTCGCTATACATGCCCTGCTCCCGGTTTGGTGCTACGAATGTAGCGCGTGGCGACGGACCTGTCAGCGCGTCGCGCCGACGTGCCGGCGCTCCACCAGACCGTGCGCGGACGCCCGCTCGTCTACCTCGACAATGCGTCGACCACCCTCAAGCCGCAAGTCGTGATTGACGCGGTGCAGCGAACGATGGCGCGCGAGTGCGCCAACGTCCACCGTGGGGTGCACGCGCTCAGCGAGGGGGCGACGGCCCAGTACGAGGGGGCGCGCGCCCGCGTGGCGGCCTTCCTCGGCGCGCGTCCGGCCGAGATCGTCTTCACCCGGGGCACCACCGAGTCGGTGAACCTGGTCGCCCAGACGTGGGGCCGCGCGAACCTCGCGCGCGGGGACACGGTGGTGGTGACGGCGATGGAGCACCACTCGAACCTCGTCCCGTGGCAGATGCTCTGCGGCGAGCTCGGCGCGCGCCTCCACGTCCTCCCCATCACCGACGACGGCGAGCTGGTCCTCGACCTGCCCGAACGCGCCCGGCTCGTCGCGGTGACCCACGTGTCGAACGTCCTCGGCACGATCAACCCCGTGGCCGACATCTGCCGCGCGGCGCACGAGCGCGGGGCGGTCGTCCTCGTCGACGGCGCGCAGGCGGCGGGCCACCTGCCCGTCGACGTGCGCGCGCTGGGGTGCGATTTCTACGCCCTGTCGGCGCACAAGCTCTTCGGTCCGACCGGGACGGGCGTCCTGTGGGGTCGCGCCGAGCTCCTGGCCGACATGCCGGAGTGGATGGGCGGCGGGGACATGGTCCTGTCGGTGACTCTCGAGGGCGCGACCTACCGCGAGGCGCCGTACAAGTTCGAGGCCGGCACGCCCAACATCGCCGGCGTGGTGGGGCTGGGCGCGGCGGCGGACTACGCCGCCGGGCTGGGCTGGGAGGCCGCGGCGGCGCACGAGCGGTCGCTCGTCGACCGGGCGACTGCGGCGCTGTCGGCGATCCCCGGCGTGCGGCTCCTCGGCGCGCCGCGCCGCCGCATCGGCATCGTCGCGTTCACGCTCGCGGGCGCGCACCCGCACGACGTGGCGACGATCGTCGATCGCGAGGGGATCGCGATCCGCAGCGGCCACCACTGCGCCGAGCCGCTGCACCGCCGCCTCGGCGTCGCCGCCAGCGCCCGCGCGTCGTTCGCGTTCTACAACACCGCCGCCGAGGTCGACGCGCTCGCTGCGGCCGTGCGCCTCGCCGCGGAGACGTTCGGATGAACGACGCGGTGCGCGCGCTCTACCAGGGCGTCATCCTCGACCACCACAAGTCGCCGCGGAACCACGGGCCGCTGGCGGACGCGACGCATCGCGCCACCGCCGACAACCCGCTGTGCGGCGACCGCGTCACCGTCCACCTCGTCGTCGCGGACCGCATCGACGCGGCGCGCTTCGAGGCGCGCGGCTGCGCCCTGTCGCGCGCGTCGGGATCGCTGCTGACCGAGGCCGCGGTCGGCAAGACCCCGGCGGAGGCGCGCGAGCTGGCGGCGCGCTTCGAGGCGTTCGTGGCCGGGTCCGCGCCGGCGCCCGACGACGCGCTCGCGGTGTTCGCGGGCGTGCGCGAGTTCCCGTCGCGCGCGGCCTGCGCCGTCCTGCCGTGGCAGGCGCTGGTGCGCGCGCTCGAGACCGCGTGATCGACGGCGCCCTGAGGTACGTTCGGG
>DATFWE010000248.1:0-42061 GCA_035259575.1 Haliangiales bacterium
GCAGGTGCCCAAGAAATCCGGACCGCATGTGGTGCCGCGCGTACATCCGTCGCTGCAGCAGGCGCTCGCCGACATCGACGTCGAGGACGAGCTCGACATCCCCGCGTTCCTTCGCCGACACAACACGCCGCCCGTCAGCTAATCTGCCGGCGTGCTCTTCCTCGAGAGCTCCGCCCGCCTCGTCCTCGTGCTGCATGCCGTGGTGGGCGCCGCGGTCGTCGCCTCGACGACGCACCTCGTCGTGTGGGCGTGGAAGCTCCGCCGCGGCCAGGCGCGCCGCGCCGGCGGCACGCGCTGGCTCGCCCTGGTCGGCGCCGGGCTCTATGGCGTCCAGTTCGTGCTGGGCAACCTCATGTACCCCGTCTACAAGGTGCGCGTCCGCGCGGAGTACTTCGAGTCTCCGGCGGCGGTGGGCGAGGACGCGCGCGCCCGCCGCGCGCGCAGCCTGGGCGGCGTCACCCCGCCCAAGGACGGCGAGGACGAGCCGCCGCCGCGCCTCGAGCGGCTGGCGCACCTGTTCGACATCAAAGAGCATATCGTCGCCCTCGGCCTCGCGCTCGCCGTCGCCGCGGCGTTCCTGGTCCGCGGCGAGGAGCGCCGGGGGCTCCTTCTGTTCTGCGTGGCCGGCGCCGCCGCCTGCGCGTGGACGGGCGGCCTCGTCGGCCTGTGGGTCGCGAGCTTTCGTTCCGTCGGAGCGCTGTGAATTCGCTTGCAACGAGATCCACGGAAAGTAGAATGGCGCGGCTTTAGGCCCCCAAACCGGAGGATTACGGAATGGCCAAGAAAGGCAAAAAGTCTGCCTCCCGCGAGGTTCTCGTCGTCGGCTCCAAGATCAAGGACGTGGTCAAGTCGGCCGGGCTGCAGAGCTCGGGCGACCTCGTGGCCGCCCTCTCGGACAAGGTGCACGACCTTCTCTCCGCCGCGCTCAAGCGTGCCGAGGGCAACGGCCGCAAGACCGTCCGCCCCTACGACCTTTAATCACCCGACCATCGCGGTCCACATCACGTCGAGCGGCGCCTCCTTCCCCGTCATGAGGGTGAAGGACAACGCCGCCTGGTGCACCAGCATGCCCGCGCCGTCGAGCGTCCTCAGCCCGCGCTCGCGCGCGGCGCGCAACAGCGCCGGCTCGCGGTGGTAGATGAGCGAGGCGACGACCGCGTCGGAGCGGAGGAGCGCCAGGGGCACCGGCGCCGGGTAGGGCGCGTCGTCGAGGCCCGCCGACGTCGCGTCCACCAGGAGGTCCGCCGCCGGCAGCACCTCGTGGAACGCGGCCTCGGTCCACGACCACGACCCGGGAAGGCTCGGGATGCGCGCCACCACCGACACGCGCGTCCCCGCCCCATCGAGCGCGGCGATCGCGGCGCGCGCGGCGCCGCCCGCCCCCAGCACCACGGCCCTCCGGGCGCGCACCCCGGCGCCGGCGAGCGCCAGCTGGAACCCGTCCACGTCGGTGTTGAACGCGGTGACCTTCCCGCCGGCGAGCACGAGCGTGTTCGCCGCCGCCAGCTTCCGCACCGTCGGGTGGAGCTCGTCGCAGAACGGGACCACCGCCTCCTTGTAGGGGACGGTCACGTTGAGCCCCATGAGCCCGAGCGCGCGGGCGCCGTGGAGCGCGTCGGCCAGCTTCTCGTCGGGGACGGGGAACGCCACGTACACGGCGTCGATGCCGAGCGCCCGGTAGGCGGCGTTGTGGAGGGCGGGCGACTTGGTGTAGGTGAGCGGCCAGCCCAGGACGCCCGCGATGCGCGGCATGGCTAGTCCTTCCCGTCCGGGCGGACGTCGGTCACCGTCACGCCGAGCTCGCCATCGGCCAGGCGGACGCGCAGCGGTCGCCCCGGAGCGACGCGCGCCACGCTCGCCACCACCGCGCCGTCCTCGGCGCGCACGATGGCGTAGCCGCGGTCGAGGACCTTGAGCGGCGACAGCGCGTCCAGGCGCGCCGCCACGTCCGCCCAGGCGTGCTGCCGATCGGCGAGGAGCGCGCGGGCGCGTCGATGGAAGCGGGCCTCGAGCGCCGCCAGGCGCCCGCGGTCGGCGGCGAGGCGGGCGCGGGGATCGCGCGACTGCAGCCGCTTGTCGACCGCCGCCAGACGCGCGCGCAGCGCCGCGGCGGCGTGACGGACCGCGCGCCCGAGGCGCTTTTCCCGCGCGCGCAGCTCGTCGACGAGAAGCGCGCGCTCCGGCGCCGCCATCTCCCCGGCGGCGGTGGGCGTCGCCGCGCGCGCGTCCGCCGCCAGATCCGCGAGGGTCACGTCGATCTCGTGCCCGACGGCGCTGATGACCGGCACCGGGCTGGCCGCGATCGCCCGCACCACCGCCTCTTCGTTGAACGCGCCGAGGTCCTCCGCCGAGCCGCCGCCGCGCCCGACGATGATGACGTCCACCGCGCGCAGCCGCGCCGCGCGCCGGATGGACCAGGCGATGTCGGCGGGCGCCGCCGGCCCCTGGACCTGGCACGGCGCGATGACGACCGGCGTGGGGTAGCGCCGCTCCAGCGTGCGGAGGATGTCGCGGACGGCCGCGCCGGTGGGCGAGGTGACGACTGCGATGCGCCGCGGGAAGCGCGGCAGCGGCCGCTTCTTCGCCGCGTCGAACAGGCCCTCGGCGGCGAGCCGCCCCTTGAGCTCGGCCAGCCGCAGCGCCGCGGCGCCGAGCCCCGCCGGCTCCGCCGCATCGACGTAGAGCTGGACCTTGCCCTGCTCGGGATAGAGCGCGAGCCTGCCGCGGACGACGAAGCGCTTGCCCTCCTCGAGCCGGAAGCCCAGGCGCACCGCGGTGGACCGCCACATGATCGCGGGCACCTGCGCGCGGCCTTCCTTGAGAACGAAGTACACGTGGCCGGACGAGGGGGCGCGCAGCGTCGACACCTCACCCTCGACCCACACCACGCCGATGCGCTCCTCGAGGAGCCGCGACGCGGCCCGAACCAGCATCTCCACGCCGAGCGGCCGCCCGCGCTCCCCGAGCCGTTGCGTCTCCACCGCCACGCCGCTATCTCATCACGATTCGCGGGCGGGCTGAAGCCGCGTCGCGCGGAGGACCGGGTCGATGCGATCGACGAGCGCCATGCCGGCGAGCATGGCGAGGACGAACGCCGCCGCGGGGGGCACGACGGTCGCGGAGACCACCGCCGGTCCCGGGCAGTAGCCGGAGATGCCCCAGCCGATGCCGAAGATCGCCGCGCCGACGAGGAGCCGCGCGTCGATCGCGCCCGGCCGCGGCGGAAACGCCCCGCCGAGGACCGGCGCGGCCAGGCCGCGGCGGAACCGCCACGCCACGGCGTAGACGCCGAGGGCGCCGGCCATGACGAAGGCGAGCGTCGGATCCCATGCGCCGGTCACATCGAGAAAGCCGACGACTTTCGCCGGGTTGGTCATTCCGGCGATGGCGAGACCCACAGCGAAGACGAGGCCGCACGCGAACGAGACCACCAGTCTCACAGAACCCCTCCGAGGAGATGGTTCACGCCGAACGCCGCCGCGGCGCCGGTGAGCATGAACGTCGCCGTCGCGGCGATCGAGCGCGGTGAGCCGCGGCCGATGCCGCACACGCCGTGACCGCTGGTGCAGCCGCCGCCGATGCGGGTGCCCACACCGACGAGGAGCCCCGCGACGACGAGCGCGGGGAGCGTGCGGGGGATCGTCCCAAACGCGCCGGGGACGACGCGGACCATGACGAGCCCGCCCGCGACCAGGCCGGCCAGAAAGCAGGCGCGCCAGGCCCAGTCGCCGCGCCGGGGCGCGAGCGCGCCGCCGGTGATGCCGCTCACCCCGGCGACGCGCCCGGTCCCGAGGAGGAGGCCGGCCGCGGCGAGGCCGATGAGCATGCCGCCGAAGAGTGCTTGGAACATGGAGCCGGAGGATAGCTGATGCCACCTCTCCCTGCTACGATTCGGGCGGTGAAGGACGACATCGACCCCGAGCTCGTGCGCCTGCGGCGCGGCGGCAAGGTCGGGCCGGTCCTCGCCGCGAGCGTGCTCGGCCTGTCCGCGTACCTCGTGTGGATCCTCCGCGCCGACTTCAGCTACGCCAACGCCGCCGACGCGCCCGAGGACATGGGGTCCGCGGCGGCGCTGCTCGCGCGCCCGTCTCCGCCGGTCAACGCGTTCGTGTCCGTCGCCGCCGCGCCCGACCTGCGCGCGCCGGCGCGGCTGTGGGCGCGGGAGGGCAAGGGGCATCGCCTCGCCCCCGCGCTCGGGACGGGCGGCCGGCTGTGGATCCACCACGACAAGGACGCGCCCGGCACCGCGCCGTCCGACGACGGCCGTTTGACCGGCCGACTGCGGCGGCTGGCCGACGTCCCGTTCGAGGCCGCGCTCCGGCAGTATGTCGCCGCGTTGCCGCCGCTGCCGCGCACCGTGTTTCCCGAGGCGTTCGCCGGCGGCATCCCCTCGGTGGACGTGGCGGGCGAGCCGCTCGCCCTCACGCCCGAGACCCGCGTGGCCGTCGACGAGAATACCGACGTCGTCCAGGTGACGTTCGTGCAGACCGACAGTGTCACCGACGATGCGTCGGCCCGGGGCGCGCTCGCGGCGGCGGGCCTGCCGGCGCCGTCCGCGCCGGGCGAGACGGCGCTCGGGGCGTGGACCTACGAGATCCCCGGCGAGGTTGCCGCGGTGCGCGACAAGCTGCACGCGGCGCGCATCTTCGGCGCCGCGGTCGATCCCAAGCTCGCCCGCCACGAGGGCACGCGCGCCGACCTCGTCGTGGCGGCGAACGGGCTCACCCTCCGCGGCAAGTCGCTCCCCTGGTCGCGGGTGCAGCGGGTGACGTTCTTCGTCCCCGCGACCTTGCCGGCGGACGCTTGGATCCTCCTCCAGGGCGAGACGCCGGGCTCGCTGTGGTACGTGCGGCCGCTGTTCATCGCCGTGGCCGCGCTCGGCGCGCTGATGCTGTGGGCGCTCGTGCGCCAGTTCCTCCGCGCGCGCCCCGGGAAGCTGTGATAGACACGTCCCGTGCCCCTGCGCCTCCACGACTCCTACCAGCGCCGCAAGGTCGATTTCGCGCCGATCGCGCCCGGCAAGGTGGGGATCTACCTGTGCGGCCCGACGCCGCAGGCGGCGCCGCACATCGGACACGCGCGCTCGGCGATCGCGTTCGACATGGTGCGGCGGCACTTCGCGTGGTCCGGGTACGACGTCACGTTCGTCCGCAACGTCACCGACCTCGACGACAAGATCATCGACGCCGCGGCGGCGCGCGGCGTGTCGGCGGCGCAGCACGCGGCGGAGTTCGCCGAGGAGTACCGCGCGCAGATGCTCGCGGTGGGCGCGCTCCCGCCCACGCACGAGCCGCGCGTCACCGAGACCGTCCCCGACATCCTCGCGTTCATCGAGCGCCTGATCGCGGCGGGCAAGGCGTACCCCCTCGACGGGGACGTGTACTACGCGGTCGAGGCGTTCCCCGCGTACGGCGCGCTCTCCGGACAGGATCTCGACGCGCTCCGCGCCGGCGCGCGCATCGAGGTCGACGAGCGGAAGCAGAGCCCGTTCGACTTCGCCCTGTGGAAGGGGGCCAAGCCGGGCGAGCCGGCGTGGGACTCGCCGTGGGGGCCGGGGCGCCCCGGCTGGCACATCGAGTGCTCGGCGATGGCGCTCGCGACGCTCGGGGTCGCGTTCGACATCCACGGCGGCGGAAAGGACTTGATCTTCCCCCATCACGAGAACGAGATCGCCCAGTCGGTGGGCGCGCTCGGGCCCGGGACATTCGCCCGCTACTGGATGCACAACGGGCTCATCAACCTCAAGGGCGAAAAGATGTCGAAGTCGCTCGGGAACGTGTTCCTCGTGTCCGAGCTGCGGCGCCACTTCGACGGCGAGTCCATCCGCCACTACTGCCTGTCCACCCACTACCGCTCGCCCATCGACTTCGAGTTCGAGGAGGTCGCGCCCGGCAAGGTCGTGTTTCCCGGCCTCGAGGACGCCGAGCGGCGCCTCGAGTACTTCTACGCGACGCTGTCGCGCATCGACGATTTCCTGAGCGAGCGCAACGACGCCGACGCGGGGGCGCTGGCTCCCGGCGCCGACGGCCTGGTCGCGGCGGTGCGCGCTGCCATGGACGACGATTTCAACTCGGCGGTCGCGCTCGCGGCGCTGGGCGAGGCGGCCAAGGTGGCGAACCGGCTCCTCGACGATCCCAGGTCCGCGCCCAAGGACGTGCGCCGGCGGTCGATCGCGCGCCTGGGCGCGGACCTGCGCGACGCGGCGCGCGGGCCGCTGGGCCTCCTGGAGAGGGAGCCGCGCGCGTTCCTCCACGGCCGGCGCGACCGGCTGAGCCGGACGCGGGGCATCGACGGCGCCGCCGTCGCCGCGCGTCTGGTGGAGCGGGACGAGGCGCGCCGCGCCAAGGACTTCACCCGCGCCGACGCGATCCGCGAGGAGCTGCGCGCCCTCGGCATCGAGGTCATGGACACGCCGCGCGGGGCGGACTGGAGAGTTAGTTAGTCGTCATTAGCGTCTTCGGACAGGTACGCCATGATCACCTCGTCGAGACTCTTCTCCGAGATGAGGTCCTGTCCGAAGATGCTCTCCGGCTGGGGCGTGCTCTCGCGCGCGGGCTTGCGCTCGGGCGCGGGCGCGCCGATGACGACGGCCGGGCGCGCCACGACGATGCTGTCCATCGGCTTCGCGCGCAGCGCGGCCGGCGGGGGCGCGGCGGCGGCGGGCACGCGCGGCGCGGGCGGGACGACGGGCAGGAGCGGCGCGGTGTTGGCGCGGCTCGCCGCCGCGGACGGGGCGGCCGGCGCGGCGACCGGCGGCGGCGCCGGACGGCGTGCTTCCTGCGGCGGGGCCGCGGGCGCCGCCGGCTGCGTCGCGGACGGGCGGCGGCGCTGCACGAGCGGCGGAGGCGGCGGCGTCGGCACCTCCGGCAGCTTCACCGGCGTGGGCTGGCGCGGCCGCGGCGGCGGCGCCTGGCTGCGCGCCGCCGCCGGGATCGGCGGAGGCGCGGCCGGCGCGGGCGGCGCGGGCACCGGTCCGCTCTTCTCGAACGGACGCTCCTGCTGGCCGGTGCGCGTGATCATCCACTGGCCCGGGGCCGCGCGCGGCCGGGCGGGCTCCGCGGGCCGCGCCGGCGACACGGTGACCGGGCTGGGCGTCACCGCGCGGCGCACCTCGGCCGCATTCGGCGTCGCGATGCGACGGAACGCGCCCGAGACGTCGATGTCATCGTCGTCCTCCTTCTCCTCGAGGGTGCCGGCGATGAGCGAGACGCCCGGGTTGTCGACGATGATCTGCGCGTACTCCGCGTCGTCGTCCTGGTCGTCGATGATGAGATCGGGCAGCTCGTCGGCGAGCTCCTCGGGCTCGAGCGGCCCCGACGGCTCCATTGCCACCGGAGCGGGCGCGCCCGCCTCCCCGAGCAGCCACGCGATCTTTTCGTCGAACCGTCCGTCCTTGAGCTCGCGCAGCACCGCCTTGTGCTGCGCCTGCATGAGGGACTTGACGATGTCGCCGTCTGCCTCGGCGTCGTAGTCGTACTTCTTGGTGGCAATGATCACGCCTTCATGGAACAAATGCGTGAAGATACGGGGGTTGGCGACGCCCGAATCCTCCGTCTGTACGTGAAACACCCGACCCCCGTGGCGGAGGTTGTGATTGAAGCCCAGGATCGGAGAACGAAGCTTGGGCATGTCCGAGATCCGCGCGGATCTTACCACGAAGGCTTGAAACGATGAGGGATCCCTGCTACGAACGGTAAGGATTTCAAAGAGAAAGGAACGGCTGTGTCTACCGCTCGGGAACAGGAAGTGCGGCGGCGTTTTCTCGGCGTCGTTGCCAAGTGGCTCGTCTCGCTCCCCCACGACCTCAGGGTGCTGTTCGAAGCGAAGGACGAGCCCAACCTGGAGCGCGAGGCGCGTGAGACCGCCGCGGGCGCCATCCTCTACATCCTCGGCCCCGACACGTCCGGGGAGGACCACTTCTTCCGCTACGCCGACGATGCCATCCTCCTCCGTGCGGCGCTGGCCAAGATTCGCGCGTGCGGCGGCGAGGGCGCGCCCGCGTTCGCCGCGCGCTTCGAGGAGTACTACACGGGCCTCGACGACGCGCTCGCGGTGTGCCGCGAGGCGATGGGCGGCACCTACGACTGGCTGGCGGCCAAGGTCGACGGTCTGCCCAGGCAGTCGTACAAGCAGAAGAAGCTCGCGCTCTACATCGACGACGACGAGGCGGTCGAGCAGCTCTACGCCGACGGCCTGGCGTTCGAGACCGACTACCCCGTCGACGAGGACAAGCTGTCGATGCGGCTGAAAAAGCCGGAGACGCTGCTGGAGCCGCTGCGCCGCATGGCCCAGCAGGACCTCAAGCGGCACGCGTCCTAAGGCCGATCGATCACAGATCGACGACCGAAAAGCTCGCGAGCGGCTCGCCGAGAAACCGCGGGGCGAGCTCGTCGAGACGCGACACGTCGGTGACGTGGCATGCGAGCGTCCCCGTCGCGTCTCCCTCCGGCCGCAAGCCGCCGGCCGCCGCCAGCGTCGCCCGCGCGGCCTGCGCCATGGCCGAGGCGCTGTCGACGAGCGCCACCGTCCGCCCGAAAACCTCCGCCGCCGCGCGCGCGATCCCGTCGCGGAGCAAGGGATAATGCGTGCACCCGAGGACGATCGTGTCGATGTCGGGATCCTTCGCGCGAAGCTCGGCGAGATAGCGCTCGGCGATCGCGCCCAGCACCGCGTGGTCCTCGTCACGTGTCCAACCTTCCTCGGCGAGGGGGACGAAAAGCGGACACGCCTGACCGGTGATTCGCGCGCCACGGTTCAATTGCCGCAGCGCCCGTTCGTATGCTCCCGAACGAATCGTCCCGAGCGTGCCGATGACGCCGATGTGACCGTTCAAACTGGCCGCGTGCGCCGCGCGCGCGCCCGGAGCCACGGCGCCGACCACCGGCACCGGGATCGCCGCCGACAGGGCGTCCATCGCGTGCGCCGACGCCGTGTTGCACGCGATGAGCAGGATCTTCGCTTCGTGACGCTCGAGGAACCGCGCGCAGGCGAGGGAGTAGCGGACCACGGTCTCGGGGCTCTTGTTGCCGTAGGGGACGCGGGCCGTGTCTCCGAGGTACACGACGTCCTCGGCCGGCAGGGCCGCGCGAACGGCCCGGACGACCGTCAACCCCCCGACGCCCGAATCGAAAATGCCTATGGGGAGACGGCTACTGGGACCGCCGGCCAGAGACTGGGAGGAGCTCGTCATCGTATTCGCAGACAGGATCCAACGGGCCCAACTGACAACGATCCGAACGAAGCGTGTATTCCCAGACAAGCTCCAGGAACGTCAAGGGCTTTCGCGCGAGGGCCCGGTACAGCTCCCCGATTCCGGGGAACATCCGTTCCGCGACCTCGAAGTGCCGTTCCGTGATGAGCCCGCGCATGCTCCACCGCTAGAGCAAGAAACGATCCAGGGCAAGTTTTGGCCTCCGCGACGGGTGCGCGGCGCGATGGACTTTGATAGCGTAGGGATTTCAATGAACCAGGTGCTTCCGCTCTTCGACACGCCGCCAGACGAGGACGACGAGGACATCGTGGCGAAGCTTCGTGAGCACATTCGCGCCGAGCCCGTGGTTCTCGTCGCCTGCGCCGCCTACATCGCGCAGTCCGGACGCATCCCAACCCGGCGGGCCAACGCTGCCGTCCTGGAGGCGGCGGAGTGGATCACGCGAGCCGATCCTGGGGCCGTTCGCGACCACCTGACCGCCCTCCTCGTCTCCCGCGACGTCCACCTGGCGCTCCAGTGGTTGCACGAGGTCGGCATCCTCGCGCGCATCCTTCCCGAGCTCGAGGCGACGGTCGACTTTTCGCAGGAGGCCGGGCGGAAGCACAAGGACGTGTGGGAGCACACCAAGCAGGTCGTCCGGCAGTCCGTTCCGCGGCCGGAGGTCCGCTGGGCGGCGTTGCTCCACGACATCGGCAAGGTGCCGACCCGCACGTTCACGCCCGATGGCGGAGTGCACTTCCACGGTCACTCCGAGGTGGGGGCCCGCATGTTCGACCCGATCGCGCGCCGGCTCGCGTTCGACCGGCCGCTCAAGCACAAGGTGCGCTTCCTCATCCTGCACCACCTCCGCGCCAACCAGTATTCCGACACCTGGTCGGACAGCGCGGTGCGGCGCTTCGACCGCGAGATGGGAGAGCACCTCGTCGACCTCCTCGATCTGTCGCGCGCCGACATCACGTCCAAGCGCCCGGGGCGCCGACAGGAGCTCCTGCGCCAGATCCACGAGCTGCACGAGCGCATCTTGCGCATCCGCGAGCTCGACGCCAAGGTGCCGCCGCTGCCGACCGGCCTGGGCACGGCCATCGGCGAGCGCTTCGGCATCCCGCCGTCCAAGCGCATCGGCGATCTCAAGCACGCGCTCGAGGCGGCGTGCGAGCGCGGCGATCTCGAAGAGCGGCGCGAGAACGACTACTATCTCGACTGGCTGAGCCGGAGCGGCCTCGTGTGAAGCAAGGCGAAGAGCCCACGCTCGACGCGCAGCGGATCGCCAATCCGGCGGCGGGCGGCACGGTGTTCGGCCCCGATCCGTCGACGATCCCGCCCGAGGCGCTGCGCCCGGCGGACTCCCCCGACCTTCCCGTCGTCGACCCCGCGCACTACAAGATCATCGGCGAGCACGCGCGCGGCGGCATGGGGCGCGTCCTCATCGCGCGCGACGAGCGGCTGGCGCGCCTCGTCGCCATCAAGGAGCTCCTGTCCACCGAGAAGGACATGGCGGTGCGCTTCGTCCGCGAGGTGCTCCTCACCGCGCGCCTGCAGCATCCCTCGATCGTGCCCATCCACGAGGCCGGGCAGTGGCCCAGCGGCAAGCCGTTCTACGCCATGAAGCTGGTGTCGGGGCGGCCGCTCGGCGAGCTCATCCGCGCCGCCGAGAGCCTGCCCGAGCGGATGGCCCTCGTCCGCCACATCACCGACGTGTGCGAGGCGATCGCCTACGCGCACAGCATGCACATCCTGCATCGCGACCTCAAGCCGTCGAACGTGATCGTCGGCGATTTCGGCGAGACGGTCGTCATCGACTGGGGGCTGGCCAAGGACATCTCCAACCTCGAGGGGACGGCGACCGACAAGATCGCCGCCGCGCACACCGTGCAGGGCGCGGTCGTGGGGACGCCGGGCTACATGCCGCCGGAGCAGGCGTTCGGGCGCACGGTCGACGAGCGCGCCGACGTGTACTCCCTGGGGTCGCTCCTGTACACCGTGCTGGCCGGGCGCCCGCCCTACGAGGGCTCGCACCCCCCCGACCTCGTCGCCCAGGTGAAGGCCGCTGCGCCGGTGCCGCTGGCCGAGCGCGACAAGGAGATCCCGCCCGACCTGTGCGCCATCGTCGACAAGGCGATGGCGCGCAACCCCGCCGACCGCTATCGCACCGCGCGGGAGCTCGCCCAGGATCTCAAGCGCTTCGTCACCGGCCAGCTCGTCGCGGCGCGCGTCTACTCGCGCGCCGAGCTGGTGCGGCGGTGGATCCGGCGCCACCGCTTCGCCGTGTCGGTGGTGGCCGCCGCGGCCGCCGCGGTCCTGATCGTCGGCGCGCTGAGCGTCACGCGCATCCTCGCCGAGCGGGACCGCGCCGACCGCGAGCGCGCCGACGCCGTCGCCGAGCGGCGGCGGGCCGAGGCCGCGCGCGAGCGCGAGGCCGCGCGCGTGGATCAGCTGACGCTGGCGCAGGCGCAATCCTACATCGACGCCGACCCGACGTCGGCGCTGGCCTGGCTGAAGCGGCTGCGCCCGCGGCCGGACAACGCGCGCGCCGCGCGGCTGCTCGCCTCCCAGGCCTACGTGCGCAGCGTCGCGCGCCTGATCCTCACCGACGCCGACGGCGGCGTCACCGACGTGGCGTTCTCCCCCGCCGGGGGGTTCCTCGCGGTCGGCACGACCGGCGGCACGGTCAGACTGTGGAACCTGACGACCGGCGCCGACCAGCCCTTGATAGGGCAGGGTTCCATCCGGTCGGTGCGATTCTCCCCGGACGGGCGGCAGGTGGCGGCCGCCGGCGGCGACACGCTGGTGCGGGTGTGGGAGGTCGCCTCGGGCGGCGCGCGCTCGCTCGCCGGCCACACCGACGAGGTCGCGGATCTCGACTACGCCCCGGGGGGAAAGCTCCTCGCCAGCGGCGCGCGCGACGGGACCATCCGGCTGTGGGACACCGCCAGCGGCCAGCCGGCCGGCGTGCTCCGCGTCGCCGGTCCGGTCCAGCGGATCGCGTTCGGCGCCGACGGGAAGCGTCTGGCGGCGCTCCTCCCCGACGGGCTATGGACGATCGGCGTCGACGGCGGGGCGCGCCCGCTCGAGGGGAGCGCCGCGTTCGGCGCGCGCGGCCGGTTCGGCTTCGACGCCGCGGGGGCGCGCATCGCCGCGGGCGCGGCCGGGCAAATCGCCGTATGGGACGCCGCCTCGGGGCGGCGGCTCGCGGCCCACGCGGTCGGCGCCGACGCGGTGGCGTTCTCGCCCGACGGCAAACGCGTGGCGGGGGCGTCGCGGTCCGGCGCCGTCCATCTCGTCGACCTCGGCAGCGGCGCCGTCAAGGAGCTCGCCGACCAGGGCAACGACCCCTCGCTCGACGTCGCGTTCTCGCCCGACGGGCGTTATCTGGCCGCGACCCACGGCCCGGCGGGGCGCATCTGGAACCTCGAGACGGGAGACATGCGCAAGCTGCGCGCCCACAGCCTGACGGTCGCCCGCATCGCGTTCTCGGCGAACGGCGGCCAGGTGGTCACCGCCAGCCTGGACGGCACGGTCCGGCTGTGGCCGGTGGGGCAGGGCGAGCCGCAGGTGACGCTGCTCGCGGGCCGGGCGAGCACGCTCGCGGCCAGCGCGGATGGGGCGCGGCTGGCCATCGCGCGCGACAAGGGCGTGTGGCTCGGCGACACCACGGGAGCGGGGGCCATCCTCGCCGATTCGACCGGCCGGGAGCGGAAGATCCGGCTCTCGCCCGGCGGCGAAAGCCTGGCGGCGACCGATGACGACGGGGCGGTGAGGCTGTGGGACCTGTCGTCCGGACGGTCGAGGCCGCTCGCCGGCCATCGCGGACCTGTAACCGAGATCGTGTTCTCTCCCGATGGAGCGCATCTGGCGACCGCGGGCGGCGACGGGAGTGTCCGCGTGTGGGAGGTCGGCTCGGACCGTTCCGCGTC
Organism: Haliangiales bacterium; assembly: GCA_035259575.1. Classification (GTDB taxonomy): domain Bacteria; phylum Myxococcota_A; class Polyangia; order Haliangiales; family SHYZ01; genus DATFWE01. The sequence goes on from DATFWE010000248.1 coordinate 13,126, forward strand.
GCTCGAGGGGCACACGTCGGCCGTCACCGGTCTGGGTTTCCCCGCGAACGACCTCGTCGTTTCCGCCGGTGACGACGCCACGGTGCGCGTGTGGAACGTCCAATCCGGAGAACGTCGCATCCTTCGCGGCCACGAGGCGGGAGTGGCGCGCCTCGCCGCGCAGGGCGGCGCCATCGCCTCGTACGGCCGGGATCGGCAGCTCCGCCTGTGGAGCCTGGGAACGGGCGAGGGACGGCTCCTGCGCGCACTCCCGGCGGTGGGCGACATGGCGTTCTCGCCGAGCGGGCGCGTGCTCGCCGTGTCCGAGCAGGGCGAGCGACGCGTGTACGTCTGGGATGGCGACGCGACGAGGAGCTACCTCGAGAAGGATCCGGTGGCTCGCCTGGCGTTCTTGGACGAAGAGATTTTGGTAGTTGGGGCCACGAACGGATCATTGTGGCTGCGCGTGTCGACGGGAACGCAGGCGCCGCTCCTCGGACACAAGGATTCCATCGCTGCGCTCGCGGTTTTTTCGCGCGCGAAGGTCGCCACGCTCGCCTCGATCGCCGAGGACGGGACGCTGCGCATCTGGACGGACCCCGTGCCCGCCGATCCCGCCGCGCTGCGCGCCTGGCTCGATGCGATCACCTCGGCCGAGGTTGGTGGGGACGATCGCGTCGCCGGAGCGGCGAGGTAGCGCCGGAGAACATTTCTCCTCCACTCCGGACTCGTGTGCACCTGCACCGAAAACGTTTTCCTTGTCGGCGACGTTTTCGACGCGAGATGATGCGCGCGTCTTCCGAAGGAGGTGGCCCATGCGGATGACTGCGATCATCTGTGTACTCTCTCTCTGCGCGTGCAATTCGGAGGAGGTACCGAACGGCGCGGTGGTGGTGCAGGAGGCAGGCGCGACGACCGCGCTGGGCGATCCGCTTCCAGGGTTGTCGGCCGATCTGCTCGCGCGCTTCGAAGCTGGAAAGGAGGAGTTCGAGACGGCCGAAGATCCGGCCGACGGGCTGGGGCCCGTGTTCAACAACGTGTCGTGCGTGGCGTGCCACTTGTCGCCCGCGGCCGGCGGGTCGAGCGTTCTCGTCGAGACGCGCTTCGGGCGCGTCGGCTCCGACGGGGTGTTCGATCCGCTGGCGAACCTCGGCGGCTCGTTGATCCAGTCCCAGGGGTTCGGCACCGTCGGTTCGTGCACGATCGTCGGCGAGACGGTGCCGGCCATCGCCAACGTCGTCGCAGGCCGCCGGACCACGCCGCTGTTCGGTCTCGGCCTGGTCGACGCCGTGTCCGACGACACGTTCGAGATCCTGGCGCTGGCCGAGCGCTTGCTCCCCGACAGCCTGGGGGGCAAGGTCGCCCACGTGACCAACGCGGACACGGGCCAACCGGCCGTGGGCAAGTTCGGCTGGAAGGCCGGCGTGCCCACTCTCCACGTGTTCTCCGGCGACGCCTACCTCAACGAGATGGGCATCACTAGCCCGTCCTTCCCCAACGAGAACTGCCCCCAGGGCGACTGCTCCAAGCTCGTCAACTGCGACCCGAAGCCCGATCCGGAGGACGACGGCACCGACGTCGGCAAGTTCGCCGACTTCATGACCCTCCTGGCCCCGCCGCCGCACAAGTCGCTGTCGCTTCGCGGCGCCGCCGGCGCGATCCTGTTCGCGGCCATGAACTGCGTGGGCTGCCACACGCCGGCCCTGGTGACCGCGCCGAACGCGATCCCGCAGCTCGATCAGGTGACGTTCTTCCCGTTCAGCGACTTCCTCCTGCATGACATGGGCAGCCTGGGCGACGGTATCGCGCAGGGCGCCGCCGGCCGGCGGGAGATGCGGACCGCGCCGCTGTGGGGCGTGAGCGCGGAGCCGTTCTTCCTCCACGACGGGCGCGCCGCGACGCTGTCCGACGCCATCCTGGCCCACGACGGCCAAGGCAGGGCGGCGCGCGATCGGTTCGCCCGCCTGTCGCTGGGGAACCGCGCGCTCGTGATTCAGTTCTTGAACGAGATCTAGAACCGGGTGGCGGTCAGCTTCACGTCCGCTTCCGCCCACGCCTTTTGAAACTGCTTGTCCATGTCCGCCGCATCGGCTTCGCGTTTCTGCGCGCGCAGCGCCCGCGCGAGGCCGTAGAGCGCCCAGCCGTTGCCGGGGTTGCGCCGCAGGTCCTCGCGGTAGACCGCCTCGGCCTGCTTGGCCTGCTTGGCGTCGAGGAGCGCCTGCCCGTAGTAGTGCCGCACCGGATAGAACCAATCGTTCGGCTCGGAGTAGGCGAGCCCGTCGGCGAGCTCGACCGCCTTCGCCCACAGCGCGAGCGCGCGCTTGTCCTTGCCCGCGACGGCCGCCTCCAGGATCTTGGCGGCGAGGGCGAGGACGTCGCGCGCGGTGTTGTTGCCGGCGATCACGTCGGGGCCGACCGCGGCGGCCAGCGCGGTGAGCTCGGCCAGCTCCGCCTTGGCGTCGGCGAGCTTCCCCTTGGCCGCCAGCGCCAGCCCGTGCGCGTGGAGCCACAGTCCGGTGAACACCTGATACTTGGGGTCGGGGCGCGGCTCGGCGAGGAGCTCGTCGTATTTGCCGAAGCGCACCATGACGAGGAGCGGCTCGGTCACGAAGAAGTCCATCCCCGGCATCATGTCGATCATCCCGGGCGGGATGCTCTTGGCCGACGCGCGCGCGGCCGCCATCGACTCGGCGGCGCGCCCTTGCATCGACGCCGCGAACGCGAGGAAGCCGTTGTTGTGGGCGAGGTACATGGGGTAGTAGCCGAACGGCTTGGCCTTCTCCATGTAGACCTCGTCGACCTTCACCGCGCGGCGGTTGGACTCGGCGGCGTCGGCGTAGCGCCCGACACGCTGGTAGATGTGCGCCGGCATGTGGACGATATGGCCGGCTCCGGGCATGAGGCCCGCGAGCCGGTCGGCCGAGGGCACGGCCTTGTCGGGCTGCCCGGACGCCTCGACGGCGTGGATGTAATAGTGGTTGGCGCCGGGATGCTGCGGGTCGCGCTCGAGCACCTTCTCGAGGGTGGCGACGATCTCCTCCGTCCCCGCCGCGGGCTTGCCGTCGAGCGACCACAGCTTCCACGGGTTCGTGTCCATCATCGCCTCGGCGAACAGCACCTGCACGTCGAGGTCGTCGGGGTAGGCGCGCGCGACCTCTCGCATCGCCTTGGCGTACGCCTCGTTGTAGGGCTGCATCGCGATCGGATCCTTGGGCTCGGGGCCGGGGTAGCGCTTGGCAAGCGCGCCGATGAGCGCCTTCTCCACCGGGGACGCCCACGGCGCCAGGGCCTGCGCCTTGGTCAGCCCCTCCCACGCCGAGGCGGCGCGGTCGGGCAGCATGGGGACGTTGTAGTTCGGACCGAGCACGAGCGCGGCGCCCCAGAAGCACATCGCGCAGCTCGGGTCGCTGCGCGCCGCCCGCGCGAACGAGCGCGCCGCCTCGTCGTGGTTGAAGCCGTAGACGAGGCGCAACCCCTGATCGAAGTAGCTCTGCGCTTCCGGCGAACGGGTGGTGATCGCGCGGTGGTGGGTCCCCAGGTCGGTGAACAGCACCGCGCCGTTCGCCAGCGCCTCCATCGACGCCGCGCTCGCCGGCGCGGAAGACTGCGGCCCGGTCGCCTTGTGCGACGCGGAACCGCACGCCATCCCTGCCGCCGCCAGCGCCATCCACCAGCGTGGTCCGGCCATGGTCTGCCTCCTCTTCGTGTTTCCCCCATCTTACACCGTTTAGAACGCGGCGCCGATGCCCAGGCTGACCGTGACGTAAAAGTACGGTGTGCCGTCGCGAAACAGGCAGTGCGCGTCGAACCGCGCCGCCAGCGCGAGGGGGCGCGGAAGGCCGAGGCCGACGAGAAGCTCGCCCCCGGCCGCGACGACGGGGGCCACCGGGCGGCCGCGCACGTCCGCGCCGCCGCCGATGTGCGCGCCGGCGACCAGGTTGGGCCAGGCGTTGCCCGCCATCACCTGGTACGAGCCTTCGAGGAGGACCGCCCCGCGCTCGCCGAACGCGTCGACGCGCGCGCCGTGCGCGCCGAACCAGGCCTCGGCCGCGGCCCACCAGCCGGCGCCGCCGACGGCGTCGACCGTGCCGCCGGCGAGGACGGCGCCGTCGAGTTCGTCCGCGCGCGCGGAGGCGGGGGCGAGCAAGAAAAACCAGGCGACAGGCAACAGGCGACGGGCAACGGGCAACGGTGTGGGAAATCTCAAGTGAGGACCACACGGCCCGCGGGCTCGATCTTCACGTGGGGGAGGATCTCGTCGTACGCCACGACGCGCAGGTCGGGGAAGCGATCGCGCAGGAGCTCGCGCGTGAACCGGCGGATGCGCGCCGGCGTGACGAGGACGCGCGCGCCGCCGGCGGCCGCCCGCGCCACCGCGGCCCCGACGGCGTCCACGATGTCGCGCGCCAGATCGGGCTCGAGCGCCAGGTGCGCGGCGCCGCCGCCCCGCACCACGCCGTCGCCGATCGCGTCGGCGACGAGCGCGTCGAGGAGCAGCGCCGAGACCGCGCCCCGTCCGTCGGTGAGCTGGTGGGTGATCGTCCGGCGCAGCGCCGCGCGCGCGCGCTCCGCCAGGGACTCCGCGTCTTTTTCCCCGGCGCCCGCGAGCGCCCCGAGGATCGTTCGCAGGTCGCCGATCGGCACGCCCTCGCCGAGCAGGCGGCGCAGCACCTCGGTGAGCGCGGCCAGGCTCACCGCCTTGGGCACGACCTCGCGCACGAGCGCCGGCTGCGTGCGCGCCATCTCGTCGAGGAGACCCTGCACCTCGGGGATGCCGAGCGCCTCGTGGGCGTGGCGCCGCAGCGCCGCCGCCAGACCGTCCGCGTCCGTGCCCTCGGCGACGGGGATGCCGGACAGCGACAGCCGCCAGCCGGGCGCGCGCCGCGGCACGACGTCGATTGGCAGATCGACGCCGAGCTCGGGCCCGAGCGCCGGCACGGCGCCGTCGGTGTCGACGCGCAGCACCGCCGGGGCTCCCGAGGTCGCCCGCGGCGGCGGCCGCCGCCGCGACGTCGCCCATGCGGTCGCGCCCGCCGCGGCCGCGAGGATCCAGAACGGCAGCTTGGGCAGCCCCGGCACCAGCGACAGGAGCACGAGCAGCCCCGCCGCCGCGCCCACCGCCCGGGGCTGGGCGAGGAGCTGCGTCGAGATCTCCTCGCCGAGGTGCGTCCCCTCCACCTCGCTCGCCACGCGCGTCACCACCAGCCCGGCGGCCGTCGACGTCAGCAGCGCCGGTATCTGCGACACCAGCCCGTCGCCGATGGTGAGGACGGCGTATATCCGAAACGCCTCGCCGAACGGGAGCCCGCGCTGCCCCACCCCGACCGCGAGCCCGCCGCCGATGCACACGACGAGGATGAGGATCCCCGCCACCGCGTCGCCCTTGACGAAGCGCATCGCCCCGTCCATCGCGCCGTAGAGCTGCGCCTCGCGCGAAAGCCCCTGGCGCCGCCGCTGCGCCTCGCCGGCGTCGATCGTCCCGGCGCGCAGGTCGGCGTCGATCGCCATCTGCTTCCCCGGCATGGCATCGAGCGTGAACCGGGCCGCGACCTCGGCGACGCGCTCCGCGCCGCGCGCGATGACCACGTACTGCACGATGGTGATGATGACGAACACGATGACGCCGACGACGAAGCTCCCCTTGACCACCGCGGTGCCGAACGCGCGGATGACCTCGCCGGCGTCGGCCTGCGCCAGGATCAGGCGCGCGGACGTCACGTTCAGCCCCAGGCGGAACAGCGTCGCCAGGAGGAGCAGCGTCGGGAATGCGCTGATGCGCATGGCGTCCGGCACGTAGACCGCGACCATGAGCAGCACCACCGCCAGGCAGATATTGGTGGTGATGAGGATGTCGAGCGCGAACGTGGGCAGGGGGACGATCATCATCGCCACGATGGCGATGATGAGCGCCCCCAGGGCGAGGTCGGATCCTCCCCTCAGCCGAGCCCCGGTTTTCACGGGCTTACGTTATCGCAAACGCGCGCCCGGCGCGACGGGTCCGAAACCGGGTTATACTTTGGCGGGCGGATGGAAAATCTCAAGAAGTACCGCAAGTCGGGGCTCGAGGCATTCATCAAGTTCGTCCGCGAGCTGCCGGTCATCCCGCCCAAGCGCATCTTCGCCCGTCTCGAGGAGCTCGGCTACCGCGGCCAGGAGGAGGCGCGGCGCGCCGTCTCCCTCATGGCCTACCGCCACGTCAAGCGGATCAAGCGCATCTACCTCGAGGGCGCCAAGCGCGAGCAGGTGATGCCGAAGGCCAACTACCTGCTCATCGGCCCCACCGGCTGCGGCAAGACGCACCTCGTCGAGCTCCTGTTCCAGCACATCCTCAAGCTGCCGACGGTGATCGTCGACATCACCACCTACTCCGAGACCGGCTACGTCGGCCAGGACCCGAACACGATCATCACGCGCCTCCTCCACGCCGCCGACGAGAACCCGCTGCTCGCGTCGATCGGCATCATCTGCCTGGACGAGTTCGACAAGATCGCGTCCGGCCAGAACAACGCCATCTTCGCCGGCGCCGGCACGACCAAGGACGTGACCGGCATGGGCGTCCAGCGCGAGCTGCTCAAGATGCTCGAGGCGGGCGAGGTGGTCGTCCCGCTCGAGCTCACCCACTCGACCTACGGCGATCACATCGTCATGTCCACCGGCGACATCGCGTTCATCGCCGCGGGGGCGTTCTCGGGTTTTCAGCAGGTCGCGCGCCGGCGCGGCGCGCAGGATCGCATTGGCTTCGGCCGGGAGAAGCTGCCCGGGCACGGCCAGGACGCCATCGCCGTGTCGTTCACGCCCGAGGAGGTGGAGAACATCGCCAACTTCCAAGCGTACGGGTTCCTGCCCGAGCTGATGGCGCGCTTCACCCGCGTGGTGCCGTTCAAGGCGCTCGAGGCGTCCACGCTGAAGGACATCCTGCGGGGGAACGTCATCGATCGGCTGACGCGCGAGTTCGAGGACGAGGGGTTCCGCCTGATCGTCGACGAGGAGGTCCTGGATCACGTCGTCAACGAGTCGATCCGCCGCGAGACGGGGGCGCGCGGGCTGTCCTCGATCCTGACCCGCCACATCGAGGAGGCGGCGTTCGACGCCTTCGCCGATCGCCCCGGCGGAGACGTCCGCCTGTCGCTCGAGGCGAACGCCATCAAGGTGCTGGTCGAATAGTCTACTTGGCGAGCTTCGCGGACGAGACGAACACGCGGGACACCGGCTGCCCGCCCTCCTCGACCGGCTGCGTCCACACGGCGTGGATCATCTTGCGCTTGGTGTCGAGGATCAGCGCATTGCCGTCGCCCACCGACTTGCCGGAGTAGCGCGCGAAGCCGTACGCGGCGAACGGCTGGTCGTTGATGATCTCGTTCGCGCTGCACTTGGCGGCGTTGGGCTGGCACACCGAGTAGGCGACGCTGCCCACGCCGCTGCGGTTCTCGATCCACATGATGTGGATGCGCCCGCCGGTGTCGAGCGTCGCGGTCGGCAGCATGTGGCTCGCGCACGGCCCATCGTCGTTGACGTTGGTGCGCTTCCAGGTCAGGCCGCCGTCCACGGACGTCGCCAGGATGACCTCCCACCGCCCGTCGGGCGAGCCCGCGGGGTACACGGCGTAAAGGATCGCGCGGTTGAAGTCGGCGAGGAGCTTGGGCTTGCCGAAGTAGAACGGGATGCCTTCGCCCTCCGCCGAGACCTTGATCGGCTGGCGGAACGACTGGCCGCCGTCGTCGCTGTTCGTGTAGTAGATCGAGTTGCGCGCGTCGCCGAGGAGGTTGACGCCCTCGCCCGTGCCGCCGCCGTAGACGACGTGCACCTTGCCGCTCGAGGTGACGAGGGCGTCGCCGTAGCCGCCCAGGCCCACGCCGGCGCTGGGCGAGAACGACGCGTAGTCGTAGGTGCGTGTCATCCTCAGCGTCTTGGTGACGGAGCTGAAGTACATGACGTACGCGGCGTCGCGCTTGGGATCCTTGACGTCGGGGCCGATCGCGATCGTCGGCGTGGTCACGCAGTCGGGGCGATCGTTGGGGCAGTCGGTCGAGATGTCATTGGCGATGACCGGCCGCGACCAGTTGTAGCCGTCGGTGGTGGTCGACAGGCCGATCATCGTGCGGCGCCCCGGGTAGCCGCCGTCGAAGCCGTGCCACGCGAGGACGATGCGGCCGTTGCGATCGATCGCCGCCGCGGGGTGGAGCGCCTGCTGCCGGTCGACGCGCAGCTCGCGGTCGCCGTCGATCGTCGATTTCTCGACGTCGAGCTTGGAGATGGCGAGGTTGTTGTTTCCGGAGAGGGCGACGCCCGCCTCATAGATGACCTGGACCGAGTTCTCCTTGTCGAGGAGCGCCGCGGGGCTGAACGTACCCTTGGGCGAGCTCCGCGTCGTCGACAGCTGGTGTACCTTGCCGAACAGCTTCCTCGGCGGCGCCGGCGCCGGCGTCTCGCACTGGGGCGCCTTGACCGCCAGCGACAGGACCGGCGCGCACACCTTCCACGAGGGGTCGCACAGGTAGCCCTCGCCCCCCCGGCAGTCGCTGTCCGCCTTGCAGGTCTTGTAGCAGAGCTCGGGCAGGCGGAGGCTGTCGGCGCACGTCGCGCCCGCGCCGCACGGACACTGCGACGTGCACAGCCCGTTTTCGCCCCACGGCAGACACACCAGCCCCTTGTCGCAGTTGGTCTTCGCAAGCTGCTCCCCCGGCGAACAATCGTCGCCGAGCTTGTGCGCCTTCGGCGGCGGCGGCGGGGGCGGCGGCGGGGGAGGACCGCAAGCGTCCGCCAGGAGACCCAGGGCCAAGAGGGCTAGGATACGTCTCATGGGAAGACGAGTATCATTCAAGCGCCCGGCGTTCAATCTCCCTCTTGCGTCGGGCGAACGCCTGGGTTAGATCGGGCCTCCATGACCGAGCACCGCGAAGCGTCGCGCGAGGACAAGAAGTGCCGCGTGGAGGGCTGCAAACGCCCGTACCGCGCCAAGGCGTACTGCAACGTCCACTACAAGCAGTGGCGTCACGGCAAGTTGGCCAAGTCGCGCTACAAGATCTGCACGAAGGAAGGCTGCCGCAAGCCGCGCGCCAAGGGCAGCCTGTGCGCCGAGCACGCCGGCGGCGCGGCGCCGGCGGCATAACCCCGCACCGTCAAACGTTTTTCCGCTGAATGGACAAGATCGTCATCGAAGGGGGCCCGAGGCTCCGCGGCGAGGTCCGCATCAGCGGTGCCAAGAACGCGGCGCTTCCGATCCTCTGCTCCGCGATCCTCTCCGGCGGACGCTCGACGTTCAAGAACGTCCCCGTGCTGCACGACATCCGCACCATGGGGAGGCTCCTCCACAATCTCGGCTGCGAGGTGCAGGGCGACCGCACGATCACCGTCTCCGCCGACGGGCTGTCCCGATTCGAGGCGCCCTACGAGCTGGTCAAGACGATGCGCGCGAGCGTGCTCGTTCTCGGGCCCCTCGTCGCCCGCTACGGGCGCGCGCGCGTGTCGCTCCCCGGCGGCTGCGCGATCGGAGCCCGCCCCATCGATCAGCACCTGAAAGGTCTCGAGGCGATGGGCGCCAAGATCGTCCTGTCGCACGGCTACGTCGAGGCCAGGGCCAAGCGCCTCGCCGGCGCGCGCATCGTGTGCGACGTCCCCACCGTCACCGGCACGGAGAACCTCATGATGGCGGCGGCGCTGGCCAGGGGCCGCACCGTCATCGAGAACGCCGCCCGCGAGCCGGAGGTCGAGGAGCTGGCGCGCGTGCTCGTCAAGATGGGCGCGCGCATCCACGGCGCCGGCACGTCGGTCGTCGACGTCGACGGCGTCGACGAGCTCCACCCCATAGAGCACGCCATCATCCCCGATCGCATCGAGGCGGGGACGTTCATGGTCGCGGCGGCGATCACCCGCGGCGACGTGATCGTCAAGGATTGCCTGCCCGAGCACCTCGACGCGGTGACGGCCAAGCTGCGCGCCGCCGGCGCCGAGGTGTCGGCGCACGCCGGCGGCCTGCGCGTCCGCGCCCGGGGCGACCTCCTCCCGGTGGACGTCACGACGCAGCCGTACCCCGGCTTTCCCACCGACATGCAGGCGCAGTTCATGGTCCTGGCGTCGGTGGCGATGGGGCAGAGCGTCATCACCGAGACGATCTTCGAGAACCGCTACATGCACGTGCAGGAGCTGGCGCGCATGGGGGCGGACATCCACGTCGACGGGCGCACGTCGATCGTGCGCGGGCGGCCGCGCCTCGAGGGCGCGACGGTGATGGCGAGCGACCTGCGCGCGTCGGCCGCGCTGGTGCTGGCGGGCCTGGTCGCGGCGGGGACGACCGAGATCCTGCGCGTCTACCACCTCGACCGCGGCTACGAGAAGATCGAGCGGAAGCTGCAGAAGCTCGGCGCCGCCATCCGGCGCGTGCGCGGCAAGGGAGAGATGTGATGAGGATGGCACTGCCCAAGGGTCGGGTCCTCGACGAGGCCGTCGCCCTTCTCGGTCGCGCCGGCTACGACATCTCGGCCGTCCTGGCCGACACGCGCAGGCTGGTGTTCCGCGCCGCCGGCTTCGAGATCCTCGTGGTCAAGCCGATGGACGTTCCGACGTACGTCGAGCACGGCGCCGCGGACCTGGGCATCGCCGGGCTCGACGTCCTCGAGGAGGAGGACGCCGACGTCTACCAGCCGCTCGACCTCGGCATCGGCCGATGCCGGCTGGCGGTGGCCGAGCCGGCCGCGCGCCCCATCGACGAGCGCGCCCAGATCCACCTCCGCATCGCCACCAAGTACGTGCGCGTCACCACGCGCTGGCTTCAGCAGAAGGGCCTGCACGCCGAGGTGATCAAGCTGTCGGGCTCGATCGAGCTGGCGCCGCTGATCGGGCTCGCCGATCGCATCGTCGACCTCGTGTCCACGGGAGAGACGCTGCGGGCCAACGCCCTGCGCGAGGTGGAGGCGATCCTTCCGGTGACCAGCCGCCTCATCGTGAACCGGGCCAGCCTGAAGCTGCGCGGGGCGGCCATCGACCAGATCTTGGGCCGACTGCGCAAAGTATTGTAAGCTCTCGCTGCGTCTGGTCCGATGACCGAGCCAGCCACGTTCTCGACGCTGATCGATGCCTTGCGGATCCACCCGCGGGTCGCATACCAGGGCTATTTCGGCGAGGACGCGGTGAAATCGCTGGTCCTCGGCGCGCTGCCCGAGCTGGTGCCGTTCCGCGGCAGCTACCACAAGGCGATCGCGATCGTCGACTGGGACCACCGCCTGCCGTCGAAGCAGCACACGCTGCGCGTGTACGCCTACACCGACGTCGACGGCTACGAAGAGGGCGAGGCCTCGTACGACGAGCGCCTGGAGCAGATCGGCGCGCGCGACCGCTACCCGGAGTTCGACGTGCCCGACTTCTGCGATCTGCCGTCCGACGAGGCCTACGAGGCGACGGTGAGCCCCGACGGCTCGGTGACGGGGCTCAGGCTGACGTCGCCGTGGCGCCGCGAGATCCCGCCCGGCGAGGGGCGCGAGGCGGTGGCGGTGGCGCGCAGCTCGGCCGAGTTCACCGAGATCACCGCCGCGGCGCTCGATCGGCCGCGGCACCTCGGCGACCTCGAGGCGGTGTCGTGGACGCCGCCGTGCGAGACCGGCCACCCGCGCTGGACCCTCGACGTGTGGTACCTCCTTGCGTTCGACGGCCGCGTGGGCTCGGGGCGGAGCCTGCTCGTCGACATGCAGGAGCGCAAGGTCGTGACCGTCAGGGACTTCTCGGTCAGGGCGGGGTGAACCGCCGCCCCAGCGCCTCGCCGAGACGCCGCGCCAGGAGCGGCTTCATCTCGGCGACGCTCACCGCGCGGCCGAGGAGCTCGCTCGCCGACGTCATCGTCGCGGCGTCGAACCCGCACGGGTTGATGCGCTCGAAGTAGGCGAGGTCGGTCGCGACGTTCAGGGCCAGGCCGTGAAACGTCACCCAGCGGCGGCAGGCGATGCCGATGGACGCGATCTTCTTGTCGCCCGTCCACACGCCGGTGGCGCCCGCGCGGCGCCCCGCCGCGATCCCGACGTCGCCGAGCGCGCGGATGATTCCCTCCTCGAGGTTGCGCAGGAACCGGTGGAGATCGCGCTCGCCGTCCTCGAGCTTGACGATGGGGTAGGCGACGAGCTGCCCCGGGCCGTGGTAGGTCACATCCCCGCCGCGCTCGATCTCCACGACCGGCACGTCGCCCGCGGCGAGCACGTTCGCCGGCGCGCCGCGCGTCCGCCCGAGCGTGATGACGTGCGGGTGCTCGACGAGGATCAAGGTGTCCTCGCCGTCGCCCCGCTGGCGCGCGGCCACGATCTCGAGCTGGAAGTCCCGGGCCCGCCCGAATTCCTCCGTCCCGAGATCGACGAGCGCCATCGCCTATCGGTTCATGATGTGGATCGCCTCGCCGAGGGCGGCCTTGGCGGCCTCCATGATCGCCTCGGGGAGGGTGGGGTGCGCGTGGATCGTGAGCGAGAGATCGTCGAGCACCGCCCCCATCTCGATCGCCAGCGACGCCTCGGCGATGAGATCGCCGGCGCCGTTGCCCACGATGTGGACGCCGAGCACCTCGCCCGTCTCGGCGTCGCCGATGACCTTGGCGAACCCGTCGGTGTCGTTGACCGACAGCGCCCGCCCGAGCACGGCGAAGGGATACTTGCCGACCTTGATCTTGCGGCCCCCGGCCTTCGCCTGCTCCTCGGTCAGGCCGGTGGTCGCGAGCTCCGGGTCGGTGAACACGACCGCGGGGATCGTGCGCGCGTCCTGCTCGGCCTTGTGCCCGGCGATGACCTCGGCGGCGACCTCCGCCTCCTTGCTCGACTTGTGGGCGAGCATGGGCCCCGGGGTGCAATCGCCCGTCGCGTAGACGCCGACGACGTTGGTCCGCTGCATGCGGTCGGTGATGATGAAGCCGCGCTCGTCCATCTTGACGCCGATCTTGTCGAGGCCGAAGCCGCTCGTCGTCGGCTTTCGCCCGACGGTGACGAGGATCTGATCCGCGTCGAGCGTGGCCAGTCCGCCCTTGGTCTCGATGGTGACGACGGCGCGGTCGCCCTTGTCCTCCCACGACTTGGCCTTCGCCTCGAGGACGACCTCGATGCCCATCTTCTTGAGCTTCTGCGCCACCACGCGCACGCAGTCCGGCTCCATGCCGGCGAGGATCGTGGGGAGCATCTCGACGACCGTGACCTTGGAGCCGAGCTTGGCGTACACGGTCCCCAGCTCGAGGCCGATGTAGCCGCCGCCGACGACGACTAGGCGCTTGGGCACCGCGGTCAGCGCCAGCGCGTCGGTCGAGTCGATCACCCGCTTCTTGTCGAACGTGAACCCGGGGATCTGCATCGGCCGCGAGCCGGTGGCGACGATGACGTTCTTCGTCTCGATGCGCACCACCGTGCCGTCCTTCTTCTTGACGTCGAGCTCGCGCGGCGACACGAACGTCGCCTCGCCGTCGATGAAATCGCTCTTGTTGCCCTTGAGGAGCTGCGTCACCCCGGTGGTGAGCTTCTTTACGACGCCCGTCTTCCACTGCTGGAGCTTCACCATATCGATCGTCGGCGCGCCGGGCACGCCGATGCCGAGATCGTCGAGGTGCTTGACCTTGTCGAACATCTTGGCGGCGTGGATGAGCGCCTTGGAGGGGATGCAGCCGACGTTGAGGCACACGCCGCCCGCGTACTCCTTGTCGATGACCACCGACTTGACGCCGAGCTGGCCGAGGCGGATTCCCGCGGGGTATCCGCCGGTGCCCGCCCCGATCACGACGGCGTCATAGCGAAGCGTTTCTGCCATGGAAAGGTCCTTTCTACTGGGTCTCGCGCGCCCCGAAGGCCTGCGCGTACTGCTCGCGGAGGTGCCAGGGCACCTCGGCGTAGACGTCCTCGATGAGCGACGACAGCGGCGGCGGCGGCGCCCCCTCCTCGGCCTCGATCGCCGCGCGCACCTGCGCCTCGATCTCGGCGCCCACGCGCTCGTCCTCGGCCTCGGTCAGCCACCTGGCGGCCAGGCCCCAGCGGCGGAAGCGCTCGATCGGGTCGCGCCGCTCGCGCCAGTCGACGGTGACGCTCTCGTCGCGGTAGCGCGACGGGTCGTCGGAGGACGAATGCGCGCTCACGCGGTAGGTCAGCGCCTCGATGAACGCGGGCCCGCCGCCGGCGCGCGCGCGGTCGGCCGCCTCGCGCGTCGCGGCGCGCACCGCCAACGCGTCGTTCCCGTCGACGCGCACCCCCGGGATGCCGTACGCGAGCGCCTTCTGCGCGATCGTCTCCGATGCGGTCTGCGCGGCGCCGGGCGTGGAGATCGCCCACTGGTTGTTCTGGCAGAACAGGACGACGGGCGGCCGGAACACGCCGGCGAAGTTCATCGCCACGTGGAAGTCCGGCTCGCTGGTGGCGCCGTCGCCCATGTAGCCGATGGCGATCTTGTCCCGGTCGCCGGCGATCTTCATCGCCATGGCGACGCCGACGGCGTGCGGGATCTGCGTGCCGACGCAGGACGACATCACGACGTAATTTATGTCGCGATCGCAGGGATGGCAGGGGAGCTGGCGCCCCTTGCCGTGATCGTGAGAGTTTCCGAAGATCTGCGCCACGTACTGCTGGAGCGGCATGCCCCGGGTGATGCCCACGCCGGCCTCGCGCAGGGCCGGGACGATCCAGTCGCCCTCGCGCAGCGCCGCCGCCGAGCCGACGATGGCCGCCTCCTGGCCGCGCGCCTCGCCGTAGAAGCCGACGCGCCCCTGCCGCTGCAGCGCCAGCAGGCGCTCGTCCATGATGCGAATGAGGCGCATCGCCCGATACAGGCGCGCGGCCTCGACGGGATCTATGCCCGGATCGGCGGCGAGGGTTCCGTCGGGTCGAAGGATCTGGAAAAGGTTCTCGTCACTCACCATCGCTCGCACGCGCCTCCTCGGCGCTCCACCTCGCTCGGCTGCGCCTGTCTCGAAGTCGCGTATGTCCTCGGAGGCGCGTGCTCGCTGGTCACACCATCTCCATGAACAGCAGCGTCGGGTCCTCGAGGTACGTCTTCACCTCCTGGAGGAACATCGCGCCGTCGTATCCGTCAGCGATTCGATGATCGACGCTGATGGACAGGTTCATGAGGTGGCGGGCCACGATCTGCCCCGCATGCACGGCCGGGCGCTCGCTGATCTTGTGGACGCCCATGATGGCCGCCTCGGGAAAGTTGATGATCGGCGTGGCGAGGACGCCGCCGAGCTGCCCGAGCGACGAGATCGTGAACGTCCCGCCGACGAGCTCGTCGCGCGTGGCCTTGCCGTCGCGGATCGCCGCGGACAGGTGCTCGATCTCCTTGGAGATCTGGATGATCGACTTCTTGTCGGCGTCGCGCAGGACGCCGACCGACAGCCCCTGCGGCCCCTGGGTGGCGATGCCGAGGTGGTAGTACTTCTTGAGCACGATCTCCTGGGTGGTCTCGTCGAGCGAGCTGTTGAGCGACGGCCACTTCTTGAGGCCGGCCACCGCCGCCTTGACGATGAACGGCAGGTAGGTGAGCTTGGCGCCGCGCTCGGCGACCTTGTCCTTGGCGCGGGCGCGCAGCGCGACGAGATCGGTGACGTCGACCTCCTCGACGTAGGTGAAGTGCGCCGCGGTCTGCTTGGAGCGGGCCAGGTTCGCGGCGATCGCCTTGCGCACGCCGCGGAACGGCACGCGCTCCTCGGCACCGCCGGCCTCGATGCGGACCGGCGCGACCGCGGGCGCCGCGGCGGCGCGCGCCGGCGGCGCCTCGCGGGCGCGGCGCACGTCGTCGCTCGTGACGCGGTTGTTCCGACCGGAAGCGATCACGCTTGCGAGATCGATGCCGAGCTCGCGCGCGAGCCGCCGCGTCGCCGGCGTGGCCAGGACGCGCGCGGCCGGCGCGGCGTTGGCCGCCGCGACCGCGGCCGTCGCCGCCACCGCGACGGGCACCGCCGCGGCCAGCGGAACGGCCGCCGCGGTCGCCGCCGGGACCGCCGCCGCGGCCGCCGCCTTGGCCTTGCCGTTGCCGCTCGGCTCGACGGCCTTCCCCGACTCCTCGATCGAGATCATGACCTGGCCGACCTGGCAGATCTTGCCCTCGGGGACGTGGATCTTGGCGACGCGTCCGCCGCGTGGCGCGGGGATCTCCACCGTGGCCTTGTCGGTCATCACCTCGACCATCGGTTGATCGAGCTTGATCTGCTCGCCCTCGGCGACCTTCCACTTGACGACCTCGCCCTCGACGACGCCTTCCCCGATGTCGGGCAGGCGGAAATCGAACGTCGCCATGGCTACCACTCCAGGACGCGCTTCAGCGCGCCCACGATGCGATCCGCGTTCGGCATGTACTCGTGCTCGAGCGTGTAGGGGAACGGCGTATCGAAGCCGCACACGCGCTCGATCGGCGCCTCGAGCCATTCCATGGCGCGCTCGCAGATCGTCGCCACCAGCTCGGCGCCGAATCCGCACGTCTTGGGCGCCTCCTGCGCGATGACGCAGCGGCCGGTCTTCTTGACCGACGCGACGAGCGTCTCCACGTCGAACGGAACGATCGTCCGGAGGTCGATGACCTCGACGTCGACCCCGTCGGCCGCGGCCTTGTCCGCCGCCTCTTGGGCGGTGTGGACCATGGCGCTCCAGGCGACGAGGGTGATCTTCTGCCCCTCGCGCACGACCTTCGCCTGGCCCAGCGGGATCTCGAAATCCCCCTCGGGAACGTCGCCGCGCGCGGCGCGGTACACGCGCTTGGGCTCCATGAACAGGACCGGGTCGTTCTGCCGGATCGACGCGAGGAGCAGGCCCTTGGCGTCGATGGGGTTCGACGGCATGACGACCTTGAGCCCCGGCGTGTGGGCGAAGTACGCCTCGGGCGACTGGGAGTGGTAGTGCCCGCCGCGGATGCCCCCGCCGCAGGGCGTGCGGATGACGACCGGCGCGGGGTACTGCCCGCCCGAGCGATAGCGGAACTTGGCCAGCTCGTTCACGATCTGGTCGAACGCGGGGTAGATGAAGTCGGCGAACTGGATCTCGGGCACCGGCCGGAGGCCGTAGAGCGCCATGCCGATCGCCGTCCCGACGATGCCGGCCTCGGCGAGCGGCGTGTCCATCACCCGGTCGGGGCCGAACTCCTCGTACAGGCCGCTCGTCGCGCGGAACACGCCGCCGAACTTGCCGACGTCCTCGCCGAGGACGACGACGCGCTTGTCGCGCCGCATCTCCAGCTTGAGGGCGTCGTTCACCGCTTGAATGATGTTCATGACGGGCATGCGCGTTCCTCAGTGATGGTAGTGCGGGCTCTTGGTGCGGGCCTGTCGGAGGAGCCACTCCTTCTGCTCGCGCAGGTGCCAGGGCATCTCCTCGTAGACGTCGTCGAACATCGACTCGACGGGCGGGGCGCCGGTCGCCGCCGCCTCGTCGTTGTCGCGGACGATCTCGGCCTCGATGGCGGCGGATTCGTCCTTCTCCCACGCCGCCGTCCACACGCCCTGGCGCTCGAGATACCGCCGGAACCGTTCGATGGGGTCGCTCTTCTCCCACTGCTTGGGCTCGTTCGGGTCGCGGTACACGCTCGGATCGTCGGAGGACGAGTGGGCGCCGCGGCGGTAGGTGAGCGCCTCGATCAGCGTCGGGCCCTCGCCGGCGCGGGCGCGGGCGGCGGCCTCCGCCGTCGTCTGGATGACGGCGAGGATGTCGTTGCCGTCGATGCGGATGCCGGGGAAACCGTAGGCCGCGGCCTTGATCGCGATCGACTTGGACGCGGTCTGCTTGCTGCCCGGCGTGGAGATCGCCCAGCCGTTGTTGCGGCAGAAGAACAGCACCGGGGCCTTCCACACGCCGGCGAAGTTCATGCCGACGTGGAACTCGCCCGTCGACGTCGCGCCCTCGCCGAAGTAGACGATGGCGAGGTCTTCCTTGCCCGCGATCGCCGCGCCGCGCGCCATGCCCGTCGCCTGCGGGATCTGCGTGCCGACGGGAGAGCTGATGGAGACGTAGTGGATCTTGGCGACGGCGTGGTGCACCGGCATCTGGCGCCCCTTGATCGGGTCGGCGGCGTTGCCGTAGAGCTGGCAGATGTAGTCGCGGATGGAGTAACCGCGGAAGAACGCGGCGCCCGGCTCGCGGTAGCTCGGGAACACCCAGTCCTCGGGGCGAAGCGCATACACCGCCATGTGCGTCGCCTCTTCGCCGGTCGAGGTCATGTAGAAGCCGAGGCGCCCCTGTCTCTGGAGGCGCAGCATGCGCTCGTCGATGAGGCGCACGAGGAGCATGTTGCGGTAGAGGTTTTTGAGGTCCGCCTCGGGGATCTCGGGCGCTTTCGCGCCCGGAAGGACGTTCCCGTCGTCGTCGAGGACGCGGCGAAGCTCATCGGACTTCGGGGCTACGACCATGACACGGGGATGTAGCGGCTAAGACCTCGGGTGTCAACCTGGAACGCCGGTTCGAGGCGCCTTTCCTGCTGCACCGCGTCACCTGTAGAATGCACACGCATGTTGTGGGTGCTCCTCCTGCTCGTCGTGGTGCTCGGGGGCGGGCTCGCCGGCTATCGCATGAGCCAGAGGCGGCGCCCCGCACTCCCCGCGCCCGACGCGACGGCGCTGCTCGAGCGCACGATCAAGGATGTGCGGCCGAACGACATCGTGCAGCACGACGGGAAGGACTATCTCGTCGAGGGCGTGGTCCAGTACGAGGAGGACGGCCACACCTGGCGCTGCGCGCGCATGGTGGACGCGGGCGTGGAGCGCTGGCTGCTCGTCGGTCTCGAGCGCGGCGGCGGGATGACCGCGCGCATGCTCGCGCCCGCGGCGATGGAGGTGACCGGCTACCCGCCCGAGGCGCTCGACTGGGGCGGCGTCTCGTACAAGCTCGACAAGCGCGGCACCGCGACCGCGACGTTCCAGGGCGAGCTCCCCGGCCTCCCGAGCTCCGGCGACGGCGCCTCGTCGCGCTGCCGCTGGTGGAAGTACCAGGCCGCCGGGGAGCGGGTGCTGCTCGTCGAGCAATGGGGCGATCTCTACCGCGTGCTCGCCGGGGAGACGGTCAAGCCGGACGATATCGAGCTTCTGGCGGCGAGCTAGACGCGCCCCACGAATATCGTATGTTTGGGCCCGCCCGCCGCGCCGCGCGCGGGCACGTCGTGCGATTCGGCGGCGAAGCCGACCTTGCGCAGGCGCCGGAGAAAGGGCTCGTCGCGACCCGCCGACCACACCGCCAGCGCGCCGCCGCGCGCCAGCGCCGCCTTGCACGTGCGCAGGCCGGTCTCGGCGTACAGGCCCTGGTTGCCCGGGCGCGTCAGCGCTCTGGGCCCGTTGTCGATGTCGAGAAGGATCGCGTCGAACCGCTCCCTCGCCGCGCGCAGGACGCGACCCACGTCGTCCTCCACCACGGTCACGCGCGGATCGTCGAGCGGCCGCCCGGCCAGATGCCCGAGGTGCACCCGGTTCCATGCGACCACCGCGGGCACGACCTCGGCCACGATCACGGCCGCGTCGGGCCCCACGCGATCGAGCACGGCGCGCGCGGTGTAGCCGAGGCCGAGCCCGCCGACGAGGACCCGGCACGCGCCGGCGGCGACGGCCAGCTCGGCCATGTGCTCCTCCGACCCGTGCGCCCGGCTCGACATCAGCTCGAGCCCGTTCGCCCGGATGGTGTACGTGCCGTCGCGCTCGTAGAGGACGAGCTCGGCGCCGCCGGGCGCCCGCGCCCGCGCCAGCTGGTTAGTCGTCTTCATGTCCGACGATATCCATACCCTGTTCCGCGGGCTTGTGGAGCAGCCAGGATCCGTCGGTGAGGTCCATGTGGAAGTGGTTGCGGTGCGCGGCGTTGAAGTTGGGCGTGAGGATGATGTTGTAGACGTGGTCGTGGTAGAGGCCGCACGCCAGGGCGTGGAGGAACTGGTTCTTGGGTGTCGCCGCCGGCGTCACCGTGCAGGCGTTTCCCCCCGACGGGACGGTGTCGATGACCCAGTCGTCGTTGACGCTGTAGGTGCTCCCGTCGGCGATCATCACGCCGGCGATGTCCACCGCCTTGGCGTAGGCGTGCATCGACAGGCTGCTTCCCGGGCACGCCGGCGGGCTCACCGTCTGATCGATGCAGCGGTAGTTGTAGATGCCGTAGTCCCACGCGTCGGTCACCCCCGCCGCGCGGAACGAGTCGCCCATCTTCCACATCGCGACCGCGAGCTCGCAGTCCATGAACCAGGTCGCGCGCGGCGCCGCGGTCAGGCTCGACGAGTGGTACTGGATGCCGTTCAGCGGCATCCGGATCGTGACCGGCGTGGCGACGCCCACGGCCGCCGGCCCCTCGGTGAACCCGACCCCGAGCGCGCGCAGCGTGTCGAGGCAGCTCGCCGCGCCCGGCGGCGCGGTCACCCCGAACGACGACGACGCGCGGCCGAGCTCGCGCCCGTCCGCGTCGCGCGCCACCGCCTCGAGCGCGCGCGTCCCGTCCGACGCGATCTCCGTTTCGAGCGCGAAGTCGGGGGGCGCGCTCGAGCCGCGCGGGCTGCCGTCGACCAGCCAGTCCACCGACGCCGCGCCCTCCGCGCGCGCGCGAAACGTGACCCGGGCGACCCAGTTGCCCTCCGCGGTCAGGTAGTCGCGGCGCAGGTTCGCCCCCTCGGCTGGTTCGAGCACCTCGACCGCGATCTGCCCCGCGCCCGCGTCGGGGCCGCCCTTCTCCACGCCGTCGATCATGCCGGCGCAGCCGCAAAAGGCGATGCTCAGCAACCCAACGCGAACGGACATCGGCCGGATTGTAGTCAAATCTGGGCAGATGTCATCCTGGAGCCCTGGGCCCGAGGCCTGAGGCCTCAGATCCATCCGAAATCACTTCCGATTCGGTCCGCCCAGCAGCACCTTCTCCAGCTCATTATATGCCTGCGTGAGCTGCTGCGAGACCTCGGTCGCCGCGCGATGCCGCTCCGGGCTGCCCCCGTGCAAATCCGGATGGTACTTGCGCATGAGTCGGCGGTACGAGGCCTTCACCGCGGCGTAATCCGCCCCGTAGGCGAGCTCGAGCCGCGCATAGTACTGCGCGAGCTCCGGATTCCCGCCGCGCGGGACGTTCGAGCGCTGGGACGAACCAGACGAAGACGACGACCCGCCCGGCCGCGGCCCGCTCGACCGCGCGGAGCTCTGCGCGCGCCGCCGCGCCTCGGTCTCGCGCGCCGCGCGCTCCGCCTGCTCGCGCTTTTCGCGCGTCCCGCGCACCCGCGCCTCGCGCTCGCGCGCCATCCTCTCCCGCTCGGCGCGGTCCTTTTCGTATGACTCGTCGACCTTGGCCCTGGCCGCGCCGAGACGGTTCTCGGCCTCGCGCGCCGCCCGCCGGCGCCGCAGCTCCGCCTCGAGCTCCTCGTCGGGGATATTCGCCAGCCGGCGCCGCGGATCCATCGTGTCGGCCGCCTTCTCGAGGAGGCTGTTCAGGTTCGACCGCGCCATGTCGATGATGCGCTTGGTGATGCTCATGGGTGGGTCACGGCTTCTTCGCCGGCGCCTTCGGCTTCATGATCGCATCCGCCGGAAGCGGCGGCGGCGCCGTCTGCCCGCGGCGCTTGACCGGCGGCGCGCCGTCGCGCCGGCCCGCGATGAGCCGGTCGATCAGATCCTGCGACCGCCGCGTGAGCGTCACGAACACCACGCCCATCCCGCGCGGCTCCTCCTGCACGCGCACCACCTCGCCGATGCCCTCGATCGTCTCGAGCTCGTCCATGATGAGGGTGAAGCGGAGGTTGACCTTGGTCCCGACGGGCAGCGGCTTCTTGGCGCGGAGGAAGGCGCCCGAGCGCGAGATGTTCGACACGTACTCGGCGAGGAATTCGTCCACCGAGGCGAACTCGTGATTGATCGTCACCCGATCGTCGCGCGGGACGAGCCTCCGCCTAGCCTTCGCCATCGGGCTCCTCTTCGTTGGGTGGCTTGGGTGGCTGCTTCTTGTCGTTTGCCTTCTTCGACTGCCCCTGGATGTCGTACTGCTCCATATGGTAGCTCGCGCGCGCCTTCACCAGCACGCGCTTCTGCAGCCGCTTCTCGGTGTCGTCCACGTGCTCGTGGTCGGCGGTCATGAGGAGGTCGGCGACCTCGGGGTGGCACTGGACGACGATCGTGTCGTCCTTGATCGCGTCGCCGCCCCGGCGCAGCTCGCGCAGGATCTCGTAGCAGATCGTGGTCTTGGACTTGAGGTAGCCCTTCCCCTCGCAGTAGAAGCAGGCCTCGGTGAGCTTGCGCCGCAGCGACTCGCGCGTGCGCTTGCGCGTCATCTCCACGAGGCCCAGCTCGGAGATCTTGGACACGTTGGAGCGGGCGCGGTCGTTCGCCAGCGCGTCGTTGAACGCGCGGAACACCTTCTCGCGGTTCGACTCCTTGTCCATGTCGATGAAGTCGACGACGATGATTCCGCCGATGTTGCGCAGGCGGAGCTGGTCGGCGACCTCGCGGCACGCCTCGAGGTTGTTCTTGGTGATCGTCTCCTCGAGGTTGCGCTTGCCCACGAACTTGCCGGTGTTGACGTCGATGGCGGTGAGCGCCTCCCCCTCGTCGACGACCAGCGAGCCGCCTGACTTGAGCCACACCTTGCGCTCGAGCGCGCGATCGATCTCCCCCTCGATGCCGTAGCCGTCGAAGATCGGCTCCGCCCCCTCGTAGAGCTCGATCCGCCCCTGGTACTCGGGCATGAACGCCTGCACGAACTTCTGCACGCGCTCGAACTCGGCGCGCGAGTCGACGATGAGCTTCTCGATGTCGTTGGTGAGCGTGTCGCGCACCGTCCGCAGCAGCAGATCCAGGTCGCTGTACAGGAGCGTCGCCGGCTTGGCGCGCTCGGAGCGCCTGACCACCTCGCGCCACAGCTTGGTCAGGAAGTCCATGTCGTCGCGGACCTCCTTCTCGCTCGCCCCTTCGGCGACGGTGCGCACGATGAAGCCGGCGCCCTTGGGGCGATTCTGCTCCACGATGTCGCGCAGGCGCTTGCGCTCCTTCTCGGTGCCGATGCGGCGGGAGATCCCGATGTGATCCACCGTCGGCATGAACACCAGGTGCCGCCCCGGCAGCGACACGTACGAGGTGATGCGCGCGCCCTTGGTGCCCATCGGCTCCTTGGCGACCTGCACCATCACCTCCTGCCCCTCCTTGAGCAGCTCCTCGATCTTGTGCCCCTTGGCGGCCTTGACGAGCTCGTCGCGCGGAAAGTCGTCGCGCGCGTCGCGCTCCTCCTCGTCCTCGGCGAACAGGCTCTTGGGATCCGAGCCCCCGCGGACGTCGGCGACGTAGAGGAATGCCGCCTTCTCGATGCCGATGTCGACGAACGCCGCCTGCATGCCCGGGAGCACTCGGACGACGCGACCCTTGTAGATGTTGCCGACGATCCCGCGCTCCTTGCGCCTCTCGAGGTAGAGCTCGGCGAGGATCCCCTTCTCGATCAATGCGACGCGCGTCTCGGGGCCGTCGGCATTGACGACCAATAGATTTCCCGACATGAAACTCGCAAAAAGTTGCGCACCCGCCGGCGTACATGACAAGGATGTCCCAGTGACACCGCTCGCCGGCCGTGCTCGACGGATGTCGGTAGCATGGTTCGGCCACGATTACAAGGAATTGCGCGGCCGCGACGCGCGTTGGCCCGCGGGTTGCTTCAAGACGTGCCGTTTCCTTCGTTAGCTTAGGCAGCACCTTTTCTTGCCGCCGCCACTAGATTCCTTGCGCATCTGAAAAAGCCTCGGCACCCACCGGGGCTTTTTCGTTTCTGCCATACTCCGGCGGCAACGATGACCCACCAGTCGAAGGCCGGCCCCTGGCTCGTCGCGCTGGGCGCCGCGCTGTGGGGCACCGAGAGCTACTGGCGGGTCCGGCTCAGCCAGGCGTTTGCCTCCGAGGTCATCGTCTTCTGGGAGCACGTGATCCTCGTCGTCGCGTTCGCGCCGCTGGTGATCGCGCGCCGCGGGGAGCTGCGCCGGACGAGCGGGCGCTCGCTGGGCTACCTCGTCTTCTCCGGCGTCGCCGGCTCGGCGGTGGGCACGATTTTTTTCACCGAGGCGCTGCGCCACGGCAACAAGAGCGTCGTGAACGTCGTGCTCAACGTCCAGCCGCTCCTGTCGACCGCGGCGGCGGTGATCCTCTTCCGCGACCGCCTGGCGCGCGCGTTCTTCGCGTGGGCGCCGCTGGCGATCTGCGCCGGCGTGGCCCTCGTGCTCCAGGATCCGCGCACGCTGGCGATCGACGCGGGCATCGCCTATGCGATGATCTGCGCCCTGTTCTGGGGCCTGTCGACCGTCGCCGGCCGCGGCGCGATGACCGGCATGTCGCTGGGTTTCGCCGCCGGGCTGCGCGTCGTCGTCGGCCTCGTCACGATGAGCGCGATCCTCGCGGCGCGGGGCCTGCTCGCCCCCGCCGCGCTCGTCCCGGCCGGCGCCGCGATGCACGACCTGTGGGACTTTCTCGGCCTCGCGATCCTCTCCGGCGGCGTGCCGCTCCTCTTCTACTTCGCCGGGCTCGCGCGCACGCGCGCCTCCACCGCCGGCTACTTCGAGATGATGCAGACGCTGGCGGCCCTGCTCGTGACCTGGGGCATCCAGGGCGACGCGCTGCGGCCGCACCAGATCGTCGCCGGCGCCCTGCTCATCTTCTTCGTCGCGATGGTGCAGCGCGCTCAGGAGAGCGTGACGTAGGTCGAGCCGCCCTGGCCGGGCGCCTCGCGCACCTCGACCTCGACGCCGGCCACGACGTCGGGCCGGAGGACGGGGCCGAGTCGGTCGACGAGACGGCGCGCCACCTCCGCCGACAGCGTCTCGACGACGATGTTGTCGACGGGCAGGAACACGACGTCCTCGGCCGGGAGGACGTAGCGCCTGCCGCACAGGCGGATCTCCACCTCCTCATCGCGGCGGAGGATTTCCAGCGCCGGGCAGCCTTCGGCGAGGAGCAGGTGCTCGTTCCACTCGCGGCACAGCGCCTCGAGCGCCTTCTTGATGATCCCGATGTCGATGAGCGTCGCCAGCGAGGCGTCGCGGAGATCGAGCGCCACTGTCACCTGGAAGTTGTGGCCGTGGAGCTTCTCCTTGGACCCGTCGGGGAACACGGTCATGTGCGCGACGGAGAACTTGTGCGGGTCCTGCCCGACGAACAGGCGGCGGCGGGCGATCATGGACCGAGGCTACTCGCGCAGCGCGGCGATGGCGAGGAGGAAGCACAGCGCCGCGTTGGCGCCGAGCCACAGCGTGTCGAGCGTCGAGCCCGGGATGAAGCGGATGTCCGCGGTGCGCGCCGCCATGTGGAACAGGAGGTGCGCGCCGACGCCGGCGGAGAACCCGGCGACCAGGCCGCGCAGCCAGCGCGCCCCGCCGCCGACGACCGCGAGGAGCACCGGGGCGAGCGCGCTGTAGAACAGCGGGTTGCCGTGCGCGGCCGCGCCGAACACAGCGATGTCCCACGCGGGGAAGCCGCGGCCGATGATGCCGGGCAAAAAGAACAGGCCCCCCGCGCCGACGAGCGCGCCCACGAGGTAGAGCGGGCCCGCGGCGATGCCCGCGCGGCGGCGCGCCTGCGACAGCACCGCGCCGGCCACGAGGAGCCCGAGCGCGAGCTGCCACGCGCCGCCGTCGGCGCGGGCCTTGTCCACCGCGCCGGGGGCGTCGATGATGCCCGCGCCGTAGCGGATCGCGTCCATCTTGCCGCCCTTGGGCTTGCGCGCCGTCTCCTCGAGGATCTTCTCCACCGCGTCGGGATCGGTCACGCCCTCGCCGACGATGAGCGCGGCGACGCCCGCGACGTGCGGCGAGGCCATCGACGTGCCCATGAACGGAAAGTAGCCGTCCTGGGTCGGGTCGCCGACGACGATCGTGTTCTGCAGCACGCCGTCGGGCATGCCGTCGCCGTTCTGGTCGACCTGGGTGTTGCCGCCGGGCGCCGCGACGTCGATCTCCGGGCCGAAGTTCGAGTAGAACGTGGTCGTCTCGTCGTACTGCGTGGCGGCGACCGCGACGGCGCCGGGGTACGCGGCGGGGTAGGACACGCGCTTCTGGCCGTCGTTGCCGGCGGCGCACACGACCACCACGCCCTTGTCGTGGGCGTACTTCACGGCCTTCTCGAGGACGCGCGAGCGGAAGCGCCCGCCGAGCGACATGTTGATGACCTGCGCGCCCTCGTCGGCCGCGTAGCGGATCGCGTCGGCGATGGCCGCCACCGAGCCCGAGCCGCCCGCGGACAGGACCTTGAGCGGCATGATCTTCACGGCGCGCGCGATGCCCGCGACGCCGATGCCGTTGTGGGTCGCCTGGGCGATCGTCCCGGCCACGTGCGTGCCGTGGCCGTGGTCGTCGTCGGCGTGCTCGTTGTTGGCGACGAAGTTCCATGGCTTGACGAACTCGACCCCCGCCAGGTCGGGCACCTGGTGGAAATTCTTGTAGTTCTCGTAGGCGACGCCGGTGTCGATCACCGCGACGGTCACGCCCTTGCCGTCGGCCTTCTTCCACGCCGCCGGCATCCCGATCTGGACGAGGTGCCACTGGTACTTGTACTGCGGGTCGTTGGGGAACCCGGCCCACTTGTCGTCGGGATCGCCCGGCAGGGGCCCAATGCCCGAGCCGAGCGGCTCGATGAGCTGCACGTCGGCGTCCGCCTCGGCGATCTCGACCTCCGGCAGCGCGCTCAGGGCAGCCAGCACGGCGTCGACGCGCTCGGCCGGGACATCGGCCCGGTACATGCGCTCGTCCAGCGACTGCCGGGACACGAGCTGGAGGTCGATGCCGACGTGCGCGGCGATCTCGGCCACGCGCGCATCGCTCACGCCGTCTTGGAAATCCACGACGATGCGGCCCGGATACGCGGCCACGTCGTCCGCCTGGGCCGTATGGTGGGCGGCCTCCGACGGGGGACGCCAGAACCACCAGATGACGGCCACCAAGACAATGACAAACAGCCAGAGGAAGTTCCGGCTCTTCCTGGGTGCGCGCTCGGCTTCCATGGTCGTACCAACGATTGTAGCCTCGAAACCGGTTTCGCGCCCGCTCGACTGTGGATGGCGTTGACAGCCGAGCGGCACGTTTGCCTATAATCCTGGGACTTTTCCGCGAAGGAGCGTGGCGTGAAGAAATGCATCAGCTGTCAGAAGGACATCCCTGATACCGCAATTCACTGCGTCTTCTGTGGAGCGAAGCAAGGTCAGCCTCAGACCGCATCGCCCGCACAGAAGACGATCATGGGCTATGCGGTCGACCTCCAGAAGTACATGGGGGGCGCGGCCGCCGGTGGCGGGCAGCCCGCCGCGCCTGCGCCGCCGCCGCCCGGCGCGGACTCCGCGCAGAAAACGATGATGGCCGGCGTCGGGGGCGCGCCGCTGCCTCCGCTGCCGCCGCCGCCGCCCAGCATGGGACCGCCGCCCGGCATGGGACCGCCCGGCGAGGCGCGCACCATGTTCGCCGGCGCCGCAGCGATGCCGCCCCCGGCCAGCATGGGACCGCCGCCCGGGATGGGGCCGCCGCCAGGCATGGGCGGCCCGGGCGACCAGCGCACGATGTTCGCCGGGGCCCCGCCCCCGGGCATGGGGCCGCCGCCGAGCATGGGACCGCCGCCAGGCATGGGGCCGCCGCAGGGCGGATTCGGTCCGCCGCCGGGCATGGGACAGCCGCAGCCGGTCATCCAGTCGCCGCAGTATCTCCAGCCGCAGGGCCAGGCGCAGATGCCGCCGCGGCCGCAATACCTCGCGTCGGAGACGGCGTCGGAGCCCTGGGGCGCGACGCTCCGCCTGTGCTCGATCGTCTTCGGCGTCGTCCTCCTCGCCGCGGTCGCGATTCCATGGTCATTCAGCCCGCTCGTCTTCTCGTTCCAGGCGCTCGGCGACCTCCCCGGCGCGCAGA
Organism: Haliangiales bacterium; assembly: GCA_035259575.1. Classification (GTDB taxonomy): domain Bacteria; phylum Myxococcota_A; class Polyangia; order Haliangiales; family SHYZ01; genus DATFWE01. The sequence goes on from DATFWE010000248.1 coordinate 40,894, forward strand.
AGGTGTGGCCGATCTTGTGGGCCGCGGGCGGGGTCGCGCTCCTCATCTTCGGGCTCGGCGGCGGCACCAAGACGCGCGGGCTCATCGCCACCATCATCGGCGCCGCGGGCCTCGTCCTGCCCATCATCATCGGCGGGTTCTCGGCGGGGGGCGGAGCGGGCGTCGGCGGGCCCGGCCTCCCGTTCGGCGGCGGATGGGTGGCCTACGTGATGCTCGCCGGCTTCCTCCTCGCGCCGGCGGGGCTGTTGCTGCGCTCCTCCTACGGCGAGGCGAGCATCGGGCGCCTCATCGCGACGGTCGGCAGCGCCGCGCTCGTCGTGCCGTTCGTGGTCCCGAGCGGCGGCGGCCTCCCCATCATCAATCTGTTCCGGATGCTCGGGGGCGGCGTGCAGAACATCGTGCAGGTGGCGCTCATGCTCCTCCTCGTCGTCGCGGCGGTGCTGGGGCTCGTCACCTCCTGGCTGCCGTCGACGACATCGGGCGGAACCGGCCTGTGGGCGCGCATCATCATGTGGTGGGCGTTCCTGATCGTCGTGGTGGGGCTCATCTTCCACATCGGCGAGATCGGCGGCTTGCTCAAGCAACCCGTCGTCCTGTGCATGATGCTGATGGTCCTCGGCTATCCGCTCCTCGTCGGCTACGGCCTCGCGAGCTTCTTCGGCAAGATCATCGAAGAGAACTCTTGATCGGGGTGTGACAGTCTGTCACACTTTGCCTCGTGCTCTCCTTCGACGAGGTGCGCGAGCTCCATGCGGTTCGCAGCCTCGCCAAAATCATAAGTCTTCGTTGGGGGTTGGCCGTGAAGTGGGTGCCGGCGCACGAGGCGGCCGAGCTCGGGGCGAGCGCGGGAGTGACGTTCCGCGGCGAGGAGGTGGGGCGGCTCGTGGTCCCGGGCGGGCCCGCCGATCGCCTCCTCGATCAGATCCTCCGGGTGGGCGCGGACGAGGTGAGCTCGTACCTCGCCGAGATCCACGGCGCCGAGCCGAGGCTCGACCGCATGAGCTACGACGCGATCATCGGGCGCGCGGCCGAGATGCAGAAGCTCTACCGGACCCTCGACCGCGTCGTGCACTCCGAATCGACGGTGCTCATCCAGGGGGAGAACGGCACCGGCAAGGAGCTCATCGCGCGCGCGGTGCATTTCGGCTCGCCGCGCCGCGACCGGCGG
>DATFWE010000249.1:0-2240 GCA_035259575.1 Haliangiales bacterium
GGCGAGGTGGAGGTGAGCGGGGCGAAGAACGCCGCCCTGCCGCTGCTGTTCGCGACCCTGCTGACGCCCGAGCGCTGCACGCTCCGACACGTGCCGGCGCTCGCCGACATCCGCACGACGCTCTCCGTGCTGCGCCACCTCGGCGCCGACGTCGTCCAGAGCTCCGATGCCCACGAGGTGAGCGTGGAGGCGCGGAGCCTCGAGCGCACCGAAGCGCCCTACGACCTGGTCCGCACGATGCGCGCGTCGTTCCTCACGCTCGGACCGCTGCTGGCGCGGTTCGGCCAGGCCCGCGTCTCGATGCCGGGCGGCTGTGCGATCGGGGCGCGGCCGGTCGACCTCCACCTCGCCGGCCTCGAGAAGCTGGGCGCGCGGCTGGCGGTCCGCGAAGGGTACGTCGAGGCCGAGGCGAAGCGCCTGCGCGGGGCGAGCATCGTCCTCGACTTCCCGTCGGTCGGCGCCACGCAGCAACTGATGATGGCGGCGACGCTGGCGGACGGCACGACCGTGATCGAGAACGCGGCGCGCGAGCCCGAGATCGAGTGCCTCGCGACCCTGCTCGAGCGCATGGGGGTGTGGGTGGAAGGCGCCGGGACCTCGCGCGTCACGGTGGAAGGGCGCCGCGAGCTCCATGGCGCCGAGACCGCGGTCATCCCCGATCGGCTGGAGGCGGGCAGCTTCATGGTGGCGGCGGCCATCACCGGCGGCCGGGTGCAGGTGAAGGGAGCGCGGTACGACCACCTCGAGGCGTTCGTCACCAAGCTGCGCGAGAGCGGCGTCGTGGTCACCGAGTGCGACAACGGCATGCGGGTGGAGGCGAACGGCCATCTCGCCGCCACCGATGTCCGCACCATGCCGTACCCCGGCTTTCCCACCGACCTGCAGGCGCAGATGATGGCCCTCATGACGCGCGCCGACGGAACCAGCACCTTCACCGAGACGGTCTTCGAGAACCGCATGCTGCACGCCGTCGAGCTGACGCGCATGGGGGCGCACATCCGCGTCGACGGGAACACCGCCCTGGTCCGCGGCCCGACGGATCTGTCGGGGGCGCCGGTGATGGCCACCGACCTCCGGGCGAGCATCTCGCTGGTCCTCGCCGGGCTCGCCGCCAGCGGCGAGACCCGGGTGTCCCGGGTCTATCACCTCGACCGCGGCTACGAGCGTCTCGAGGCCAAGCTCGGCGCCCTCGGCGCGGAGATCGCGCGCGTCAAGGAGGGCGTGTGAACCTGGTCGTCGACGCCCGCACGCCGGCGGCGCGCCGGCGGCTCGCGCAGCTCGAGCGACGCGGGGGGGAGGCCGGCGCGCAGGTCGAACGCGCGGTGCAGCGCATCATCCGGGCGGTGCGGCGCGACGGCGACCGCGCGCTGCTCGCCCTCACGCGCCGCTTCGACGGCGTCGTCCTGCGACCGAGCACGCTCCGCGTTCCCGCCGACGACCTCGCGGCGGCCTATCGCGACCAGCCCGCAGCAGTGCGTCGCGACCTCGAGCTGGCCGCACGCCGCATCCGCGCGTTCCACGCCCGCCAGCGCGAGCGCTCGTGGTCGTTTCGCGACGCCAGCGGCGCGCGCCTGGGGCAGCTCATCCAGCCGCTCGACCGGGTGGGAGTCTACGTGCCCGGGGGGCGGGCAGCCTATCCCTCGACCGTGCTGATGACGGCCGTGCCGGCGCGCATCGCCGGCGTACGGGAAGTCGTCGCGACCTCGCCGGCGGGTGCGGCCGGCCATCCGCCCATCATCCTCGCCGCCTGCCACGTGGCGCGAGTCGATGCGCTCTATCGCGTCGGCGGCGCTCAGGCGGTGGCGGCGCTGGCGTGGGGAACCGCCACCATCCCGCGCGTCGACAAGATCGTCGGGCCCGGCAACCTGTTCGTCGCCACGGCGAAGCGCCTGGTCTACGGGCAGGTCGACATCGACTCCATCGCGGGCCCGAGCGAGGTGCTGATCGTCGCCGACGGATCCGCGGCTCCGGCGGTCGTCGCGGCGGACATGCTGGCGCAGGCTGAGCACGATCCGCAAGCCGCGGCGATCTGCATCACGCCGGACCGGCGCCTCGCCGGGCGCGTGGCGACGGCGCTCGGCGAACAGCTCGCGACGCTTCCGCGCCGCGCCCTCGCCGAGCGCGCGCTGGCGCGCTTCGGCGCGATCGTGGTGACGGCGTCGCTCGCCGAGGCCGTCGCGCTCGCGAACCGGATCGCGCCGGAGCACCTGGAGCTGCTGGTGCGCACGCCGCGGCGGTGG
>DATFWE010000250.1:0-16386 GCA_035259575.1 Haliangiales bacterium
CGGGGATCTCTTACCATGTGTTCGCGGTCCCGGCGCGGACCGCGCGTGCTCGCATGTTCAGCGACGACCTCGCCATCCGCCTGGCCCCCGCCGAGCCCGCCTGGGACGTCACCGAGGCGTGGCCGGAGATCGCCGGTCGCATCGGCGCCGACGCGGCGGTCGCGTCGCTCCGCGTCGGCGTGCCCGTGCTGCGCGACGTCGGCGTGTTCGAGCACCCTCCCTATCGCCGCCCGCCCGGCCATCGCCGCTCCTACTACATCCAGATCGCCCACGGCGTCCTCGCCGTCAAAGGGGGCGAGCCGCTGGCGCTGAACTTCACGAGCTTCCTCGACGAGCTCGCGGGCATGCGCGTCCACGTCGAGTGCCGCCTGGGCTCGCCGTCGGTCGACAAGACGATCGCGCGCGCCGAGCTCGGCGGCGTGGAGAAGTTTCCCCTCCTCGAGGGAAAGGTCCCCGGCTGCGTCACCCTGCGCGAGGCGATCGCCGAGGCGCAGGCGGCGCTGGCGGTGCAGCGCGCCTACGTCGCGCGCTACGGCGGGCCGGCGCGCCTGCCCCTGCCCCTGTACGTGGGGCGATGGCCCGACGGCGTGACCGACGGGGTCCTCGCCGAGCTCCGCCCGCGGCTGCGCGGCCGCGCGTGGGAGGTCGTCGAGCTCCACGCGCGCGCCGGGCTCGGCGTGTACGTCTACTACTATCCGACGGTGCCGCTGCGCCTCGCCCATCTCGCCGCCGCCGACGCCCAGCGCGGCGCCGACGTGCGCGCGCGCGCCGCCCGCATCGGCGCGCGCACGATCCTCGACGGATGGCTCGACCTCACCGCGCGCCTGCTCGCGCTGGGCTTCGTCCCCAAGGACCCGGCGACGGTGGTCACCGGCGACTGCCTCCAGGTGCAGAACGCCGTGCTCGACGGCGGTTTCGCCGACGTCGAGAGCCTCGTCGCGTCGAGCCTCCTCGACGACCGCGCGCTCCACGATGCGGTGCGCCGCACGGTGCACGAGCTGGCGCTCACCGCCACCCGCCTCCTCCTCGGGCTGTGGGTGTCGACGGTGGACATGCGCGATCGGCTGCCCGACATCTACGTGGTGACGTGGAACGCGCTGGCGGCGCGGGTCGCGGCCGAGGCGCAGGCCGACGCGCGGATCGGCGCGGTGCTCGACGCGGGATCGCGCCGGCCGGCCTACGACGCGCTGGTGGAGCTCCTCGAGCGGGCGTTCTGAGTCACGGCGTGCCGAGCATCCAGCGCCACCAACCCCCGTAGGTGGCCTCGTCCTGCGCCACGCTGTTGTGGGGGCTGCACGTTCCGCTGCACGGCTCCCAGCTCACGCGCTGGTGCGACGCGGGCATCCCCAGCGTGGACCAGTTGTTGGTGGAGCGGGCGAAGCGGTCGTTGCCCGTGTCGTCGATGTGGATGAGGCCGTAGTAGGCCGACGACGGCGTGGCGTGGCCCGCGATCCACGCGGCCGACGCCGGCGGGTCGCCGTCGACGCCGTCGAGCATCCCGGCGAGCAGGACGACGCGATTCACGGCGAACTTCTTGGCGATGTAGCCGGCGTAGCCCGTGCCCAGCGAGTGGGCGGCCACGACGATCGACGCGTAGTGCGGGCGCACGCCGTCCTCGAAGCTGGGATCCTCGTCGAGGAAGTTGCCCCACCCCCCGAAGGGATCGATCTGCTCGAGGTAGAGGAGAAGCGCCTTGAGGCGCTTGATGATCGCGTCTTGCGGGTGCGTCTGGAGCGGGATCGGGTCCGACGTGTCGTTGGCGAACGTCACCTCGGCGCGCACGTCGCCGAAGCACGTCGAAGACGTGGTGCAGATCTGGGTGATGTTCACCGGGTTGGGGTAGTCGATGCCGATCACGTGGTAGCCCTGGTCGGCCGCGACCTTGAGGAACGCCGTGAGCCCCACCGGCGTCGAGTTATGGCCGGGGATGAACAGGACGAGCTTGTGGCTGCACGGGGCGAGGCACGGCCCCATGGCCGGGCGATACACCTCGTGCCCGCGGTTTGGGCGGTAGTCGTCGTTCGTCCCCGCGCCGATGGGGCCGTCGTCCGGCGCCGGAAGCAGCCCGGACGTCGAGCTGGGCAGGATGGAGAAATGCCAGGGCACCGACGGGCTCGGGTAGACCTGCAGCGCGTTGGAATCGACGGCGAGGTCGTCCTCCGCAGCCGGGGCGCAACCGAGGATCGCGAGGAGCAGGAGGGCGTGGCGCATGCGCGTCCGCCTACGCAAGGTCGGTGCCAGCGGCGTGGCCAATGATTTCGGGTGGTCGTTGCGCCGGTCGTGGATCGTTCGAGGCGCGCGCCGGATCGTGCGAGCCAGCTCAGGCCAGATCGCGGCCGAGCACCTGCTGCCCCTCGCCGCCGCGCGGCGGCACCACCGGCGCGAAGCCGAGCCCCGTCCAGAAGCGCAGACCGCCGGGATTCGTGTCCTGGACCAGTAGCTCCAGGCGGTCGCCGCCGGCGGCGAGGACCGCCGCGTCCAGCGCGGCCATGATCCGCTCGCCGAGGCCGCGCCCGCGCCACGCGGCGTCGAGGAGGAGGAGGCCGACGAACCAGGTGCGCGGCTCGGGGTAGCCGCGCACGACGTCGAGCACGCCGATGAGATCCGCTCCGTCGAAGAAGCCGAAGATGTGCTTGTCCTCGGGGGCGCACCCGGGCGCGAGCGCCTCGAACAGCGAGCGCGCATCGTCGGACCGCGGCGGCCGGTGGTGCATCTGCTCCACCGCGTCCGCGGACCGCTCGAACAGGGCCTGCACGGCGGCCTCGTCGTCCGCCCCGGCGAGGGGCGCGCACGCGAGGCCCCGGACCGCGAGCACCAGCATCTACGGGGCCTTACCCGGGCGACGGAGCGGCCCGATCGGCTCGCCCTTCTCCGACGCGGCGATCAGCTGGGCAAGCCGCCGCGCGCGCGTCTCCGCCTTCTTCGCGCTCATCACCCAGAACGCACTCGTTCGCCGGTACCACGGCGGCTGCGCCTGGTAGTACGCCCACGCGCGGGCGCGGGCGCGCAGCGCCTTCGTTTCGGCGGGGCCCAGCTCGCGGACGCGCGACTCGAACGAGTAGCGCTCGCGCGCGACGGCGCGGTCGCGGAACGCCGCCAGCCCCGCAGGCGCCATGCGCCCTTCCGCCTCGAGCTCGCGCGCGCGGCGGATGTTGACGGCGCTCCAGTAGCTTTTGGGCTTGCGCGGCGTGAAGCGCACGCTGAAGGTGTCGGCGTCGATGCTCCGGCGCACGCCGTCGATCCAGCCGAAGCACAGCGCCTCGTCGAGGGCCTCCTTGTACGTCATGCCGCGCGCGCGGGCGTGCGTCTTGTAGAGGCGCACCACCAGCTCCGGCTCGCCGGCGTGGCGCGCGAGCCACGCGCGGAACTCGGCGGCCGAGGCGAACGCGCGCGGCTGGGGCATGCGGAGATGGTAGCTCAGGGTCCGCCGGACAGAGTCACGTAGGCGACCGGCACGGCGATGCCGACGAGGAGCAGCACGAGCCCGCGCCCCCACAGGCCCTTCCTGCCCTTGATCATGAACAGCCCGGACGTGGCGAGGAACAGAAGCAGGCACGCGTACGCGTCGGCCGCGTACGTCCACGCCTTCTTGCCGCGGTTGAGGTGCAGCCAGTTGGCGAGCCGGAGGAACAAGCGCGGGCGTTGCCCCTCGTCGAGGACGTGCCCCGAGCCGGGATCGATGTGGAGCGTGCGATGGTCGTACAGGACGTCGAGCTGGTTCGCCGCCGCCCGGTACACCTCGCGCGGCGTCTCGGTGATGCCGAGCTCGCGCGCGACGCGCGCCGCGACCTCGGCGTCGCCGCCGGGGAGCGGCCCCAGCTCGTGGACGCGATCGAAATCCTCGAAGTTGGGGTCCCACTGCCCGATGTGATTGACCGCCAGCCCGGAGGCCGCGTAGACGAGCGTCAGCCCCACGATCAGGTAGCCGACGTCTCGGTGCAGGGCGCGGAGGAGAGGACGGAGGAGCAGGCGGCGCTTCGGCAGCTCAGCCATAGCGCTCCTCGAGCCACGGGTCGGCGTGGTTGTGGTACCCGCGCATCTCCCAGTAGCCCGGATGGTCCTCGGCGCTGAAGCGGATCCCCGTCAGCCATTTGGCGCTCTTCCAGAAGTAGCGATCGGGGACGAGCGCGCGCACCGGCGCGCCGTTGCGCCGCGCCAGGGGCGCGTCCTCGTGGCGGTGGGCGACGAGGACGTTCGGCTTGAGCGCCTCCGCGATCTCGATGTTCGAGGTGTAGCCGGCGGCCGCCTCGAAGATGACGTGGCGCGCGCTGGGCTTCAGCTTGGCGCGGGCGGCGAGGTCGGCGACGCGCACGCCCGTCCAGCGGGCGTTCAAGAGCGACCACTTGGTGACGCAGTGGACGTCGCACGTCTGGTCCTGCTGCGGCAGCTTGAGCAGCTCGGCGAACGTGAGCTCGAAGGGGTTCTCCACCTCGCCGGAGACCCGCAGCCGCCAGCTCGACGGGCTCGGATCGCCCTCGGTGCCGCCCATGGGGCGCAGGCGCTCGAGGGGATACTGCTCGGGGGGCAGGCGCGGCCGCCCGTCGGGGCGGCGCTCGCGCGCGAGCTTCTCGAACTCGGCGGCATCGGCGACGACGTACCGGATGCCGCCGAAAAGTACGACGGTCGTGCCGGCCAGCGCACCGAGGAAAGTCCGTCGATCCGCGCCCTTGGAAAGGACAGCGGCGAACATTGGACGCTTTTCTTCCATGTTAGATAGTACGGGCGGCGAACCGGTTCGGTTACGTTGCCGTGAGGTGAACATGCGTTTGGCTCCGACGCTGTATTCTGCCCTGATTTCACTGGCCGTCGCGTGCGGGGCGAAGCCCGTGCACGCCCCTGTCGCCGCGCCGCCGGCCGCCGCCCCCGCGACCGCTGCCCCACCGGCCGCCGCGCCCGACCCGCTCGATCGACCCACCGCCACCGATCCCCGGATCGTGGTCGGCAAGCTCGCCAACGGCCTCACCTACTACGTGCTCAAGCACCAGAAACCGGAGAAGCGCGCCGCGCTGTGGCTCGCGGTCAACGCCGGCTCGGTGCTCGAGGACGACGACCAGCGCGGCCTCGCCCACTTCTGCGAGCACATGGCGTTCAACGGCACCAAGCGGTTCGCCAAGCAGGCGGTCGTCGACTACGTCGAGAAGGTCGGCATGCGCTTCGGCCCCGACGTCAACGCCTACACCTCGTTCGACGAGACGGTGTACCAGCTCACGGTGCCCACCGACGACGCGAAGGTGCTCATGACGGGCCTCGACATCCTCCGCGACTGGGCCGGCGACGTCACCTACGATTCGGCCGAGGTCGACAAGGAGCGCGGCGTCGTCCTCGAGGAATGGCGTCTCGGCCGCGGCGCCAACGCGCGCCTCAACGACAAGCAGCTCCCGATCATCTTCCAGGGGTCGCGGTACGCCGAGCGGATCCCCATCGGCAAGCCCGAGATCATCAAGACGGCGAGCCGCGACGCGCTGCTGCGTTTCTACACCGACTGGTATCGCCCCGATCTGATGGCGGTGATCGCTGTGGGCGACTTCGACGCCGCCGCGATGGAGAAGGAGATCCAGGCGCGGTTCGCCGACCTGCGCGGCCCGGCCAAGGCGCGCGAGCGGATCGTGCCGCCGGTGCCGCACGACCAGGAGCTCGCCGTCACCATCGGCAGCGACCCCGAGCTCACCACGTCGTCGGTGACGGTGTACGACAAGCTCGACGGACGCCCCAACGTGAGCGTGCGCGACTACCGCCGCTTTCTGGTGGAGAACATCTACCACGCCATGCTCGGCGCCCGCTTCGTCGAGCTGGCCGAGGATCCCGCCGCGCCGTTCCTGTGGGCGTTCTCGAGCACGACCCCGCTCACGCGCAGCGTGGACGGCTTCCTGCGCGGGGCGACGGCGAAGGAAGGCAAGCTGGCGGAGACGCTGACCGCGCTGCTCGTCGAGATCGCGCGCGTGGAGCGCTTCGGCTTCCTGCCGGGGGAGCTCGAGCGGGCCAAGAAGGACCTCCTGCACGACGTGGAGCGCCGCGCGATCGAGCGCGACAAGACGCAGGCCGTCGCGTTCGCGGCCGAGATATCGCGCCTGTTCCTCCAGCACGAGCAGATGCCGGGGCTCGCGGCGGAGCTGGAGCTCGTCAAGGAGCTCCTCCCCCGCGTCACTCTCGACGAGCTCAACCACCTGGCGCGCACCTGGGGCGGCGAGCGCGGGCGCGTCATCGCCATCCGCGGCTCGGCGACGACGAAGCTGCCCGCGGAGGCCGAAGTGCGCGCGCTGGTCGCGTCCGCCGCCGCCGGGACGATCGAGGCGTGGCGCGACGTCGCCGCCGACCGGCCCCTGCTCGCGGCGCCGCCCGCGCCCGGCAAGGTGGTCAAGACCGCGCACGACGCCGGCGCCGACGCGACGGTGTGGACGCTCGCGAACGGCGTGCGCGTGGTGGTGAAGCCGACGACGTTCCAGAACGACAGCGTGTCGCTCAGCGGGTTCTTGCCCGGGGGGACGTCGCTGGTTCCGGATCGTGACTTCGTGCAGGCGCGGTTCGCCGACGACATCGCCGGGGCGTCCGGCGCGGGCGACTTCGACTCCATCGCGCTGCGCAAGGTCCTGGCCGGAAAGACCGTGCGCGCCGTCGTGGCGCTCAGCGACCGCGCCGAGCGGTTCCACCTGGGCACGACGCCCGAGGATCTGGAGACGGCGTTGCAGGTGCTCTACCTGCGGATCGTGGCGCCCCGCCGCGACGAGCGGGCGTTCGCGGCCTGGAAGGCGGAGGCGATCGAGCTCACGCGCAACCGGCGGCTGTCGCCCGAGCGGGCCTTCTTCGAGGACATGGCCGTCGTCATGTCGGGCAACCACCCGCGGCTGCGCCCGACCACCGTCGAGATGATCGAGGAGGTCGACCTCGACCGCGCGCTGGCCGCATACAAGGGGCGCCTCGCCGACCTCGGCAGCGCGACGTTCGTGATCGTGGGCAACGTCGACCTCGCCAAGCTGCAGCCCCTCGTCGAGACGTACTTGGGCGGCCTGCCGAGCAAGGGGCGGAAGGAGCGGTGGAAGGACATCGGCGTGAAGCACCCCACCGGCAAGGTGACGAAGGAGGTGACTGTGGGGAGCGAGCCAAAGAGCTTCGTGTACATCGCGTTCCACGGCGCCGATCGATGGAGCCTCGACGCCGCGCGCGACGCGCGCATCCTGGCGATGGTGCTGCGCATCCGCCTGCGCGAGGTGCTGCGCGAGGACATGGGGGGCGTGTACGGCGTGCAGGTGAACGGCGAGCTGAGCCGCGAGCCGAAGCAGCGCCGCAACTTCACCATCTTCTTCGGCTGCGACCCCAAGAACGTCGACGCGCTCAGGACGGCCACGTTCGCCGAGGTGGCCAAGATCGGCAAGGTGGGCATCGGCGAGGACTATCTCGACAAGGTGCGCGAGCAGATCCGCCGCGGCCACGAGGTGGAGCTGAAGAACAACGGCTACTGGCTGGGCCTGCTGGCCGACGCCTACTATTACGGGGACGACGCCAAGTCGACGATGGACGTCGACGCCGCGCTCCAGCGCGTGACCGCCGCCCACGTCAAGGCGTCGGCGCGGCGGTTCTTCGACGACCGGCAGGTCGTGGTGGGCGTGCTGCGGCCGAAGGCGCCCTAGAACTTTCCGTCCACCAGCCACACGTCCCCCTCCCAGACGACGACGCTGGCGATCAGGCCGGAGCCGTCGGGGGCGTAGTCCACGGCGGTGGCGGAGTCGGCGCCGCCGCGCCACACGCTCGTCACGGCGGCGGGACGCGCCCGCCGGTCGATCTCGAGGATCTCCTGGTCCTCGCGGATCACGATCAGACCTTTGCCGTCGGGCGCGTGGCGCAGCGAACGGAACACCCCCGCCGGCAGGGAGACGATGAGCTCGGGCTTGCGCCCGCGCAGATCGGTGGCGACGACGTCCACGCCGTCGTCGCCGCGCGATGCGAGGTACGCCACCTCGTCGGTCACGGGCGACAGCGAGGCGACCGATGCGTGGGGAGGCGTCAGCGCGCGCGGCTCGCCGCCCGCGGCCGGAACGGCCCAGACCCGCTCGCCGCCCGCGTCGTCGTCGACCCGCACGAAGACGAGCTGGGTCCCGTCGCGCGACAGCTGCGGCCCGGTGTCGCCGCGGCGATCGGTGATGCGGCGCGCCTCGCCGACGCTGCCGCCCTCGCCCAATGGGGCCACGCGGATGCCGGGCGGCTCGGTCGCCGCCCACGCCACCCAGCGGCGATCCGGCGAGACCGCCGGCCGCAGCGTGCCCGGCGGCGCGAACGGCGCGGTCGCCCCCGTCTCGATGTCGAGCCGCCACACCTGCGTCGTGCCCGCGCGATCCGACGTGAACAGGAGATGCCGCCCGTCGAGGATCGTCGGCCAGCCGTCGGTCCAGCCGCCCGCGCGCGTGAGCGGCACGGTTCGCCCGCCCGCGACGCGCGCGAGGAACGAGGTCGACTTGCACGTGGAGTAGGCCATCCGCGCTCCGCCGGGCGCGAACGCCAGTCCGCCGACGGCGGACACGCCCCCGGGCACCACCTTCGCCTCCCCGCCGTCGCGCGGCCGGCGGACCAGCTCCACGCCGGCCGCGCTGGTCCGATGGTAGTAGAGGTGCTCGCCGTCGGGGGACGCGGCGATGGGATACTCTGCCGCGTCGGCGATGTCGACGGCGCGCGCTCCGCCGTCCGCGAGGAGCGCGATCGCGGGCGCCACCTCCTGCTCGATCGTGCCGATCACCGCGTACGTCCGCCCGTCGGGGAACGGGGCGAAGAACAGCGCGCGCCGGTTGGCCGGCAGGGTCGCGATCTGGTGGCTGCCGCCGCCGGGGTCCCATTCCAGCACCCGATCCTGCTCGTCGTAGAGCACCGTCCCGCGCGGCGTCCACGCGGCATAGCTGTCCGACTGCCCGAGGACGATCGGGTCGCCGCCCCCGGCGAGGGGGAGCACGCGCACGCTGTTGGACTCCGACTGGTGGGTGTAGGCGACGCGCGTGCCGTCGGGAGACACCGCCGCGGCGTAGTCCCATCCGCGCGCGTACGTCAAGCGTCGCCGCGCGCCCGACGCCAGGTCCATGGCGAAGATCTCGTAGTCGCCTCCCTCGACCTGCGCGTCGAACACCAGCGTCTTGCCGTCGGGCGTGAAGCTGGGGAACTCCTCGCACCCGGGGTCGAAGGTGATGCGCCGCGCCGCCCCGCCGAGGACCGGCCCCGGATCGGCGCGACGGATGACGATCGCGGCTCCAGCGGCCGCGGCGACGGCGACGGCTACCCCAGGGGCGATCCACGGCCAGCGGCGGCGCGGGGGCGGCGCCGCCGGCTGCGCGGCGGCGCGGAGCGCACAGGCGAACGCCGGCATGTCGGCGTGGCGATCCTCGGAAAGCCGCGCCATCGCGTCGAGGACGACTTTGTCGATGTCGGCCCCGATGCCGCGGTCGGGCGCGCAGCGCGACGGCGGCGGCGGGGCGCACTCGCGCACCGCGGCGATCGTCTCGTGGAGCGTGGCGCGGGCGAACGGCCGCGTGCCGGTGAGGAGCTCGTACAGGACGACGCCGAGGGAGAACACGTCACTCCGCTCGGTGAGCTCGGCCCCGCGCGTCTGCTCGGGCGCCATGTACGACGGCGTGCCGAGCATCGTCCCCGACTGCGTCTCGAGCACGGGCATCGCGCCCGCCTCGGCCGGCGGCGGCAGCGGGGGCGGCGACGCGCCCTTGCGACCGCGGCGCGTGACGTCGGGGCCCGCCGGCGGCGGGCCGATCTCGAACCGCGGCCCGGACGCGAGCTCGCGCAGCACGTCGGCGGAAGTTTCCTCGAGCAGCGCCTCGTCGACGATCTTCGCCAGACCGAAGTCCAGCACCTTGACGCGCCCGTCGCGGGCGCGCATGAGGTTGTCCCCCTTGATGTCGCGGTGGAGGATCCCGGCGGCGTGGGCGACGCCGAGCGCGTCCGCGGCCTCGGCCACGAGCGCCAGCGCCTCCGCCGGGGGCACGCCGCGCATGGCGATCGCGCGGAAGCTCTCGCCGTCGACGAACTCCATCACCAGGAACAGCCGACCCTCGTGCGCGCCGAGGTCGTAGAGCGTCACGATCCCCGGATGGTGGAGCGCGCTCGCCGCCTGCGCCTCGCGCAGCATGCGCATGCGTTGCTCGAAGCTCCCCTCGTGCCCCGACGACAGGAGCTTGAGCGCGACGCGGCGCCCGAGCCGCTCGTCCACCGCCGCGTAGACCTCGCCCATGCCGCCGGCGCCGAGCTTCCGCTCGATGCGATAGTGCGAGATCCGCTCGGGCATGGCGCGGGGCGGTATCGAGCCGGGCGCCGGCTCCGGCGCGGTGCGCGCGAAGACGTGCGTCCTCTCGGGGCCGGCGGCGAGGAGCGCCGCGACGTCTTCGGCCAGGGACGGGTCCTCGGAGCGCAGCGCCACGATCCGCGCGGCGCGCTCCTCGGCGGGGAGCGCGCCGATCTCGGCGACGAGCGCGAGCAGGCGGGCGTGGCGTTCGGCACCCAAAGCGGCCATTCACGCTACCATGCGCCCGTGCCAGGCACGTTCCTGTTTGCCGGCCCGACGCTCGCCCGCGCCCGGCTGATCGATCCCCTCCTCGACCTCGGCGCCATCGACGTGCGCAGGCCGGTCAAGCGCGGCGACATCCCCCGGATCGTGAAGGAAAACGGCTCGCCGGGCACGATCGTCGTCGTCGACGGGCTGTTCCACACCGATCTCGCCGTCGGCCACGCCGAGCTGCGCGCCGCGCTGCGCGGCGGCTGGACCGTCTGGGGCGTCGCATCGATGGGCGCGATCCGTGCGCGCGAGATGTCCGCGCTCGGCATGAAGGGCTACGGCGAGGTGTACGAGCTTTACTGCCGCGACGGCGTCGATTTCCGCGACGACGAGGTGGCGCTCCTCCACGGCGCCGCCCCCGAGTATGCCGAGCTCAGCGAGCCACTCGTCCACATGCGCGCGGCGCTCGCCGACCTCGTCGCGCGCGGCGCCGTCGGCGAGGACGTGCGCGCTCGCGTCCTCGCCGAGCTCGAGGGCATGTGGTTCGGCGATCGCACGTTGCCCTGGCTGGCGTCCCGGCTGCGCGAGCTCGTCCCCGCCATCGGCCCCGAGGTCGACGCCGCGCTCGCCGGCTTCGACCGCTACCGCATCAAGTCCCTCGATCTCATCCGGTTCGTCCGCGACGTCACGACTCGATGAACGCGACCACCGCGCCGACGGGCAGCACGTCGCCGGCGGCGGCGCTCACGTCCGCGAGCACGCCGCTCGCGGGCGCGGGCAGGTCGAAGTCCATCTTGTCGGTGCTCACCGAGTAGAGCGGCTCGCCCTCGACGACGCGATCGCCCGCGCGCTTGAACCATCCGGTCACCCGCAGGACCGGCATCGATTCGCCGATCTGGGGCAGGAGGACCGGCGTGCGCATCAGCCCATCCAGACGTCGGAGACGACCTCGCCGGCCCGCCGCGGCGGCAGCGCGACGATCGAATCCACCAGCGCCGCGAACGTCGGCGCCCCGTCGCCGATCGTCCCGCCGGCGGCCACGCAGGTGACCGGGTAGCACATCCCGTCGTGGGTGAGCCGACAGTCGAGCACGGTCGCGGGCGTGCCGTCGACCTCGCCGCGCAGGGAGCGGATCGCGCCGCGCAGCCCGCGCGGCGTCACGATCTCCACCTCGGGGCGGTCGGGCTCGGTGGGCACGACCGGCGCGCCCTCGAGGAAATAGCTGCGTTCGGGGGCCGGGGGGAACGGATCCGCCTCGCCCACGTAGATCGCGACCGGGGCGCGCGGGAAGCGCGGGTGGAGCCAGCGCACGGCGTGGGGCCGCGCCAGGCCCTGCCAGCCGAGCGGCGGACGGTAGAGGTAGCGCCGCCGCCGCGGTGACCCCAGCCGCAGCGGGCACGCCTCGGCCATGAGCCGCACGATGCGGGCCACGCCGGCGTCGTGCTCCGCGTCGTCGGCGGCCCCGTCGACCACGGCGCCCCAGTCGTCGCCGGCCACGAGCGCGATCGTGCGCGCGCACGGCCTTCCCGCGCCGTCGAGCCCGCGCACGCTCACGAGGCCCGCGTGCTCCCCCTCGGCGGTCGCGAACGCCGCGAGCGGGCCGAACGCGAGCTCGCGCCGCGGCCCGTGCGTCGCGCCGGCGGCGAGCTCGACGGCGATGCGGCGGAGCGGCCGCAGCGGGACGCGCGCGTAGACCTCGACGGTCCCCATCCCGGCGCGCGGGCCGTGCAGCGCGAAGCCGTCGGGGGTCACGCGGCGGATCCACCCGGCGAGGAGCTCGGCCAGCTCGCCCATGACGAGAACATACGCCAGCCCGGCCGATCCGGGGAGCCCGGGGTTTGATACGATCCCACCGTGGCCGAGCGCCCGCTCCCCAGCCTCGAGGAAGCCGACGACCCCGCGTTCTGGGCGGAGCTACACCCGGAGACGTCGGTCGGCGCCGACGACGTTCCCCCGTGGCGCGCGCGCGGGCTCGACGGGGACGGCGCGATCGATCTCCTGGGGCTCCTGCGCGTGGAGGGGCACCTCAACCTGCCCGACGTGTTCGCGGCCGACGACGTGGCGCGGCTGCGCCGGCTCGTCGCGGACGTCGCCGGCCGCGGGCTTCCCGCGGCCTTCGCGTTCGTCTACGACGAGCCGTGGCGCGCGTTCGCCGCGCTGGCGCCGCTGCTCGCCGCCGCGCTCGGCGACGGCTACCGGGCCATCCCCGACTTCTGGGCGTGGCACGTCGCCGCGGCCGACGACGAGGCCGGCTGGCGCCCGCACCGCGACCGCTCCGACGCGGTCGCCGTCGACGCCGACGGCAGCCCGCGCGCGCTCACGGCGTGGGTCGCGCTCACCGACGCCACGCCGCTGAACGGCTGCATCTACCTCGTCCCCGCCCACGTCGACGCGGGCGTGCGCACGATCGGGCCTGGGCGCGACGTCCTCCGCCGCCCCCAGGACGCGCGCGCCCAGCCCGCGCCCGCGGGCAGCCTGCTGGTGTGGAACCACGGCGTCCTCCACTGGGGCGGCCGCTCCAGCCGGCGCGCCGCGGCGCCGCGCGTGAGCGCGGCCCTGCAGTTCCAGCGCGGCGACATCGCTCCGTTCGCGCGCCCGCTGTTCGACCCGCACCGGCCGCCGGCGTGGCCGCTCCGCATGTGGCTCCTCGCCCGCGTCGTCCTCGGCTACGCGCACATGACGCCGCTCGACCCGGCGGTCGCCGCGCTCGTCCGCGGGCTGTCGGCGCGGCACTACGCGCGCGTCGCGGCGGCGGCGCCATGAGGCTCGATCTCCCCTTGCCGCGGAGCTGGGCCGTGGTCGAGCGCGGGGCGCGGACGGTCGTCGAGATCCTGCCCGGCGTGCTGCTCGCATTCGGCGCGCTGGAGCGGCTGCCGCGCGACCTCGGCGACTGGGGCGACCGCGTCGTACTCGCCGGCGTGCGCCCCGAAACGTACCGTCCGCTCGTCGTCGAGGACACGGCGACCGCGGGCGGGTGGCCGCTCACCCTGGTATCGAGCGAGGTCGTCCGCGCCGGCACCGTCGTGGAGCACCGGCTGCACGCGCTCTATCACTTCCTCGAGTGGGGCGGCGTGGCCGTCCTCACCGGGACGGCCGGGGAGCGATTCGCCGCCGCCGCCGACGAGGCGCGGCCCGTCCTCCTCGAGGGCCGCCCCGATTTCCGCACCGACGAGGTACTCACCGTGGCGGAGCTATGGGACGGGCTCGCGCCTACGCCGGGACCAGCACCTCGAAGTCGATGAGCTTCTTCACCAGCGCCGGGTCGAGCGGCGTGCCCTCGCGGGCGAGCTCGTCGAGCGCGTCGGCGAGACGCCCGCCGCACAGCCGTGGGACGACGCCCAGCGCGTCGGCCGGCATGTCGAACCAGTCGTGGTGGAGCTGGGCGTTGCGCACGCGCACCTCGCGCGGCCGCCGGCCGATCTGCACCAGATAGGCGGCGCCGCGACGGACGCGGTCGGGCGGACCGCCCATGTGGAGGCGCTCGTGGAGCTCGCGCACCAGGTCGGCGGCGGCGGCGGCGCGCGCGCCGCCCACGGCGAGGACGTCGCGCCACGACAGGCCGGCGGCCGCCTGCGCGCACTTCTTGAAGAACGTGCGTTCCATGCCGGCCCACTTGCCCCATTGCATGAGATAGGCGGGCTCGCTGGCGACGCCGGACACGGCGAACTCGTCGAGGCCGCGCGGGCTGTCGGCCTCGAACAGGAACGCGGTGCGGGCGACCTCGGGATCGACCTGGGCCACGCACCACAGCCGCAGGCTGTCCTCGAGCGTCTTCAGTAGCAGGTGCACGAGGCGCCAGAACGCGCGGCCGCGCGCGCCGCGCTCGTAGCGACAGAACCAGCTGGCGCACACCGAGTTGCGGTGCCGCCAGATGCCGCACAGCCCGCCGTCGCGGATGTAGAACGGGCAGACGAGCGCGGGCGTGCGCCCGAACGCCGTCGGCGTCGCCCCGGCGCTCGCGTTGTAGATCGTCATGTACGCCGGCGGCGGCCGGACGGCCAGCGGGGACACCGCCAGCCGGCCGTCGATCCGCCGGTCGAGGACAGCCCGCGCCGGCGCGACCTCGGGGCTGTCGTCGAGGAGGATCGCGCCGACCTGGAAGTTGGACAGCTCGGGGTGGTACGTGCAGCACTTGGTGGCGGGGTGGAACGGCGCGTCGGGCCCGGCCTCGCTCGCGTCGAGCATCGGGCAGTCGTGGCACGTCGCGCGCGACTCGCGCGGGATGGGCGAGGGGAGGAGCTCGTCCATCCACCGCTGGAACGTCGGCGGGAGCACCGGATCGCTCATGATTCTCGACGACCGGATCGTATCATCGGGGTGGGTTCCGGGGTACGATCGGCGCGCGAGGTGACCCGTGCCCGTGATTCGCATCGCCACGTTCCAGGACTGCCTGGCGTACTTCGCCGAGCTCAAGGTGCCGCACAAGATCGACGCCGCGACCCAGCTCATCGAGATCCCGACGGAGCTGCCGCCGCTCGTCGGGCAGCACTACATCCGCTTCGAGAAGGCGCTGCCCTACGTGCAGCTCATCCAGCCGATGGTGCGCGACGTGCCGGCCGATCGCCGCGCCGAGGTCGAGCACGCGATCTGCGTCGCCAACAACACGGTCCCGCTGCCGGGCTTCGCCTATCAGTACCAGAACAACTTCATCTATTACCGCCTGACGCTGCCCATGTACGAGGAGGGAATGCTCGCGACCTCGTTCCAGAAGCAGCAGCTGTCGCTCCTCAAGAACGCGCGCGACTTCCTCATCCCCTTCCGCCAGGTCGTGGACGGCAAGCCCGGGTCGCAGATCCTCGACCTGGCGGTCGCGTTCGCCACGGCGAGCCGGCCGGGTGCCTGATCGCGACGAGCCGATCGGCCTCATCCCGGCGGCCGGACGCGGGACGCGGCTGGGCCTGCCGTACCCCAAGGAGCTGCAGCCGCTCATCCGCCCCGGCGGGTTCAAGCCGGTGGCGCAGCTCGCGCTCGAGGTGCTGCGGCGCGCGGGCGCGCGGCACATCGTGTTCGTCGTCAACGCATCGAAGCACTTGCTCCTGCAGCACTTCGGCGGCGGGGAGCGTTTCGGCGTCGACATCAGCTACGTGGTGCAGGAGCGCGTCACCGAGGGCGTCGCGTCGCCCGGCCTGGTCGACGCGATCGACGCCGCCCACCACCTGACGCGCGGCAGGACGGTGGTGTTCGCCATGGCCGACACGATCGTCCGCCCCGCGGACGCGCTGGCGCGCATGCTCGCCGCCGCCGCGCCCGACGACGACTTGATGATGGGGCTGTTCCCGGCCCGCCGGCCCGAGGCCATGGGCATGGTGGAGGTCGAGCCGTCGGGGCGCGTCGTCCGGGTGGTGGACAAACCGGCCAAGACGGATCTCCACCACGGCTGGGGCGTGCTGGCATGGCGCCCGCGCTTCGGCGAGCACCTGCACGAGCGCGTGCGCGCCGGCGCGGGCGACCTCGCGGCCATCTGCAACGACGCGTTCGCCCGCGGGCTGCGCGGGCGCGGCACGATCTTCGCGGACGGACGGTTCGCGGATCTCGGCACGTACGAGGACATCGTCGAGACCGAGCGGTGGTATCGAGAGGAGGGGGGGGACTAGGACACGCGCGCGAGCAGCGCCAGCGCGCCGGCGATCGGGCGCACGTCGCGCTTGAGCCGCGCATCGGAGAGGAAGTCGAGGATGGCGCTGCCGGCGTGGGCGATGCCGCTGCCGACGCTGGAGGCGACGTTCCCGATCCCGGCGCCGATGTCGTGGATGGCGCCGCCGACGACGCCCTGGCCGTGGAGGATGCCGCTGCCGATCGAGCCGATCTCGCCCAGGACCTGGGAGCCGATCTGCGCGCCGAACTGGAGGGGCGAAGCCAGGACGTTGACCGCGGTGCCGAGGACGTGCCCGCCGACGCCGCCCCCG
>DATFWE010000251.1:0-2105 GCA_035259575.1 Haliangiales bacterium
ATGCTCGCGTACTCCTCGATCGCGCACGTGGGCTACATGCTGGTCGGCCTGGTCGCCGGCGGCGTGAGCGGCGCCGGCTCGGTGCTCTTCTACCTCTTGACCTACACCTTCACGACCGCCGGCGCCTTCGGGGTGATCACCCTGTGCGAGCGCGCGCGCGGCGAGGCAGTCGAGGTGGCCGACTACGCCGGGCTCGCGCGCCGGCACCCGGTGCTGGCGGCCGCACTCGGGCTTTTCCTGCTCTCGCTGGTCGGGATCCCGCCGCTGGCCGGGTTCGTCGGAAAGTTCTACGTGTTCGGCGCCGCCGTGCGCGCGGGCTATGTCTGGCTGGCGGTCATCGGCGTGCTGAACTCGGCGGCCGCGGCCTACTACTACCTCCGAATCATCGTCGACATGTACATGCGCGAGCCGGAGGGCGCCGCCACCACCTACGCCTCGTCGTTCGCCGGCGGCCTCGCGCTCGCGATCGCGCTGCTCGCCATCGTTCTCCTCGGGGTGATGCCGGCTCCATTCGTCGACCTCGCCCAAGCTGCCGTCGCACCTCTGCTGCGCTGAGTTAGCGCGGATTGCTCATGAGCGGCTCGCGCGCGCTGACGGGCGGATGGAAGCGGGTGCGGGTGGGGAAGGGGTCCTGGGACCCGTTCCCTCCTGACGACGAAGGACGTTAAAGCGCCCGGATGGAGCCCAGACGAGTGGGCATGCGCACGCGTGTCGCGTGGTAGCCGGGACCCCTTCCCCACCCGCACCCGCTTCCATCCGCCCGCCGGCAAGCGGAGAGCGCTCGTGAGCATCGCGCTACCGCAGAGAGGGTGGCTGTTCGATCTGGACGGCACGGTGTATCGCGGCGAGGCGTTGATCCCCGGCGCGGACACGACGATCGCCGCGCTGCGCGCCGCGGGGCGCCGGGTCGCGTTTCTTTCCAACAAGCCGCTGCAGACGCGGGCGGACTACGCGCGAAAGCTCACGCGCCTGGGCATTCCGACGGGGGACGGCGACGTCATCAACTCGTCGCTGGTGCTGGCGCGCCACTTGGCACGGCTCGATCCGCGTGCGCCGGTCTTCGTCATCGGCGAGCCGCCGCTGATCGCCGAGCTCTCCGCCCACGGCTTCGAGGTGCGCGGCGACCATCGCGTGCGCTGGGTGGTGATCGCGTTCGACCGCACCTTCGATTACGCGAAGCTGAACACGGCGCTGCAGGCGGTGCGGCACGGGGCCCGGCTGATCGCGACGAACCCCGACCGGACCTGCCCGACCGAGGACGGTGAGATCCCGGACTGCGCGGGTATGACGGCCGCCGTCGAGGCGGTGACGGGGCACACGGTCGAGGTCATCGTGGGCAAGCCGTCGCCGATCATCCTCGAGGTCGGCCTCGAACGGCTCGGGGTGTCGGCGGGCGAGTGCGTGATCGTCGGCGACCGCCTCGAGACCGACATCGCCATGGGCAAGCGCCTGGGGCTGGCCACGGTGCTGGTGCTCACGGGCATCACGACGGCCGGCGACGCGCGGATCGCCGAGACCGCGCCCGATCTCGTCGTCCCGTCGATCCGCGAGCTCGTTCGTTCGTAGTCGCGCCCCCATAGTCGCGCCTCGGCCGCCCGCGCAGTCGCTCTCCGAAGTTGACGGCCGTCGCCGCCGGGCAGTACGGTGATGGCGGGCGTCGCGCGGCGGCGTCCGAGGAGCGCCGGGGCCGGCGCCCGAGGGAGCGACCGAAATGATCGAAGACAGGACGCGGCGTCGGAGCGCCTGAGCCGGTGCAGGGACGTCCCTGGGCGCTGGAGGACGCCGAGTACGACGTCGTCGTGATCGGCGGCGGGATGGCCGGCGCCGGCGTCGCGCGCGAGCTGGCGCTGCGCGGCGTGTCGGTCGCGCTGGTCGAGAAGGGCGACTTCGCCTCCGCGACGACGTCGCAGTCGTCCAAGCTCGTCCACGGCGGGCTCCGTTACCTCGAGCTGTTCGACTTCGGCCTCGTGCGCGAGTCGCTCCACGAGCGCGAGACCTTGCGCCGCCTGGCCCCCCATCTGGTGCGGCCGCTGCCGTTCCTGGTGCCGATCTACCGCGATTCCTCGCGCAGCCTGATCAAGGTGCGCATCGGCTTGAAGCTCTAC
>DATFWE010000252.1:0-7870 GCA_035259575.1 Haliangiales bacterium
TCGCTACCTACGGCGCCAGCAAGGCGTTCGTCCTTGCGCTGGGCGAGGCGCTGTGGGCGGAGCTTCGCCCCGACGGCGTCGACGTGCTCGTCTGCTGCGCCGGTGCGACGCGCACCCCCGGCTTCGAGCGCCAGACGGGGACCGCCGGCGACGGCCCGCGCGCCATGGCCGCCGACGCGGTCGTGCGCGAGGCGCTCGCGTCGCTGGGCAAGCGTCCGGTGCTGGTCCCGGGCCGCTTCAACCGGTTCGCCGCGTGGCTCCTGTCGCGCGTCCTACCCCGCCGCGCCGCCGTGTCGATCATGGCCGGCCAGACGCGCCGGCTCAAACCGTGAGCAGGATCATACCGGGCGCCGCGCCACGAAGAACATGCGCCGGAAGGGAAACGGCGTCCTTCCGTCGGGCATCGCCGGGTAGGCCTCGGCGAGCGGGGCGGCGCAGCGGGCGAGGAACGCCTCGGTCTCCTCCGGGCCGAGCGCGTTCAGCACCGGGCGCAGCGCCGTGCCCTTCACCCAGTGGAGGACGGGGTCGGCGCCCGACAGGACGTGCACGTACGTCGTCTCCCATGCGTCGACGGCGAAGCCGAGCTCGAGGAACATCCGCGCGTAGTACGTGATCGGCTGGACGTGGACCTTCTGCACCTTGCCGGCGAGCTTGTCCGCCCACGGCCCGTCGGCGGCGATGTCGCGCGGCACGGTGTGCGACGGCGCATCGAAGTTCGCCGGCATCTGCACCGCGAGCGCCCCGCCGGGAGCGATCGCCTGGGCCAGGCGCGGGAACAGCGCCTCGTGATCGGGGACCCAGTGGAGCGCGGCGTTGGAGATCAGGCGGTCCACCGGCGCCGGCCGGAAGCGCCCCGCGTCGCCAGGCTCGAACTGCAACCGCCCGGGAATCGCCCGCGGGCGCGCCGCGGCGAGCATGTCCGGCGAGTTGTCCACGCCGAGGACGTGCGCGTCGGGCCAGCGCTCGGCGAGCGTCGCCGTCATCTCGCCCGTGCCGCAGCCCAGATCGATCACCGTCTTCACCTCCCCGTCGGGCACGCGGCCGAGGAGGTCGAAGAACGGCCGGGCGCGCTCGCCCGCGAACATCTCGTACTGGGGGACGTTCCAGCGCATTGCGCACTATGATGCGCCAAGGGGTATCCTTGCGGCAATCATGCCCACCCCCCTCGTCGTCGCGGCCGCGCTCGTCGTCGTCGCAGCGGGCGCCACCGCCCACGGAGCCGCCATGGACCTCAAGCAAGCCGCCGCCCAGGCCAAGGCCGACCTCGCCGCCAAGCACGGGGCCGGCGAGCGCGCCCGCATCGACCGCGGCGTCGATCAGATCGCGTCGCTGTGGCGCGCCTCCGACGGGGATCTCGCCGCGTTCGCGCGCGAGCATTTCCTTCCCCGCGGCGACAAGCTCGACGCGACGTTCGAGCGCTTCGAGAAGATGCTCGAGCAGATCGACGGCCACGAGCTGGAGATCGGGCGCGCGCTCAAGACCCCGACCGAGCTCGACGTCGGCCCGCTCCTCGCCGTCGACCCGCTGTTCGCCGGCGTCGACCTCTCGGCCCACGTCAGCGACGATCTGTTCGACTCCAAGCTGGCGTTCGTGGCCCTGCTCAACTTCCCCCTGACCACGCTCAAGGAGCGCCTCGCCGAGGGGAAGCGCTACACGCGGCGCCAGTGGGCCGAGGCGCGCCTGACGGCGCGGTTCGCCCGCCGCGTCCCCGCCGAGGTGCAGAAGGAGATCGCGCGCGCCGGCGCCGCCGCCGACCTCTACATCGCCGAGTACAACGTCTGGATGCACCACCTCGTCGGGGACAAGGGCGAGCGCCTGTTCCCCAAGGGGCTGCGCCTCATCAGCCACTGGAACCTGCGCGACGAGCTCAAGGCCGACTACGCCGACCCCAAAGGGCGCGACAAGCAGCGCACGATCGTCAAGGTGATGGAGCGCATCGTCACCCAGACGATCCCGGCGGCGGTCATCGACAACCCGCGCGTCGACTGGAACCCGTTCACCAACGCGGTGACGGCCGCGCCGCCCGAGGAGATCGAGGACGACGCGCCGGCCGGGACCGCCGCCCTCGCGCCGTCGGGCGAGCGCGAGCCCGACGTGCGCTACCGGCGGCTCTACGATCAGTTCCGCTCGGCGCGGCTGGCGGACCCGTACTCGCCGTCGGTGCCGACCGCGATCGCGCGCAGCTTCGAGCTCGGGCGCGAGCTGCCCGAGGAGCGCGTCGTCGCCCTGCTCGAGGAGATCCTCACCTCGCCGCTCGTCGCCAGGGTGGCCAAGCGCATCGAGGCGCGCCTCGGCCGCCCGCTCGAGCCGCAGGACCTGTGGTACAACGGCTTCCAGCCGCGCTCCGGGCTCGCCGAGGCCGAGCTCGACGCGCTGGTGCGCAAGCGCTACCCCACCGCGCAGGCGTTCGCCGCCGACATCCCGCGCATCCTGGGCGACCTCGGCTTCCCCGCGGAGCGCGCCCGTCACGTCGCGTCCCACATCGTCGTCGAGCCGGCGCGCGGCGCCGGCCACGCGATGCAGTCGATGCGCCGTGGGGACGACCCGCACCTGCGCACGCGCGTCGAGAAGGACGGCATGAACTACAAGGGCTACAACATCGCCGTCCACGAGCTCGGCCACAACGTCGAGCAGGTGTTTTCGCTCTACGACGTCGACCACACGCTCCTCGCCGGCGTGCCCAACGCCGCGTTCACCGAGGCGCTGGCGTTCCTGTTCCAGGCGCGCGACCTCGACCTCCTCGGAGTCCGGCGGCCGGCCGACGCCGAGGCGGAGCGGGCGCGCGTCCTCAACGACTTCTGGCAGGCGTGGGAGATCGCCGGCGTCGGGCTCGTCGACATCCGCGCCTGGCACTGGATGTACGACCACCCCGACGCGCCGCCGGCCGAGCTGCGCGCCGCCGTCGAGCGCATCGCGCGCGACGTGTGGAACCGTCACTACGCGCCGGTCCTCCATTCCAAGGACACGCCCCTCCTCGCCATCTATTCCCACATCGTGGCGTATCCGCTGTACGTGTGCGACTACCCGCTGGGGCACCTCATCGCGTTCCAGGTCGAGGAGCACCTGCGCAAGAAGGGCGGTCCGATCGGCCCGGAGTTCGAGCGCATGGCCCGCTTCGGGTCGGTCGCGCCCGACGTGTGGATGGAGAACGCGACGGGCGCGCCCGTCGGCGCTGGACCGCTCCTTCGCGCCACCGCGGCCGCGGTCGAGGCCAGGTAGCGCCGTGGCGGTGCGGGTGCGCCTCGAGAAGATCGACGGCGAGACGCGCGCGGTCGCATGAGCGGCGACGATTCGGCCCTCCCCCGCCGTCTCGGGCTCGCGAGCGCGATCGCCGTCGGCGTGGGGTCGACGATCGGCTCGGGCATCTTTCGCTCGCCCGCCGGGATCGCCGATCACCTGCCCGGGCCGCTGCCCTTGCTCGCGGTGTGGGTCGCGGGCGGCCTGCTCGTCCTGTGCGGGGCGCTGACGCTTGCCGAGGTGGCCGGCGCGCTGCCGCGCACCGGCGGCATCTACGCGTTCCTGCGCGAGGGCTGGGGGCCGCTGCCCGCGTTCCTTTTCGGCTGGGCCGAGCTCGTCGTGATCCGCGCCGCGGCGACGGGGGCGATCGCGCTCACGTTCGCCGACTACCTGTTCCGGCTCGCCGGCCTGCCGCGCGTGCCGCCCTACGACACGTACGCGCACTGGGCCGCGGCCGCGGCGATCGTCCTCGTCGCGGCGGTGAACGCCGCCGGCGTGCGCTGGGGCGCGTGGGTGCAGAACGTCACGACCGTCGCCAAGTACGGCGCGCTGCTCTTCGTCGTCGTGCTGGCGCTCGTCGTGGAGCTGCCGCGGACCGGCGGGCATTTCGCGCCGGCCGTGCCGCCGGGGAGCTTCGCCGTCGGACCGTTCGGCCTCGCCCTGGTCTCGGCGCTGTGGGCGTTCGACGGCTGGGCGGACCTCAGCTTCGTCGCCGGAGAGGTGCGCGATCCGCGCCGGAACCTGCCGCGCGCGCTCATCGCCGCCACGCTCGCGGTGCTGGCGATCTATCTTCTGGCGAACGTCGCCTACCTCGCGGCGTTCCCCGTGGACCAGATCCGGCGTTCGCCGCTGATCGCGGCCGACGTGGGCGAGCGCGTCCTCGGCGGCGCCGGCGTCGCCCTCGTGAGCGTGACCGTGGTCGTGTCCACGTTCGGGACGCTGAATGGGACGCTCTTGACCACGCCGCGGATCTTCTTCGCGATGGCCGCCGACGGCATGTTCTTCCGGCGCCTGGCGGCGGTGCACCCGCGTTTCCAGACGCCGTACGTGGCGATCGGGCTCAACGCGGCGCTGGGCGTCGCGTTCGTGCTGCTCCGCACGTTCGAGCAGCTCACCGACGCGTTCGTGGTCGCGATCGTGCCGTTCTATGCGCTCGGCGTGGCCGCGGTCTTTCCCCTGCGGCGCCGCGCCGGCTACGACCCGCCGTTCCGCGTCCCCGGCTACCCCGTGACGCCCGTCC
The DNA here is from genome assembly GCA_035259575.1 of Haliangiales bacterium. Lineage (GTDB taxonomy): Bacteria > Myxococcota_A > Polyangia > Haliangiales > SHYZ01 > DATFWE01. Next base: position 4,478 of record DATFWE010000252.1, read on the forward strand.
TGTTCCTCGCCGCGACGGTGTACCTCCTCGCGAACGCCGTCGCCGACCCGGCGAGCCGGTGGGCCACGCTCGGAGTGTTGGGTGCAATCGTCGCGGGAATCCCAGTTTTCGCACTGGTCCGACGAAACATGTGACGCCGTGTAAGCGACGGGACGGCCTGTATCGCGTACGCTGCGCGGATGCTTCGCCTCGTGGCTGTATGCTTGCTCATGAACTCGATGTGCGGGCGCTCTTGGAGAAGCGCGGGTTCGCCGGGGGGAAGCGATAGGCAATCACGGGTTAATGAAAATGCCGATTGACATGTGATTGAGGGTATGATAGCCAATGATCATGGTCCACACGGGGGAAGTGGAATGGGAGGTGGCGCATCACGCGCTGGTCCGGCTGGCGGCGGCGCGCGCCGCGCACGAGCATGCTCTGGGGGCGGCGCTGTTGCGCGCGCGTCGGGCGGAGGTGTGGCGGGCGCTCGGCATGGCGACGTTCTTCGAGTATGCGGAGCGGGTCGTCGGGCTCGCGCCGCGGCAGACCGAGGAGCGGCTCCGCGTAGCGATGGCTCTCGAGGGTTTGCCGCGCGCGTCGGCGGCGCTCGCCGAAGGTCGCGTGCATTTCACCGCGGTCCGCGAGCTCACGCGCGTGCTCGCGCCGGAGACGGAGGCGGAATGGCTCGCCGCCGCGGCGGGCAAGTCGGTCGCGGAGATCGAGAAGCTCGTCTGTGGCCGGCGGGTCGGCGATCGTCCGGGCGACGCGGCTCGACCGGAGGCGCGGCGCCACACGATCGTGCTGGAGGTGTCGGCCGAGACGTTCGCGGTCTATCGCGAAGCGCAGGGGAAGATGCGGCAGGAGGGTCATACGGAGGAAGAAGGGCTCCTGCTCATGTCGCGTTCCGTCCTCGGCGGCCCGAGCGATCCCGGGCGCAGCAGTTATCAGATCCACGTGACCCGGTGCGACGCGTGCGGGCGCGCGACGCAGGATGCGCGCGGCCGGGCGGTGGATGTCGAGCCCGCCATCGCCGAGATGTCCGAGTGTGACGCCCAGCGCGTCGATGATGCGGGCAAGGCCACACAGGACATCCCGCCCGCGACGCGTCGGCTCGTCATCCGCCGGCAACACGGTGCGTGCGCGGTACCCGGTTGTCGGGGGGCGGTGTTCACCGATGTGCACCATCTGCGGCCGAGATACGAGGGCGGGACGCACGACGCGGATAATCTCGTTGTATTGTGCGCCGTCCATCACGCCGCGTTGCACCGCGGCGCGATCGTGATCGAGGGGGCCTGGTCGACTGGGCTGCGGTTCACGCACGCCGACGGCAGCGCGTACGGTTCGCCGGCGCGACCGCGCGCCGCGGCGATGCTGTCCGACGTGCATCAAGCGTTGACTGGCATGGGCTTCAAGGACCGCGAGGCGAGGACGATGGTCGCGGCGCTGGGCCCCCATATGGGGGCTGCCGGGGAGATGGGTTTGGAGGCTGCCATCCGCCGCGCTCTCGCGACCTGGCGCGAAAGGCGGGCCTGTGGACGGTGACGCGACCGTGGGCGGCCGCCTCGTTGCCCTCCGTGCGCCAGGTGACGCGGCCGCCCACCGTCGCTTGGACAGACCGCGACCGCACGGCGCGGTGACTTGATATCGAGGCGCGCGTTTGGCGGTCTGTCCACACCGATCCACAGGCCCTGCTACTGCCAGATTCTGAAAAAACGCCCCCGCCCCCCAGGCCGCGGCGTGCCCCCACGTGAGGGCCGATGGCGACCAGACTTGGAGACCACGTGCCGGGGGGGTGTTGGGGTTCTCTCTCTACATCCGATCAGCAGCAGGCGGTGTGGGCAGTGTGAACGGGCGCGCTCCCGAGCGCAGAGGACGCAACGCGCGCGGCCGTTCAAGGTCCTGTGGGCGGGCGCGCTCCCGAACGCAGAGGACACGACGCGCGCGGCCGTCCACAGGACCGGCACTGCCCATACCGCGCAGTGAGCGTCCTCCGCGCGGTTGCACCGGGCGTGAGGCGTCGTCAGCCGCGCCCCGGAAGGCGCTTGTGGAACGCGAGGAACGCCTCGAGCACGGCGCCGGGATCCTCGATCTGCGGATAGTGGCCGATGTTGGGCAGCTCGACGGCGTCGGGATGGGGGATGAGCTCGCGGTAGCGCGCGACCATGTGCGCGCCCGACACCGGGTCGACGGCGCCGTCGATGACGCGGAGAGGGACCTTGGTCTTCTGGAGGACGCCCACCCAGCGCTCGCGCTGCGCGCGCCGCTCGGCGATGTAACCGATGATGCGGTGGACGACGAGGTGTCCGTCGTTGTGGCGGAGGAGGGTCCACAGCTCGTCGACGAGCTCGGGGCTAGGCGGCGTGCGGGGGCCGAACACGTCGGCGAGCCCCTGCCCGAACCCGCCGCGCGAGATGAGCCGTTCGGCGATCCAGCCGAAAGGGCCGGCGAGGATACGCTGTACCTTGGTCGGCCGGTGGGCCTCGGGGAACAGGCCGCCGTTGAGGAAGCAGATCGACTCGATGATCGGGCCCTTCTCGCCGGTGCCCGCACGATCTTCGTGGCGCGCTGCGAGCTCCTGGGCGACGGAGTCGCCGTAGTCGTGCGCGAGGATGTGGACGCGGTCGATGCCGAGCTCGGCGAGGAGCTCCTCGTGAAGCGTCGCCTGGTCCATGATCGAGTAGGCGTAGCGGCGCGGCTTGTCCGACCAGCCGAAGCCGATCATGTCCGGCGCCACGACGCGGAAGCGGGCGACGAGCTCGGGCCACATGGGGTGCCAGTCCCACGACGCGCTCGGGAAACCATGGATCGCGAGGAGCGCCGGCCCCTCGCCCTCGGTGCGGTGGAAGATGGCATGTCCCTCGTGCTGGAACGTTCGTCCCTCCTGCCGCCACCGCTCGAAATCTTCGCGCATGGGGGTACCATCCTACTAGGCCTCGGGACTACCCTGTCATCGAAGCATAGGAGGTCCGAAATGAACCCGAGTGACTTTCCCGCGCCGAAGGAAGGCTTCGTCATAACGCACTTTCTCGTCGTCTCCGACCAGGACCGCTCGCGCGAGTTCTATCGCTCGCTGCTGGACGGCAAGGTTCTCGTCGAGCGCGACCCCGTCATCATGAAGGTAGCGAACACGTGGCTGATCCTGAACGTCGGCGGCGGCCCCACCGACGACAAACCCGGCGTGACGTTGACGACGCCGCCGGACCCCAACCGCACCAGCGCGTTCCTGAACATCCGCGTCGCGGACATCGCCAAGTTCTACGAGGAGTCGCAGAAGAAGGGAGCGCAGTTCCTCACCGGGCCGAAGGATCACGGGAGCGAGATCCGCGCCTACGTGCGAGATCCCGACGGCCACTTGATCGAGGTCGGCCAGGCCACCGGCATTCTCGAACGATGATCGGCGACCCCAGCGGGATT
>DATFWE010000253.1:0-17530 GCA_035259575.1 Haliangiales bacterium
GGCGGCGCTCGACGCCCTGGAACGGCCGTTCGCCGCCTGGGACCGCGAGCGCTTAGGCGGGCCCGTCTCGCGCGATCGCCTGATCGCCGAGCCCCGCCGGCGCTATCCGGACGTCTTCGATGGATAGGAGATGTTGTCGCGTAGTGCCCGCCCGCGGCATCCTATCCCCGTGAACAGCGAGCAGATCGAGTACTGGAACGGCGACGCAGGCGTCGTGTGGGTCGCGCAGCAGGAACGTCTCGATCGGCAGCTCGATGCGCTCGGTCGCGCCGCGTTCGCCGCGCTCGCCCCCCGCGCCGGCGAGCATATCCTCGACGTCGGATGCGGCAGCGGAACGACGTCGCTGCAGCTCGCCGACGCCGTCGGACCGACCGGCCGCGTCGTCGGCGTCGACATCTCGCTGCCGCTGCTCGCCGCGGCCCGCCGCCGTACCCGGGGGCCGCACGTCTCGTTCATCGAGGCCGACGCGCAGACGCACCCTTTCGCGCCCGTCGACGGCGTCTACTCGCGCTTCGGCGTCATGTTCTTCGCCGATCCCTTCGCCGCGTTCGCCAACCTGCGCCGCGCGCTGAGGCCCGGCGGCCGCGTCGCGTTCGTCTGCTGGCGCTCGGTCGACGAAAATCCCATGATGGCCGGCCCGATGGCCGCCGCGGCGAAGTACTTCCCGCCGCTGCCGCCGCCGGACCCGCACGCGCCGGGCCCGTTCGCGTTCGCCGACCGCGGGCGCGTGGCGCGCATCCTCGAGGCGGCCGGCTTCGGCGCCGTCGGCATCGAGCCGCACGACGAGCCCGTCGGGGGCAACGATCGCGCCGACACGCTCGAGCTCGCGCTCAACCTCGGGCCGCTCGGACGCCTCTTGCGCGAGCACCCCGAGCGACGCGCCGTCGCGACCGACGCGGTGCGCGACGCCATCGAGCCGTTCATCGTCGATGGCGTCGCCCGGTTTCCGACGGCCACATGGATCGTCACGGCGAAGAGCTGACGTGCCGCCTCAGACCGACTTCTCGAACCTGACCTGGTCCGTGGGCCCCGACTCGTTGAGCTGCGTGACGTAGACGTAAAGGTCCGCCAGGCGGTCGGCGAGTTGCTTGTAGTTGAGCTTGCCCGAGAGCCCGCCCAGCGATCGCATCTCGAAGATGCCCGCGTCCTTGCCGCCCGCCTTTTCGGTCTTCGACCCGAGCGCGCCCATCGACTCGAGATCGTCCTTGCGCTCGTCGTACTTCGGATCCGCCGGCGACTTGCCGATTCCCTTGTTGAAGTTCTTCGCGGTCAGGAAGTCGAATCCCGCCGCGATGCCGCCGACCCACGTCGCGCGCGTGAGGCCGGCGAGCGCGTTGGGATCGCCCGCGCCCGCGGTACGCGGATCCTTGTAGATGCCGTTCGGGAACATATCCTGGCCCATGTTGAGACCCGACGCGTCGGCCACGATGGCCTCGAACGCCGCCGGATGCGCCCGGATGTACTTCTTGTCCTCGTCGGGCAACTGGCCGAACAGCGTCCCGAAGTCGGTGCGCGCCATGAGCGGCGCAATCGACTTGGCGTAGCCGATGCGGTTGCCCGCCGCGCCCTTCAGGTACGACACGACGAGCGCGACCAGGCCCTCGAGACCGGAGCCGCCGAAGGTGCCCGGAAAGTCCTGCTCACCCGCCCGCGCGCCGTCGCTCTTGTACTTGTCGATCGCGGCGCGGGCGGCATCGGGGGCCGCGCCGAAATCGGTGTTCGTGTCGGCCCCGTTGATGCCCGAGCCCATGACCTCGCGCCCGGGCCGGAGACGCTCCTCCTCCTGCTGCGTCTCGTTCCCGCCCTTGGCCATGCCGCGCATCAGCGTCGACACGCGATCGAGGCGGAGGCCGATGTTGACCTGCAGCTCGCCCGATACGTCGCGCGCGGGGAAGAGCACCTTCCCCGTCACCCCGCCCGGCCCCAGCTCGACGGCGTGGATGTAGTCGCGCCCGCCCGAGCTCCGCTCCTGGCCGGCCGCCTCGATCTTCTGGCAGATGTCGACGATCTTGGCGCCCGCGCGGTACAGCCTGGCCGCGCCGTCGACCGTCTCCTCGAACGCGTCGGTGACGAACTCGATGTTGGAGAACGCGCCGTGGCCGCCCTGGACGGCGTTGCCCTCGTCCGCCTCGAGCGCGAACCCGTCGCCGATGAGGATCTTGTCCTTCTTGGTGAGGGCGAGGAAGCGCGCGTCGCCCTCGCCTTGCTCGCCGGTCGTGACGTCGACGAGCTCGCCGGTGTCCAGATAATCGCGCGGCTGCACGCGCATGTCGTCGGTGAACGTCGACTTGATGTTCTTGCCCTTGCGCGCGCGCTCGTTCTCCGAGACGAAACGCTTCTGCTCCTTCGCGCCGCGCGGGAGGACCTGGGCGCTGCCCACGGCGCCGATCTCGTACTCGAACCCGACCTTGCGCTGGATCGGCGCGTTCGCGACCGGGTGGTTGCCTTGGCCCGGAACCGCGACCGTCTCGCCGCGCGCGGCGCGCACGCCGAGCCGGTCGGCCTCCGCCTCGAGATCGGCGTCGCCGTCGACGCCGTCCTTGGCCTGGGGCCCGCTCGCGCGCCCGTGGCGCTGCTGCACGATGTGCGTGAGCTCGTGGCCGATCAGGCGCCGGCCCTCCTCCGTCCCGGGCTGGAACTCACCCGGCGCGAAGTACAGGTCGGTGCCCTGGGCGTACGCGCGCGCGCCGACCGACTGGGCCTCGGGACCCTCGTGCACGCGCACGTCCGAGAAGGACTGCCCGAACGAGCGCTCCATCGGGCCGCGGACCTCATCCGGCAGCGGGGCGCCGCGGAGCGCGGGGCGCCGGCCATCCTGCGCTTCGCCCCACATGGTGCTGGTCTCCGACTCAGATCGATTCGCGGTCAACATCGTCGTTCCTTTCAATCGGCGAAGTTGGAAAACAGGTTGGTCCCCGACGTCGTTCCGAGCGCGGCGGCCAGGCGCGCCGCCTCCTTCCCCAGGAGCGCGACGGCGCGCACCGTGTGCGCCACATCGACCCCGGCGAGCGGAGCCGCGTGGCGGATGATCAGCTGGCCATCCTCGATGCACATCGCGCCCACGGCCAGGGCCGCGTTGTGGCGGAGCATGTCCTCCGCGCGAGCGGCGTGGGCCGGGGCAACCCGCGCGGCGGCGACGACCCACGTGGTCCCTTGCGCGCTCCACCGGCTGACCTGGACCGACGCGCGCCCCCTCGTTCCGAGCACCGCGAACCGATCGGGCCCGGCAAAGGCGTTCGCGCCGCACGCCTCGCGCAGGTCGTTCCACACGGCGTCCTGGGCGTCGACGCGGGGGGCGGGCGGCATGGGCGGACCGGGAGGCCGGCGGGTCGCGATCGTGGCCGGGGCAAGCATCGCCCGGAGAAGAGCAGGCTTCGTGCCACGCACGAAGCGAGTAAAATCGGGCTGTTACTGGAGCGGTGGGGAAGACTGCGATCGCGATCCGAGATCGCGTTCCGGCCCTACATGTTGCGTGTTCCCGTCCCGGAAACGCCCATCGCGCCGCGGATGTTACTCCTCGGTCTCGCGCCCCAGACGTAGATCTCTCCGTGGCGGCGGCGACGCCGCCCAAACGACGGAGGGAGAGAACGACATGAGTAGGAAGATGATCGCTGCGCTTCAGGTCTCGTTGGATGGCTTCACCCAAGGACCAGACAGAGGAGAGGCCGACTGGGTCGATTCGTGGGCCGATGCTATCGAACTGATCCCTGAGGTCGACACGTTCGTCCAGGGAGCAGGCATGTACCCGGGCTACGGGGAGTACTGGCAAGCGATCTACGCCGATCCTCGGCGTGTCCCGCCATACCAGACGCGAATCCCCTCCGATCGTGAAATCGCCTACGCACAGTTGGCTGCTAAGACACCCCACTTTGTCGTGTCTACGACCCTCAAAAGCGTCGCGTGGCCGCCCACGGCGCGGATCATCCGGGACATCGCGGAGCTCCGAACCATCAAGGGCCAAGCGGGGAAGAACATGTATGTAGTCGGCGGTGCAACCCTCGTCGCAAGCCTTCTGAACGCGGATTTGATCGACGAGCTCCGGCTGATTGTTCACCCGATACTCCTGGGCGGCGGCAAGGCGCTCTTCGCAGGCGTCAACAAACGGCGCTTGCTGAATCTCGTCCAGACGGAGTCGACCAAGTCCGGCAGAGTGATTCTGACTTACCGAACCTGAGCGCGATCGAGCAGTTTCGGAGAAGCCGACCGGTCGAGCGCCCGCTATGGTCGGCGGTATGAAGAACTTCAACGCGATCACCCACGCGCACGTCTGGGTCCTCGACCACCAGGAGGCGCTGGACTTCTACGTCGGCAAGCTCGGACTGGAGGTCAGGGCCGACTACACCCGCGGGGGCTTCCGCTGGCTGACCGTCGGCGTCCCCGGCGAGGCGGTCCCCGAGATCGTGCTCGACGTCCCCGGCCCGCCGGAGATGGACGAGAAGACCGCCCAGCAGGTCCGCGACCTCGTCACGAAGGGCGCGACCGGCGTCGTGATGGTGCTCAAGACCAACGACTGCTTCGGCACCTACGAGCGGCTGCGGGCCAAAGGCGTCGAGTTCACGCAGGAGGCGACCGACCACGGCTACGGGATCGACTGCGGCCTGCGCGACCCGTTCGGCAACCAGATCCGGATTCTGCAGCCGAAGGCCTAGCCCAACGGTGGCCTCCGAGCACGTGCCCGAGGAGATCTATCCCGGCCCCGCGAGCTCCGCGAACGCCCCCCTCGCGTCTCCCTGGGTGGGCCTGCGCCTGATCTGCCCTCGACCGCGCGGGCGCGCGGATGTAGGTTCACCCCCATGGAAACGCCGTCTCTCGAAGCCCACTGGATGCCGTTCACGGGCAACCGTCAGTTCAAGGCCCACCCGCGCGTGTTCGTCTCCGCCGACGGCGCCTACTACACGGACGCGAGCGGCAAGAAGGTGTTCGACGGCCTGTCGGGCTTGTGGTGCTGCGGGCTCGGCCACAACCGCCGCGAGATCGTCGAGGCGGTGCAGAAGCAGGTCGCGACGCTCGACTACGCGCCGGCGTTCCAGTTCGGCCACCCGCAGTCGTTCTTGCTCGCCAACCGGATCAACGAGCTCATGCCCGCGGGTCTCGACTACGTGTTCTTCTGCGGCTCGGGCTCCGAGGCCGCCGACACGTCGCTCAAGATGGCGCGCGCGTACTGGCGCGCGAAGGGACAGGGCACAAAGACGCGGCTCATCGGCCGCGAGAAGGGCTACCACGGCGTCAACTTCGGCGGCATCTCCGTCGGCGGCATCGTCGGCAACCGCAAGCTGTTCGGCCAGGCCATCGACGCCGACCACCTGCCCCACACCCAGCTCGCGCTGACCAACAAGGCGGCAGCGTTCACGCGTGGGCAGCCCGCGACCGGCGCGGAGCTCGCGGACGACCTCCTCCGCCTGATCGCGCTGCACGACGCGTCGAACATCGCGGCCGTCATGGTCGAGCCGATGGCCGGCTCCGGCGGCGTCATCCCGCCGCCGCAGGGCTACCTCCAGCGCCTGCGCAAGATCTGCACCGAGCACGACATCCTTTTGATCTTCGACGAGGTCATCACCGGGTTCGGCCGCGTCGGCGCGTACACCGGCGCCGAGGCGTTCGGCGTCACGCCCGACCTTCTCAACTTCGCCAAGCAGATCACGAACGGCGTACAGCCGCTCGGCGGCGTCGTCGCGTCGAAGGCGATCTACGACACGTTCATGGCCGCGGGCGGCCCCGAGTACATGTTCGAGTTCCCGCACGGCTACACCTACTCGGCGCACCCGGTCGCGTGCGCGGCCGGCGTGGCCGCGCTCGACGTATTGGTCAAAGACAACGCGGTCGCGCGCGTGCGCGAGCTCGCCCCGTACTGGGAAAACGCGGTGCACCAGCTCAGGGGCGCCAAGCACGTCACCGACATCCGCAACATCGGCCTCTCGGCGGGCATCACGCTCGACCCGGCGCCCGGCGAGCCGGCGAAGCGCCCGTTCGAGGTCGCGATGAAGTGCCTCGCGAAGGGCGCGTACGTCCGCTACGGCGGCGATACGATCCAGCTCGCGCCGCCGTTCATTGTCGAGAAGGCCGAGATCGACCGCCTGATCTCCACTCTCGGCGACGCGCTGAACGCCACCGCGTAGGCGTCGCCGGAACGTCAAGGACTTGACGACCGGGCCGGTGGACGCAACGAGATCCGAGGACGCAGTCATGAAGATCGCTCTCGCCAACCTGCCCTATCCCGCGAGCCCCGATGACAGCGTCGCGCGCGTCACCGCCGCCATCGCCGACGCCGCGCGCGCGGGCGCCTCCATCACGTGCTTCCCCGAGTGCTACGTGCCCGGCTATCGCGGGCTCGGTCACGTGCCGCCGCCGCCCGACATGGGGTTCCTCGAGCGCGCGTGGACGACGGTCGCCGCCGCCGCGGGCGCCGGGCGCGTCGCCGTCGTGCTCGGCACCGAGCGCGTCGTCGACGACGGCGTGCGGCCGACCGCGCTCGTGATCGACGAGCAGGGCCGCCGCCTCGGCTTTCAGGACAAGGCGCAGCTCGATCCCAGCGAGGACGCGATCTACGCACGCGGCGCCGTCGAGCGAACCGTGTTCGATGTCGCCGGGCTCGCGTTCGGCGTCGTGATCTGCCACGAAGGCTGGCGCTATCCCGAGACGGTGCGCTACCTCGCACGCCGCGGCGCGAAGCTCGTGTTCCATCCGCACTACCATCGGTACGAGGAAGGCGCCTATCGCCCGACGACGTTCGCCGAGCCGCGCAACACGTTCCACGAGAAGGCGATCCTGTGTCGCGCCGCCGAGAACACCGTGTTCTTCGCGAGCGTGAACTGCGCGTCACCCGGCTCGGGCACCACGTCTGCGGTCGCGCGCCCCGACGGCACGTTGCTCGCACATCAGCCGTACGGCGAGGCCGGCCTGCTCGTCGTCGACGTCGATCTCGCGGCGGCAACCGGCCTGCTCGCGTCGCGCTGCCGCTACTAGTCGCGTCTGCGCGCAGCGCGGATGAGCCAGGCCGCCGCGCCCGCCGCGGCGGCGAGCAAGACCGCAATCGGCAGGACCGCCCACCGGCCCAAACCGGACGACGGCATCCTGAGCGGGACCCTGACCAGCGGGTCGCCCACCGCCGTGAAGACTGCCCACTCGTTCGGGGTGGCGCCCCGCTGGAGCGCGTCGAGCTTGGCGGCTCGCAGCGCATCGGCTACCGGCAAACCGCGGGCGAGTGCGTCGTAGAAGGACTGCACGACGGCGACTGTGCTCCGGTCGCCGATCCGCCAGCTGGTCGCCACCACGGAGCGGGCGCCAGCCTTCAGCAAGGGTGCCGTGAGGCCCTGGACCCCTTCTCCCTCCACCACCACGCCGCGCGCGGTGCGGCAGGCCGACAGCACCACCAGATCCGCATCCAGATGCAGCGCGGCCAGCTCTCCCGGGCTGACCAAACCGCTCTCGCCTTCGCCCGCGGCGAGCGCGAGGGCGGTGCGAGCGGCCGTGCCCTCGTCCACGATGGCGTGCGTGGCGAAATGAATGACCCGGAATCGGTCGAGCTGCGCATGCTTCAGCCAGGCCGCGCTCGCTGCCTCGCGAACCCTGACCTCGGCCTCCGTGGCGTAGCGCGCGACGAGCTGGACCTCGCGGGCCGAGGCCTCGAGCCGCGGCAGCCCGCCGCTCGCGTCGAATGCCGAGCGCATGATCTCGGCAGCCTCGCTGCCGGTGGAAACATCGTCCCGCGCCGCGTCCGGGCGGGCAAACGCCGGATCGCCGAAAGCGAGCAGGCGTACCGGAGTGTCGGTGGCTGGGCCGCGCTCGCGCGCCCGTCGCCACAGCGCGGCCACCACCGCCGCGGATGGTGCGAGGCTCACCGCGTACCGCTCGACGACATGGCGGCCGTCGGCGAGCCGGAGCGCATCCCAGGGCAGGCGGTGCAGCGGACCGTCAGGGACGATGACGAGCCGCGTGACCTCCGGCCCGAGGTCGGAGATCGCCGGCTCCAGCACCGCTTGGCCGAGCTCGCGCCCGAGCTCGCCGGGGTCGGTCCCACCTTCCAGCAGGGCGACGAAGCGCGCGACCCGGGGGAACAATGGTTCGGTGGCGGCAAGTTGGTGGGCCTGGACGCCCTTGCGTTGCACGACGAAGAGCGTGGCCGAGGTCTCCCGGCTTCCGACGACGAACTCGAGCAACGCGGTGCGCTCGTCGGGGAGCGAGGCGGCGGCCGCAGCTGCCGTAACCGAGCCTGCGTTCGGCGCGATCGCGGGATCCTTTGATCTATCGGCGCGCAGCGCCTCGGCCTGAAGCAGCGCGTCGCCGAGCTCGCGCGCACGGCGGCGCTCCGCGAGCTCGAACGCCGAGGCGACACGTCCGCCCGCCGCCAGGGCGCCCAGCACGCGCGCGACGCTCGCGTCCTGGTCGCTCTTGCTGACCAGCGGAGTCTTCAGCTCGGCCGGTGAGGTCTGGAAGGCGAGCAACCGCAGCTCGCGATCGCCGAGCGCGGCTCGCCATCGATCGAGGTCGTCCCACGCCGCGATCGACTCGCCCTCGGCGCGGTCCAGATCGCCGCGCCGGGCGTGGATTTCGGCCAACCTCAGACGGACCTGATGCCTCGCGACGGCCTGGGAGGCCTCGAGAGTGCGAAGGTACGCGCTCAGGGAGCTCTCGGCGGAGGCGAGATCGCCGCGAAACATGGCGAGCAGCCCCGAATCGAGAGCGAGGTTCGCGCTCCACCGCTCCATTCGCAGCTTGCGAGCGAACGCCTCGGCGTCGCCGAGAGCGCGGGCAGCGGACGCCCAGTCCCCCTCGTGCATCGCGATGGCCGCGAGCATTCGGTGGAGCTCGAGGACGTCGGGCGCCTCGCCGGTCTTCTGGTAGAAGTCGAGGTCTTCGAGCACCAGGCGCCTCGCTTCAGCCGGCTTTCCGGCAGCGAGCGCGAGGAATGCCAGGTACCGGCGGGGGATGCTGGCGTTGGAGGGGTCGCCCTGCGACTCGTACATCGCCGCCGCGCGGGTCAGGTGCTCGGTCGCGCTCGCCGCGTCGTTGACGCGCATCGCGATGTCGGCAAACCCGATGTGCGCGATGGCGATCGCCTGGAGATTGTGCGACGCCTCGCCCTCGGCCCGCGCGGCTCGGAGCGCCTCCATCCCCTCGCCCAGCTCGCCCAGCTCCAGCAAGGATGCGGCGTGCTCGGTGAGCGTGGCGGCGAGCCAGCTCCGCTCGTGCGCTTTCCGGAACGCGTCCTCTGACCGCCGGAAGTAGGCGACGGCCGCGTCGTTCTCCGCGCGGAAGTTCATGACCTTCCCGGCCGCGCGGAGCGCCTGCGCCTCGACCCGAATGATGCCGGCGCGGCGCGCGACGATGATGCTCGCCTCGGCATCTGCGACGGCGTCCGGGCTGCCGGCGACGCCCAGAAGGACGGCGCGATGCCTCAGCAAGTCCGCCTCGAGGTCCGGGGCCGTGGGGGGAATCAGCCCCCGCGCCCGCTCGAGAAGCTTCATGGCGGCCGGCACGCCCGTCGTCCTCCCGCTCACGAAGGAGAGCGCGATCAACGCTTCTGCCTCGGCGGGCCCGTCGCCCGCCCGAAGCGCCGCTCGCCGAGCGCCCTCGAACTGCGCCTCCGCACCGTTGCTGTAGCCTTGCTCCTCCAGCGCCCACGCCTGTCCGAGGAGAGCATGCGCGGTGAAGCGGCCGCGGGGCGCGGCATCCGCGACGGCAAGCTGCCGATAGAGCGCGTCGGCGGTGGCGTAGTCGTACGTCAGCCGCGCCAGGGTGGCGAGCCCGAGCAGGGCGACGCGATCCGTGGAGCTTCGTTCGAGCCGCGCCCGCCAGAGCCCTCGCAGCGGCGCCGTCTCGTCTTCCTCGACCGCGCGGGTCGCTTCCTGCACCACGGCGCGCGGATCCTCGGCCATGTCCCTCGCCTCCGCGGACGCCTGGGCATGCGCGATGGCGAGAGCGACGAGCAAGGCCCGGCACGAGCGACTCGTATGTGCGGAGGTTTTCACCGCCACGTCAGACGGGGGCGGCTCCGTCGGAGGCGAGATCTCCGCGGACCTCGCCCTGCGCCGTCGTCCACTTGATGAGCCGCAGGTCGAGAACGAAGATCGAATAGATGACCGGCACGATGAGCAACGTGATGAACGTGGCGATCGTGAGCCCTCCAATCTGCGCGAAGCAGAGGGGCTCCCACAACGGTCCGCCTTCGATGGCGAGCGGGACGAGGGCCAGGACCGTCGCCGCGACCGTGATGAGCACGGGGCGCACGCGCAGGATGCCGGCGTCGATCAGGGCATCGCGAAGCGTGTCCCCCTCACGGTGGCGCTCCTCGATGAAGTCGAAGAGGACGATGACGTGGCTCACGATGACGCCGATCAGGCTGATGATGCCGAGGAACGCCATGAAGCCGAACGGCGCACCCATGAGGGCAAGCAACACGAGCGCGCCCGCCACGCCGTAAGGGATGGCTGCGAAGAGCACCAGCGGCTTGGTCGCGCTCTTGAACTGGATGACGAGGGCGAGAAAGATGCACGCGATGGAGATTGCGAGCACCGTGACGAGATTCTTGAAGCCCTTGACCTGCTCTTCCTCCTCGCCGCCGATCTCCATCTTGAAGCCGGGCGGAAGCTCCGCCGCGAGCGCCATGAGCGCGGTGCGCGCCCGGCCCATCACCTCCGACGGGAGAACGCCGGCTGCGGGGAACGCCGATACGGTGATCGTGCGGGCGTGATTGCGGCGAAGGATCTTGGTGGTGACCATCCCGTACGACACGTTCGAGACCTGGCGCAGGGGTACGCGTTGGTCGGTCAAGCTGGCCTGCACGTACAGATTCGCGATGTCCGACAGGCGCGCGCGCTCGGCCGCGCGGAGCCGCATGACGATCGGAATGAGATGATCGCGCTCGCGCAACTGCCCCACCGGCAGTCCGTCGAGCGACCCGGCCGACGAGCGGGCGACATCCAGGTTCGTCACGCCGGCGAGGTTGGCACGGTCGCTGTCCACCTGGAGCTGGACCTCGAAGCTCTCGGCCCCCCAGTCGTCCCGAACGCGCTGGGCGTCGGGCGTGTTTCGGAGGACCGCCTTCGCCTTCTCCGCGGCGGCGCGCAGCGTCGGGATGTCCTCTCCCGATATGCGCACGGAGACGGGAATCCCGACGGGTTTGCCGTTTTCGAGCTCCCGCACGTCGATGCGCGCGCCGGGGACATCACGCGACAACGCCTCTTGCAGCGGTCCCAGGATCTCCGGCGTGTCGTGCTTGTCGTAGACCTCCAGCACGAGCTGGGCGTAATTGACCTGCTGCTGCTCGGGGACCACCGAGAACCAGAACCTAGGGGCTCCTCCTCCCGCGAACGTCGTGATCGATTTGAGGACCGGGCGCCCACCCAGCTCGGCGGCGTGGTCCTTGGCGTACTGCTCGAGTGTAGTGCGGATGACGCCGTCGACCCGCCGCACCGCTTCGTTCGTCTGACTTATCGGCGCGTCCTCGGGCAGCCAAACGTCGACGTAGGAAAGATACGAGAGGTCGTGCGGGAAGAACGCGTTCTTGAGCCGGCCGGCAAACGAAAAGGCAGCCACGAGGACGACGACCGACGCACCGAGGACCCACCATCGGCGGTTGATCGCGCCGCCGACGACGCGGGCGTAGAACCGCCCGAACCCCTTCGCGCGGCGCTCGTGGATCGACGGCTCCTGCCGTTTCGGCGCGCGCAGCAGGAAGTAGCCGAGGAGCGGCGCGAACGTGTACGTGACGAGGAGCGACGCGACCAGGGAGGTCGTGAGCACGACGGGCAGAGTGTAGATGAAGCGACCGACGTCACCCGGGAGCGTGAGAAACGGCAGGTAGGCGACGATGTTGGTGATCGTCGCGAAGATGATCGCCGTCGCGAGCTTCGTCGGGCCGAGCCACGCGGCGACGACGCGAGGGTGCCCGGCCGCCAGGCTATGCTTGATCGCATCGGTCGCGACGACCGGATTGTCGACCAGGAGCCCGAGCGCGATGATCAATGAGGCGATGCTGATCTGCTGAACGTCGAGCCCGAGAAGCTTCATGACTCCGAACGTGAGCGTCAGCGTGATCGGGATGCACAGCGCGAGCATCACGGCGGAGCGCCATTCGAAGAAGCCGACGGCCGCGACAATCACGACGAGCGCGACGGCCTCGAGCAGGCTGCGCATGAACAGATCCACGTTTTCGACCACCTGCCGCGGCTGGTCGCTGGTCCGAGCGAGCACGAGATCCTCGGGAAGCGTCCGGCGGACGCTGTCGAGAGTCGCGTCCACCTGGGCACCGAAGTCTCCGATCTGCGCGCCCGAGCGCATGAACACGCCCATCGTCACGGCGCGCGTCCGCTCCCACTCTCCATTCGCCCCCCGCCGCGTGTAGCGATTGAGGTAGCTGGGCGGGCTCTCGTAGCCGCGGTGCACGTCGACGACGTCGCGCAGATACACGGGCTGGCCGCCGGTCGACGTCGAGATGAGCAGGCCGACGAGCTCCGACTCGCCTTTGAGCTCTCCGGATACATCGATCGCCACGGACTTGTCGCTCGTCTCGAGGACGCCGGCGGGAGCGGTGACGTTGCGGGCGGCGAGAGCGCGCGCGAGCGTGTCGGCGGTGATCGCGTAGTTGGCGAGCTTCTCCTGCGAGAAGTCGAGGAACACGCGCTCCGGCAGCACGCCGGCCCGCGAGACCTTGGAGACGATGGGCACGGCGAGGAGCGCCTTCCGCAACGTGTCCGTGTAATCGTCCAGCTGCCGGTAGGAGTACTTGGCCTCCGCGACCTGTCCCAGCTTCGTCTCCGTCTCCGCGGGGTCGAAGATGACCGCCCCGCGCCACACGTCCGGGTGCAGCTCCGACGTGCGCAGGCGTTCTCGCACGAACGCCAGGGCCAGCGACCGAATCTTGTCTTCGTCGGCGTCGGTGCGCGCGTCCAGTCCGATGAAGCCGTCCCCTTCGAAATAGCGGACGTCCTGCGCGACATCGCCACGCTCCTGCGCGTACTCGCCCATGGTCCTGACCGTCCGTCGGAGCTCTTGAGGATCGAGCGTGGCCGGGAACGCGTAGACGAGGCTGGCGCGTCGTCCCGGCGCCGCGGAGCTCGCTTCCGCTCGCGTCTTGCGGATCGCCGCCTCGATCGGCCGCGCCCGGAGCTGCAGCTCGACGCCGACCACGCGCGGGCTGGCGACCGTCAGCATCAGGTTCGTCGTGTCGCCGAAGTCCTTGATGAACTGGATCTGCGAAGCGCCGCTCGGCATCGCGGGGTTCAACGACGCCAGCTTCAACTGCAGGTCGTCGAGCTCCTTGTCGACGTCGTTCACCTCCTCGCGCAGGGTGATGGTGACGACGGTGATGCCGCTCCGCGTGTTCGATTCGATCTTTTCGATCTTGGAGTTCTCGGCGATCTTCGTCTCGAGCTTGCGCGTGATGAGGTCCTCGATCTTGTCCGCGGTCGCGCCGGGCCACACGACGAGCGCCACCGCGACGCGGACGGGGATTTCCGGGTCCTTACGCTTCGGCATCGTCTGGTAGGCGAACACACCCCACAGGAGCACTCCGACGAGCAACACGAGCGAGACGGGGCGCGTCTCGGCGAAATACCTCGGAAGGTTTCGGGTCGATGCGATGCGTGCGCGGTCAGCCGATTCCGTGGTCATGGTTCCTCCCATCAGCTCGGCAGCACGCGGACGCGCATGCCGTCCACCAGCAGGGTCGCGCCCATCGTGACGACGAGCTCCCCTTTCTGGAGCCCGCCCATCACCTGCACCTCGTTCCCGATCACCGCTCCGAGGGTCACGTCGCGAACGTGGGCCACCGTGTTGCCGCCTTCCTCCGTGACGACGAACACCGCGAAGCCGCGGGGATCCTTCGGTGACCGGACCACGGCGGTGAGCGGCAGGGCGATCACGATCCCCGCCTGCGACAGGGCCGGCACGGCGATGGACGCGACGACGCCCGGCTTGAGGCGCCCGTCCGCGTTGGGGATGGTGATTTCGATCTCGAACACCCGACTCTTCGGATCGGCCGACGGCGCGATCCGGGTGATGGCGCCGCCGACGTCGATTCCGAGGGCGTCGATGTGGACCGTCAGTGGTGTGCCCAGCGTGAGCTTGCCGAGCAGCCCGTCGGGAGCGCCGAACACGAACTTCACGCTCGTGATGTCTGCGATGGAAAAGCCGGGGCTCCCGGGCGACACGAACGTGCCCGCTTCGACCGCTCGCTTCAGCACGACGCCGTCGATGGGGGCTCGCAGGGTCGCGTCGTCCAAGATGATGTGGGCGTCCCTCACTTGCGCCTGCGCGCTCTGGACGAGCGCCTTGGCTGACGCGAGCCGCGAGGTCATCGTGTCGCCCTCGGCCGCCGGCACCGCATTCTCGGCCAGCAGCTTCTGGGTTCGGTCGTAGTCGATCTGAGCCTGCTTTTCCGTCGCGAGGGCCTGCGCGAGCTGCGCATTTGCGCCCGCGACCCTCTCCTGGTACTCGTTCTGTCGCACCACCGCCAGGGCGGCGCCGGCGGAGACGACGTCGCCTTCCTGGATCTTGCGCGGCTTGCCGTCTTGGCCCTTGACCTGAAGCAACTCGCGAACGTAACCGCCCACTTTGAACGCGACATCCACGCGCGTGGCCGGCTCGATCGTGCCCGAGTACCGCGCTCCGCGAGCATCGGACGGATCTTGCACCGCCCGCACGAGAACGGGCACGGAAGAAGCCTTGGCGGTCGTTTCCCGGCGTTTGCAGCCGCTGGAAAGGAAGAGTAGACCGATGAGGCACAGTAACGGCAAGGTACGCGACATCGCGCCTCCTTTGGCCCCGTTGACGGAGGCCTCTTGGTGACTCTGCGGTGGGTTGGATTGTCGCCGAGGCCGTGCGCCGTCGCAACCGCCGCGCGACGTCGATCGTGTGCTCCCGCCCCACACCGGCGCCGCGCAAGTTGCCCGTCGCCAACCCGACCTGCGGAGTGAGCGCGGACTGACCTACGTCTTGAACCCGCCCTGCGAGGGCAACACGCGTGGCGTTTCATGACCGCCGAGGTCATGAAACGCTGGTCCAGAGCTGGCACATGCGTTAAAGAACGACGCAATGAAGCGAGACAAACCGATCGCGGTCTTCGGGGCAGCAGGCCATACCGGACGTTTCGTGGTCGCGGAACTGCGGCGGCGCGGATGGCCGGTCGTGGTCTCCGGCCGCGATGCCGCGAAACTCCGGGTTGTCGCCGACATGCATCCGGTATCGGAGGTCCGGGTCGCTTCCATCGATGACCCGGCGTCACTGGATCGAGCGCTCTCGAGCGCCGGGGCGGTCATCAACTGCGCCGGGCCCTTCCTCGACACCGCAGCGCCGGTCATCGAAGCTGCGCTCCGCGCGCGCATTCACTATCTGGATTTGACGGCCGAACAACCGGCCGTTCTTGCCGCCTTCGACCGATTCGGCGACGCCGCGCGGCACGCCGGTATCGTGGTCGCTCCCGCGACCGCGTTCTATGGCGGCTTGAGCGATCTCCTGGCCACCGCCGCGATGGGGGATTGGGACGCCGCGGACGAGGTCAACATCGCTGTCGCGCTCGATAGCTGGATGCCGACGCGGGGGACGCGGCTGACGGGCCAGCGGAATACCGGTCGACGTTACGTGCTGTCGAACGGCAGGCTCGAATTCCTCGCCGACCCGCCACCCACGCGTATGTGGAGCTTTCCGGCCCCGTTCGGCGCGCACGAGGTGGTAGCGGTTCACTTCTCCGAGACCATCCTCATCTCCCGCCATCTGCGGACGCCGGAGATCCGGGCGTACATGAATCTCGCGCCGCTCCGGGACGTCCGCGATCCCGGCACACCCGCGCCGACCGCGGCCGACGACAGCGGGCGTTCGTCCCAGATCTTCGTCGTGGATGTGATCGTGCGAAGAGGCAGCGACGAGCGCCGGGCGACGGCGCGCGGGCGCGACATCTACGCGGTCACCGCGCCCATCGTCGTGGAGGCGGCGGAGCGGCTCCTCGATGGACGGTTCAGCGAAGCCGGGGTCGCGGCTCCGAGTGCGCTGTTCGATGCCCGCGATTTCGTGCGAGCGCTGTCCCCCGAGCCTTTGTCGGTGGACATCCGCTGAATGCGGGTGGCCGCCGGCCGGGCGACTGTCACGATCATTCCATGGCCACTTTCGTCATCGTTCATGGTGCCTGGTCCGGCGGCTGGTCGTGGGTGCGCGTCGTCGATCGCCTGATCGCAAAGGGTCACCGCGCCTACGCGCCGACGCTCACCGGCCTGGGCGAACGATCGCATCTCGCCGGCCCGGGCATCGACCTTGCGACGCACGTGAAGGACGTGGTCAATGAGATCGTGTGGAAGGACCTCGGTCGGATCGTCCTCGTCGGCCATTCCTACGGCGGCCTGGTGATCACCGGCGTCGCCGAGCAGGTCCGCGAGCGGATCGCCTCCATCATCTATGTGGACGCGTTCATCCCGGCCGACGGCCAGTCGTTCGCCGACCTCTTGCCCGGCTGGAGCATCACCGAGACGATGATCCCGCCGCCGCCGACGTCGAAAGGGGACTACTTCGATGAAAGCGACCGCGCCTGGGTCGACGCCAAGGCCACACCCCAGCCGGCGGCGACGTTCACCCAGAAGCTGCGGGTCACCGGCGCGTACCGTCGGGTGCCCAAGAAGACCTACGTCCGCGCCACCGGCTGGGACGGGTTCAAGGCGCCGCCGGCCGCGGTCGGTTCCGACCGGGGCTGGACGATCCGCGAGCTCGCGTGCGGGCACGACGTGGCGATCGACGCGCCCGACGAGCTGGTGGAGATTCTCGAAGCCTGCGCTTGAGATCGCCTTCGAACACGACTTTCGTGACGTTGGTGTTGAGCAGGCTCGCCGACAACGACCTCATCGCGCGCGCCGACGCCGCGCTCTACGCCGCGAAGCGACGCGGCAAAACCGGGTAGAAGTGGACGTGGGCGCGCCTCCGACGGAGACCGCGGCGCGCGCCGGCTGACGCGTTTTTCCCCCGCGGCCCCGTGGGGCGACTAAAGCAGCATGTACCCGCTCCTCGTCGCCGCCGCCGTCTCCCTCTCCCCGCCCGAGCCCGATCGCCTGCGTGTGGGCGCCGGCTGGGGTCTCGTCCACGTCGCGCTCGTGGGGCGCGACGCGAGCCAAGCGCTCGACACCCGCGGCGGGCTCGTCCTCGACGCATCCTACGCCGTGTGGCGGGGCGGGCCGGTGGGAATCCTCGCCGGGGTGACCCTTCTGGGGCAGATGTTCAGCGAGGACGGATCGCTCCTGGCGATCGCGTCCGAGCACGTCGACGTCGAGCTCCGCCCGACGGGCTGGCTGCACCTGCGCGTCGGCGTCGGGTGGAGCGAGCAGGTCGGCCATGACGCCTACGGCATCGACGCCGGCGTTGCGACGCGCCCGACGCTGTTCGGCGCCGCCGGCGCGGTGGTGTGGCGGCGCATCGGCGTCGAGCTTCAGGTGGCGCGCGACGCGTTCCAGGACATCGAGCTCGTGCGCGCCGGGGCGCTCGTCACGGTGGCGTTCTGATGCGGGGCGCCCTGCTCCTCGCGCTGGCCGCCTGCGCGCCGGCCGACGCTGGC
>DATFWE010000254.1:0-9710 GCA_035259575.1 Haliangiales bacterium
CTCGGCTGCGCCTCGCTCCACGGTCGCGAACCTGCGCGCCTCCGCTCGCCGGCTCATGGTCGCACCGCCGGCTCGCCTCGGCTCGCCGCTCCAGGTCGCTCGGCTGCGCCTCGCTCCACGGTCGCGAACCTGCGCGCCTCGGCTCGCCGGCTCATGGGACTATGGCGCGGGCGATGTCCGCCCACCCTCCCGTGGCGAGGATCGTCCCCACGATCACGATGGCCAGGATCACCAGCTTGAACGCGTCCACCGACTTGAGCGTGGCCAGCTGGCCGGGCTCGCGGCTGAGGTAGGCGGACACCGCGAACAGCTCCTCGCCGATGAGCGTGTAGTCGCACGCGGCGATGAAGAACGGCAGCTGGGTGAGCTCCGCCGTGCCGCCGATCTGGATCGCCTGGTTCACGTAGCCTGCCTCGGCCAGGACGAGCGACTCGCCGTAGAAGCGCCCGAGGTAGATGTTGGTCGCGGGCTTCTCGCGCAGGATGATGCCGACGGCGCCGGCGGTGAACGCGAACTGCTCGGAGCTGATGAACTGCACGTCCTCGGGCCGGTGCGCCTCGGGCCGGCCGGCGCGCAGGAAGCCCTCGCTCACCGTCTCCTCGGCGAGCACCATGGTGAGCGGGATGCAGCACGCCACGCGCAGGCGCGCGTCGTTGCGGGCGCACAGCTCGGCGACGTGCCCGAGGATGAGCAGCCCGGCCACCGTCTGGATGTCCTGCACTTCCTCGATGCCGGGCACGTAGAACACCGGCCGCCCCATCTCCGTCGCGCGGCCGACCGCCTCTTCCATGGCGTCGATGCCGGGGATGCGGCGCACCGTGCCCGGCTTGCCGCGCCGCGCGCGGCGGGCGAACGCGCCGAGGAGCACGGCCATCGCGATGGCGGTGGCGAACAGGAACCAGCGCGAGGCATCGAACCAGCGCACCGACGGCGCGACCGGACCGACGACGACCCAGGCGCCCGCCTCGCCGTCGCCGAGCGCGCGCACCGCGTAGGCGTGCGGTCGGCCGAACGCGACCTGATCCTCGAGCTTGACGGTGCCGGGCGGGGCGACCAGCACCTTCACCCGCGTCCACGCCGGATCGGGCGGCAGGCTCGCACCCACCGGATCCGCGGTCCGCCACACCTCGTAGCGGCCGCCCGCCGCCTGGAACGCGAGCACGATGTGCGTCCCATCGTCGGCGGGCTTGGGCGCGGCGGTCAGCCCCTGCGGCGGGGCGACGGCCAGGGCGAGGACGAGGGGCGCAATCATGATCTCTGGATCAGCTCGACGTTCGCGCGCGGCACGATCGCCGTCCCACCGTCGGCGAACCTCACCTCCACCACGCGCACGCGCGTCTCCGACGGCATCGCGGCCAGCTCGGCGGGCAGCGCCGCGACCTCGCCGATGCGGCCGAAGTGCGGCGCGCGCACGCACCGCACGGCCGCGCCCACCTCCAGGCCCGGCGCGGGCTCCGCCGGCGTCGCGACCGCGCGCGCGTGCGGCACGACGACCTCGGGGCGGATGACGCCCGCGCGGATCTGGGTGGCGCCCGTCATGCTGGCCGCCTCCCCTGCATGTGACGCCAGGAGCTCGAAGGTTGCGCGCGCCATGGGAATGTCGCCGAAACCCTCGGTGATGACGACGGTGGTGGGCAGCGTCTCGTGGCCGGTGACCGCGACGCCGATGTCGATCCCGAGGAGCGCGTGGATGTCCTGGTACGCGAACCCGCCGGTGACCACGCCGGCGACGCCGACCTCGAAGCAGCGCCGGAGCGTGGGGAGCGACAGCAGCCCGCCCAGGATCAATATCTGCCCCGCCGCGTCGGCGGGAATGCGCGCGGCGTCGACGCGCTCGTCGGGCGAACGGGCGATCGCGCGGAGCGGCGCGTGCTTCTCCCCGGCCAGGCCGAAGATCCCCTGCACGAACGCGCCCTCGGCCTCGACCACGACGCCCTCGCCGGGAATCTCCTCGGCGACGGTGCCGCGGAGGTAGGCATTGACCTCGACCGGAAGCGGGGGCTCGCGTACCAGAACCTGCCCCGAGACGCGGCTCACCGCCTCCACGACGCCGCCGGTGGGCGATCGCACCTCGGAACGGAACAATCCGAAAAGGCTGTGGATTTCGGCAAGGACCTCCCCGCGCGCGATATCTGCCCCTTCCGCCTTGCGCATCGCGCCCGGGACTTCCTCGGGGAGGATCGAGAGCTCGTGCGCGACGTTGACCGGAAACACCTTCCCGGGCAGCTCCGTGCGCGCCACGACGGTGTCGGCGTCGACTTCGTCCCCGACCTTGACGAGGATCTCCCCGGCGAGCGGCAGCCTGCGGGTGCGCCGCAGCGCCGCCCGTGCCGTCACCGCCAGGCCCGGGGTGTACGCGTCTCCCATCTACACGACCAAGATGCGACGCACGATAACATGGGATTCATGCGATAAACGCCGCCGTGCGCTGGCTCGCGCCGTCGTTCGTCGCCGCAGGGCTCGCCGGATGCACGGCGGAGATCACCGGCGACCTGCCCGACGCGCCCGACTCGCCCGACTCGAGAGACGCGCCGCCCGACGGCGCGGAGCGGATCGACGCGCGCGCGCCCGGCGTCGACGCGCCCGCCGTCGGGCCGGACGCCGGGCCCGGGCCGATCCTCGGCACGTTCGCGCTCACATACTACTGGGTGACGCTCGAGAGCGACTACCCCGGCGCCGCCGACACGACGCTCTACGATCGCTCCTGCGTCGCGCTCGCCACCGTGCCGTCGGCGTTCGCGCAGAGCCTCGTGATCGAGGGCACCGGCCGCCTCGCCGACGGGCGCACCCTCAACTACGCCGGCGCATGCCCGTGCCTGTTCTCCCCCTGCTTCGTCGTGCTCGACGCCGCGCACCCGTGGGGCACCGGCGCCGACGGCCGCGCGCTGGTCCCCTTCCGCTCGATCGCCGTCGACCCCACCGTCCTCGCGATCGGCGCCCGCTACTGGGTCAAGGAGCTCGCGGGCGTGACCATGCCCGGCGCCGAGGGCGGCTTCGTGCACGACGGGTGCGTGAGCGCCGACGACACCGGCGGCCACATCCTCGGGATGCACATCGACTTCTTCGCCGCGCTACGATCGAATTACCTCATCCTCGACAACCGGCTTGGCCTCGCCGCCGTCACGTTGTACGAGGGGGGTGCACGATGCCCCTGAACGTCCTCGTCACCGGCGCGACCGGTTTCCTCGGCCGCGCCGTGATCCTGCGCCTCCGCCGCGACGGCCATCGCGTCACGTGCCACGTGCGCCGGCCGGCGCGCGCGCGCGGCCTCCTCGGCGGGGAGGTGGAGATCACGACCGAGCTCGCGGTCGACGGAAAGGACGCGGTCGTGAACCTGGCCGGGGCGCCGATCATCGGACGGTGGACCGCCGCGCGCCGCGCCGAGATCATGGGCAGCCGCATCGGCCTCACGCGCAGCCTGGTCGACGCGATCGCCGCGGCGCGCACGCGCCCGTCGGTGCTCCTGTCCGCCAGCGCGGTCGGCTACTACGGCGACGGCGGCGACGAGGAGCTCGACGAGGACGCCCCCGCGGGGCGCGGCTTCGCGGCGAGCCTGTGCCGCGGGTGGGAGGACGAGGCCGCCCGCGCCGCGCCGCTCGGGCTGCGCGTCGCCTGCCTGCGCATCGGCATCGTCCTCGGGCCCGAGGGCGGATTCATGGCCAAGGTCGCGCCGGGCGTGCGCGCCGGCCTGGGCGCGGTGCTGGGAGACGGCCGGCAGTGGACGTCGTGGGTGCACCTCGCGGACGTGGTGGAGGCGTTCGCCCAGGGCCTCGCCGACGCGCGCTTCCGCGGGCCGATCAACCTGGTCGCGCCGGCGCCGGCGC
Organism: Haliangiales bacterium; assembly: GCA_035259575.1. GTDB lineage: Bacteria > Myxococcota_A > Polyangia > Haliangiales > SHYZ01 > DATFWE01. Next base: position 3,825 of record DATFWE010000254.1, read on the forward strand.
GGAACCGGGAGATCATGGCGACGCTGGGGCGGGTGCTGCGGCGGCCCGTGCTCCTGCGCGTCCCCGCGGTCGCGCTGCGCGTCGCGCTGGGGGAGGCGGCCGGCATGCTCCTCGCCGGCCAGCGCGTCCAGCCGCGCCGCCTGGGCGAGCTCGGCTTCCGCTTCCGCTTCGCCGCGCTCGAGGACGCGCTGCGCGATCTGTGCGCCCCCGAGGGCACCGCGACCATCGGGCCGGCCGGCGACGTGCCGATCTCGGCCTACCTGCGCGAGCGCGGGGCGCGGCGGCTCCTCCGCCAGACGCTGCTCGTCGACGCGCCGCTCGACGAGGTGTTCACGTTCTTCGCCAACGCCGAGAACCTGGGGGCGCTCACCCCGCCAGGGGTGAGCTTCGACATCAAGTCGCCGACGCCGATCGACATGCGCGTGGGCGCGACGATCGACTACGCGATCCGCCTCGGCCTGCTCCCGATCCGCTGGCGGTCGACGATCGAGAAGTGGGAGCCGGGGCGCGTGTTCATCGACTCGCAGGCGTCCGGCCCGTACCGGTCGTGGTGGCACGAGCACCACTTCCGCGCGATGGGGCAAAGGACGGTCGTCGAGGACCGCGTGTATTACTCGGCGCCGCTCGGACCGCTCGGGTCGATCCTCGACCGGCTGTTCGTCGCCCGCTCGCTGCGCCGCATCTTTCAGTTCCGCGCCGCCGCGGTGCGGCTCCGCTTCGGCGAGCTGAGGGAGCCGCCGCCGAACGAGGTGGCACGAGCTTGACGTACCGCATCGCGTTCTCGATGACGATCGATCCCGAGGGTGCGATGCACGACTGGGTGGACATCCCGTCCGGCTGGGAGCTCGTGCGCGTGCCCACCCAGGAGGCGGTCGTGGCGCTGGGGCCGCACGGCTATCGCGAGCTGCTCGTCGACCTGGCCGTGCGCGAGCGGCCCCACCTGTTCGTCGCCCATCCGCCCTACGACCACGTCACCGTCGACGCCGCGGATCGGATGCGCGCCGCGGGGACGCGCGTCGTCGCCTACGCCTTCGACGACGAGATCTTCGCTCCGGCCTACGGTCCGGAGACGTGGGCGGAGCTCCAGCGCGCCTACGACCGCTACGTGACGACGCGCGAGGTCCGCTGGGCGCAACGGCCGCTGCCGGCGCTGCCCGAGCGCGCGCCGGAGATCGACGTCGTCCTCGTCGGGCGCGCCTACGCCCGCCGGCGCGAGCTCATGGCGGCGCTCGGCGCCGCGGGGGTGCGCGTCGAGGCGCGCGGCGCCGGCTGGGCGGGCGGATTCGTCCCGCGCGCCGAGATGGAGTCGCTCTACGCGCGCGCGGCGATCGTCCTCACAACGGCGGACTGGGAGCACTGGTCGATCCCGATGGTGAAGCACCGCCTGCTCGAGACGGCGATGCTCGGGGCGTTCCAGATCGCCCAGGAAGCGCCGGACCTGCGCGGGTACTTCCCCGCCGACGAGGTGCCCGCGTTCGGCTCGCCGGCCGAGCTCGTGGATCGCGTGCGCCACTTTCTCGCCCGCCCCGACGAGCGGCGGCGGGCGGCGCGGGCGGCGCGCGCGCGGGCGACCGCGGAGCACACGTGGGCGCGGCGTCTGCCCGAGCTCCTCGAGGGCGTCCCCCTGCGCCCGCCCGACGACCCGCCGGGGCGGAGTGTCGCGTTCGACACGCTGCTGCGCGCGCTCGCCAGCCGGGCCGAGGCCGACGGGCGCCTCGGCGCGGCGGCGTCGCTGTGGGAGGAGGTCGCGCGCCGCGATCCGGCCGACGCGGCCGCGGCGGCGGGCGTGGGGCGCTGCCTCCGCGATCTCGGCCGGCGCGACGCCGCCCTGGACTGGCTCCGCCGCGCGGCCGGGCCGGGCTCGCCCGCGGCCGACGCCATCCAGGCGCGCTTCCCCGCCGCCGGCGCCGGCACCGGGCTGGGCCGCGCCGCCGCGCTTCCCCCGGCGGCCGAGCCGCTCGCCTATCTCGTCGCCACGCTCGTGGAGCTCGGACGCGTGGACGAAGCCTGCGCCGAGCTCGACCGGCTGCCGGCGGGGCCGGTGGCGCGCGGCGTCGCCGCGGCGCTCGGCGGCGCGCACATCCCGCCCGCGGTGGCCGCCCGACTGGAGAAGATGCGGTAGGTCTGCATGCCGAAGACAGAGCCGCCGCCGCTCGACCTGTGCTATGTCCTCGCGATGAAGCTGCGCACGCTTCTCGCGCTTTTGGCCGCCTGCGGCGGCGCCCACACGAAAACGGCACCCATGCCCCCGAAGGAACCGCCCAAACCGACCGTCGCGACCGCCCGCGAGCCCGCGCCGCCGACCGCGTTCGTCTATCCGGTCACCCGCAAGGGCGACGTCGTCGACGACTACCACGGCACCCGCGTCGCCGACCCCTACCGCTGGCTCGAGGACCCCGATTCCGCCGAGACGCGCGCCTGGGTCGAGGCGCAGAACAAGCTGACGTTCGGGTTCCTCGACACGATCCCGCAGCGGGGGAAGATCAAGGAGGACCTCACGCGCCTGTGGGACTACGAGCGGTGGAGCGTCCCGGCGCGGAAGGGCGACCGATATTTCTTCAGCAAGAACGACGGGCTGCAGAACCAAGCGGTCGTGTACGTGGCGGCGTCGCTCGACGCCGAGCCCAGGCTCCTCATCGACCCCAACGCGCTCAGCCCCGACGGAACCATCGCGCTCGCCGGCATGTCCGTGTCCCGCGACGGGAAGCTCGCCGCCTACGCCCTCGCCTCGGCGGGCTCCGACTGGACCGAAATGCGGGTGCGCGAGGTCGACGCCGGGAAGGATCGGCCGGACGTCATCAAGTGGATGAAGGACGGCGAGGTCACGTGGACCAAGGACGGCAAGGGGTTCTACTACGCCGCGTTCGACGCGCCCGTCGCCGGCCAGGAGCTCACGGCGCAGAACTTCAACCACAAGCTCTACTACCACCGGCTGGGGACCGAGCAGAGCGCGGACAAGCTGGTGATGTTCCGGCCCGAGCACAAGGAGTGGTTCTACGGCGCGCAGATCTCCGACGACGGGCGCTGGCTGGTGGTGAGCGTCACCAAGAGCACCAACCCGGAGAACCTGGTCTTCTACCGCGACCTCCACGCCAAGGACGCGCGCCTCATCGAGCTCATCGGCGAATTCAAGGCGAACTACGGGTTCGTCGACGCGGTGGGCGGCAAGTTCTACTTCCGCTCCAACGACGGCGCGCCGCGCGGCAAGCTCGTCGCCTACGACGTCGCCAAGAAGAAGTGGTCGGAGGTCGTGCCCGAGTCCGCCGACAGCCTGCTCGGCGCGAACGTCGTCGACGACAAGCTGCTCGTCATCTACCTCCAGGACGCGCACTCCGCGGTGCGGGTCGTGGATCTCGACGGCAAGCCCCTGCGCGACATCAAGCTCCCCGGCGTGGGCGCGGCGGCCGGGTTCGGCGGCGAGCGCGCCGATCGCGAGACGTTCTACACCTATACCGACATGGTGACGCCGCCGAGCGTGTACCGCTACGACATGCGCGCCGGCGAGAGCAAGCTGTGGAAGGGGCCGCGCCCCGCGGTCGATCTGACCCAGTTCGAGACGACGCAGGTGTTCTTCCCCGGAAAGGATGGGACGCGCCTGTCGCTGTTCCTCGCCCACAAGAAGGGGCTCAAGCGCGACGGGCAGAACCCGACGATGCTCTACGGCTACGGCGGATTCAACGTGCCGATGGAGTCCACCTACAGCCCGACCATCACCGAGTGGATGGCGATGGGCGGCGTGTTCGCGATCGCGGTCCTGCGCGGCGGCGGCGAGTACGGCGAGAAGTGGCACCGCGCCGGCATGCTCGACCGGAAGCAGAACGTGTTCGACGACTTCATCGCGTCGGCGGAGTTCCTGATCAAGGACGGGATCACGTCGTCAAAGAAGCTCGCCATCAGCGGCGGCTCCAACGGCGGGCTCCTGGTCGGCGCCTGCCTCATCCAGAGGCCCGATCTGTTCGGCGCGGCGCTGCCCGCGGTGGGCGTGATGGACATGCTCCGCTTCCACAAGTTCACCATCGGGTGGGCGTGGGCGGAGGAGTACGGCTCGTCGGACAACGCCGACCAGTTCAAGTTCCTCTACGCGTACTCGCCGCTCCACAACGTCAAGGCGGGAACGGCCTATCCGCCAATGCTCCTGACGACCGCCGACCACGACGACCGGGTCGTGCCGGCGCACACGTTCAAGCTCACCGCGGCGCTGCAGGCGGCGCAGGGCGGCCCGGCGCCGATCCTCGTGCGCATCGACGTGAAGGCCGGCCACGGCGCGGGCAAGCCGACCACCAAGACGATCGAGGAGGCGGCGGACAAGCTGGCGTTCGTGGCGAAGGTGCTGGGGATGGGGACGCCATGAGGGCGAGCGGAGGCGCGGGCAAGCGCGACTTCGAGCGAGGCGCAGCCGAGCGAGTGGGAGCGCCGCGCCGACGCGAGCCCGAAGGAATACGATGAGGCGGCTGATCGTCCTGGCGTTCATCTTGGCGGCGGCGGGGGCGGCGCTGTGGTGGTTCTGGCTGCGCCCGTCGGCCGGGCGCGCGTGCGGGCGCATGGCCGACCTGTGCGGCCTGCCCGACGCGAGCTGCCGCGAGCACCTCGACAGGGCTTCCGACGAGACGTCGGCGCGCCTCGCGCGCTGTCTGCTCGAGGCCAAGACGTGCCCCGAGGCCATCGGCTGCGCCGCGGGCGCGGGCACGCGCGAGCTGGAGAAGGCGGGGAAGGAAGCGTTCGACGGGTTCAAGAGGGCGCTGGATAAGTAGGGCGCGCCGCGCGAAGGAGCTCACTGCGCGGTGCGCCCGTTCACGCTGCCCACACCGCCTGCGCTGATCGGATTTGGAGAGAGAACCCCCACCCCCATATGGGGGCACGCCGCGGCTTGGGGGGCGGGGCATTTTTTTTCACAATCTGGCAGTAGCAGGGCCTGTGGATCGGTGTGGACAGACCGCGAATCGGGCGCCTCGCGGCTAGGAAAGCGCGCCGTGCGGTCGCGGTCTGTCCAAGCGCCGGTGGGCGGCCGCGCCACCCCGCGCACCGAGGGCACGGAGGCGGCCGTCCACGGGCGCGGCACCCGTCCACCGGCCGCCTTTCGCGCATATCGCAAGCGCGCGACGGATCGCTTCGGCCACATCGAACGTACAGTCGGCCCCCACGTGGGGGCAAAGCGCGTCGATTCGATCAATCGGCATCTAATGACGATTGTTATTGACATATGATTACACTAATGATACCCAATGAGCATGGTCCACACGGGGGAAGTGGAATGGGAGGCCGCGCACTGCGCGTTGGTTCGGCTGGCGGCGGCGCGCGCCGCGCACGAGCATGCTCTGGGCGCGGCGCTGGTGCGCGCCGAGCGCGCCGAGGTCTTCCGGGCGCTGGGCATGGCGACCTTCTTCGAGTACGCCGAGCGCGTCGTCGGCCTCACGCCGCGTCAGACCGAGGAGCGGCTGCGCGTCGCCCGGGCCCTCGAGCGACTCCCGGAGACGTCGGCGGCGCTCGCCGGCGGGAGGGTCCATTTCACCGCAGTCCGTGAGCTCACGCGCGTGCTCGCGCCCGAGACCGCGGCGGAGTGGCTCACCGCCTCGGAGGGCAAGTCGGTCGGGGAGATCGAAACGCTCGTCTCCGGCCGGCGCGTCGGCGATCGGCCGGGGGACCGGCCGCGGGCCGAGGCGCGGCGACACCGAATCGTCCTCGACGTGTCGGCCGAGACGTTCGCGGCCTACCGCGAGGCCCAGGCCAAGATGCGAAGGGACGCCGACGCCCGCCTGACGGAGGAAGAGGGGCTCCTGCTCATGGCGCGCACGGTCCTCGCCGGCCCGGCCGATTCCGGGCGGAGCAACTACCAGATCCACGTGACCCGCTGTGACGCGTGCGGGCGCACCACCCACGATGCCCGGG
>DATFWE010000255.1:0-19512 GCA_035259575.1 Haliangiales bacterium
CCGCCGGTCCGCGACCCATTCGCCGTCGTCGTTTGGGAGAATTGCGCCTACCTCGTCGACGACGAGCGCCGCGCCCAGGTATACCGGACGCTCGCGCGCCGCGTCGGCGTCGAGCCGTCGGCGATCGCCGCCGCGCCGCCCGACCTGCTCCGCGCGATCCTCCTGCCCGGCGGCATGAACCCCGACGGGCGCGTCGACAAGCTCCAGCGCGCCGCGGCGATCGCGCTGTCGATCGGCATCGACGAGCTTCGCCGGAGCGTCCGCAAGGCGCCCGCCGAGGCGCGGAAGCTCTTGAAGAAGTTCCCCGGCATCGGCGATCCCGGCGCGGACAAGATCCTTCTCCTCGCCGGATCCCGGGCGACCCTCGCGCCCGACTCCAACGCGCTGCGCGTCGCCCAGCGGCTCGGCTACGGCGAGGAGGCGCGCGACTACGGCCGCGCGTATCGGTCCACCCTCGAGGCCGTCGCCGCCGAGCTCCCCGCGGACTGCGACGTGCTCGTCGAGGCGAACGCGCTCCTCCGCCGACACGGCCAGACGATCTGCCGCCGGTCGGCGCCGCGGTGCGATGCGTGCCCGATCTCGGACGGCTGCCGCTATTACGCCGAGCGCGCTACTTGAGCGTACGGCGCCGGTCAATCGCCGCGGTACTTGTCGAGCTCGGCCGCCATCCGGGACTGCTCGGCCCGGGACCGATCGAGCTCCTCGCGCAGCTCCATCAGCTGGCGCAGCAGCTCCTCGATGTAGTCGCGCAGCCGCTGCACCTCGGCCACGTCGGGAACGATCACCTGGCGCCGCGCGCGCCCGGGGAGCACGAGCGTGCGCGCCGATTCGGGCGCGGTGATCCGCGGCGGCGCCGCCGCCGCCGCCGGCGCCATGGGCGGAAGCGGCTGCGGCGCGGTGGGGGCGGTGTCGTCGATGTAGCGGAACCACAGGCTCCCGCAGCGCGCGGCGTCGTTGTGGGACAGGATGTGGCGCGTCACCTTGGCGCCGTTGATCTCGATGCCGTTCGCGCTGCCGAGATCCTCGATCTGGTAGCGGCCCTCGACGAACCGGACGACCGCGTGCTTCCGCGACACCATCGCGTCGTCGCTGCGAATGGCGCAATCCCGGCTGCGGCCGACGTAGGCGGGCTTTTCGCCCAGCTCGACGGTGCCCTCGTGGCCGCCCGCGTCCCGGTATACGATCTTCGCGCCCATCCTCTCTAGCCTACTCCCTGTCCGGCCGGGCGGATGTGGTTTACGCTCGCGCGCGCATGAGCCACGTCGTGGACGATCTGGTGCAGCTGCTCGCGCTCGAACGGATCGAAGAGAACCTCTTCCGCGGGCGCAGCGAGGACCTCGGCTGGGGTAGGGTCTTCGGCGGACAGGTCCTCGGCCAGGCGGTGTCGGCCGCCGCCCAGACGGTGCCGCCCGAGCGGACCGTGCACTCCCTCCACTCCTATTTTCTCCGCCCCGGCGCGGTGGACCGGCCCGTCATCTACGACGTGGATCGCATCCGCGACGGGACCTCGTTCACCACGCGCCGCGTGGTCGCCATCCAGGCGGGGCGGCCGATCTTCAACCTCTCGGCGTCGTTCCAGATTGCCGAGCCCGGGCTGGAGCACCAGGACGCGATGCCCGACGTTCCGCCGCCGGAGTCGGTGCCCACCGACCGCGAGCGGATGGCCGCGCTGGTGGCCCGCATCCCGCCGGCGGCGCGCGAGCGGCTATCCGTCCCGCGGCCGTTCGAGCTGCGCACGATCGACGCGCAGGACCCGTTCGCGCCGGCGCGGCGGCCCGCCGTGCGCCGGGTGTGGATGCGCGCGATCGCGCCGCTGCCCGACGGGGAGTCGCTCCACCGTTGCCTCCTCGCCTATGTGTCGGACTTTGCGTTCGTCACGACGGCGCTCGAGCCGCACGGCGTGAGCTGGCTCGGCGGCGGCATGCAGATCGCGTCGATCGATCACGTGATGTGGTTCCATCGCCCGGTCCGCTGCGACGAGTGGCTGCTGCACGCGATGGAGAGCCCGGCCGCGGGCGGCGCGCGCGGGCTGGCGCGGGGGCAGATCTTCAGCCGCGACGGACGGCTGGTGGCGTCGACGGCGCAGGAGGGCCTCCTGCGCCGCCGCGCGCCCTGAACGGGGTCACGGAGCCTTCTGCGGACAGGTGAGCTTGGCGCGGCGGTTCGTGCCGAGCTCGTCGAGCGACATCTTGGGGATGGTGCCGCGGCTCTCTCGCTCGGTCACATCGGAGATGCTGAAGGCGGAGTTCGGCAGCTCCTTCGTCCCGGTCGGACCGCGGAACACCACGCCCGTGCAGCCCTTGGCGACCTTGTCCTTGCTGCCGCGGTTGAGCGTGATGTTGAGCCCCTGGCCCGAGACCGTCACCTCGGTGATGGCCGCGAATACGATCACGTCCGGGATCGCGCAGGGCGGCGGGCTCTTGCCGTCGGCGCAGACGCACTGCGTGCCCCCTGGCGCCATCGGCGGGCAGGGCGGGGGCGGCGGCGGGCAGGGCGGCGGCGTGTTCGCCGGCGGGCACACGCACGCGGATCCGGGCGGCGCGTTCGGCGCGCACGGGGGCGCCTGGGTGGAGCCCGACGGGCACTTGTCCGGCGGCGTCCCCGGCGGGCACGCCTGCGGCAGCATCGGCAGCCGCGGCGGATCGGGGATCGCCGGTCCCACCACGGCAACCTTGGGCACGTCGCGCACGCTGATGTCGAGCGTGTACTCGCCGGCGTCGGTCCGCTCCGGCGCGTAGATCATCACGTAGTAGCGTCCGGGGGAGGCGGCCTTGACGTCGACCTCCTTGCGCCGCTTGCCCGAGCCGGCCGCGGGCTGCGCGCGCACGACGATGTTATACCCCTCGTCGAGGACGTTGAACGCGAGGTCGAGCCCGTCGCGCGGCGGTGTCCACCGCAACGATATATTGATGTCCTTCGGCGTCTTGATCTCGAAGTACTTCCAGTCGACGCGATCTCCCTCCGGGTAGCTGACGCTGTCCTTGACCGACGCCTCCCCGTCGTCGCCGACCTTGACCTCGTCCGCGCCGTCGGCGCGCCCGTCCTCACCCGTCTTCGAATCCTGGTTCAGGGCGGCGCCGCAGGCCGCCGCCAATAGGACGAGGAGAACCGCGGCATCTCGCTTGACCATGAACGTGTCCCTCCGCTGGGTGGGCGCCCAGTATACCGGACAGCCGCCCCGTGCGATCACTCCTGCTCGGCGAACACCTTGGCCCAGCTCTTGCCGTAGGGATAAAAGCGGGCCTTGTCGCCCCGTTCCCACGCGGCCCTGAGCTCGGGCGAGGTGATGTCCCAGTCGGGCCGGCAGCGGCGCAGCACGTCGCGCAGATCCTGGCGCAGGTCCTCGACCGTGGGCCGGCCGAAGAACCAGTAGCCGTTGTAGATCTTCCACACGATGAGCTTCGGCTCGAGGACGAGGGTGTAGGGGATCATCGGGTTGTGCATCGGGTCGGTGTATTCGGCGATGTCGAGGTCCTTCTGCACCTTGCGCCCCGGGTCGGAAAGGAACGGCCAGTGTGCCCCCGCGCCCGAGCGGAATTCGTTCACCTCGAGCAAGTTGTCGGTGCTGATCGTGACCAGGCGGCAGTAGCTAACCTCCATCTCGCGGTGGAGCTGGAGGAGGCCCTCCATCTGCCGCCGATCCTTGGGGCAGAAATTGCCGCGGCTGAGGACGAGGACGAGCGGGTCGGGCCCCTGCAGCTCGGACAGCTTGCGGTGCTTGCCGGTGTGGTCGGGAAGCTCGTAGTCGGGGAACGACGCCCCTGGGACGATGTCTGCGCGCATGGCCCGAGTCTGCCGCCGCCCGCGCGCGGACGCCACCGCGCGGACGCCCCCGCGCGCCGGCGGCCGATCGGCGCCACGCTAGTCATCGACCAGGTCGAGGTCGGTGACGATCCCGTCGACGGTCACATGGACGAGCACGTACCTGGGCCGTCCGTCGGGCACGCGCTGGTAATAGACGAGCCGCGCCACCTTCCCGTCGTGACGCTCGATCCCGCGGGCGGCGATGTCCTCGGCGGCGATGAACTTCAGCGACGCGAGCCCGTCGAGCGGGCGGTACGGCCCGCGGAGATCGCGACGCAGGCCCGCGGAGAACGCGGCGAGCTCGGGCGCATCGTTGCGTCCCTGCGCGAACGCCACGATCGCCGCCTCCACCTTGCCGGTCAGCGCGGCGTCGGGGTCGGCGCGCGGCGCGAACGTGTGGATGAGCGGCCCGATCCGCGGCGCGGTGCCCTTCTTGTCGCCGCGCGTCCACGCGAAGCCCGTCGTGGCGCCGGCGTCGCCGAGGAACGCGATCTCCAGCGCGCCGTCTGTGGTGCGGAAGCGATCGGCGGCGACCGGGACGAGCTCGTCGTCGGGCAGACCGTCCGCCTGCGTGTAGAGCCGCCCCTCGTGCACCATGAACGTCCACATGTTGTTGTTGGAGAACTCGTAGCGGCCGGCGTACCGCTCGAGCGCCGCGGGCGCCACGGCCACGGCCGCCGGGGCCGCGGGTTGCGGCTGGCCGTCCGCCGGCCACCGGTACTCGCGGGCGATCGCGTCGAGGATCCGCTGCGCCGCGCGCGAGTTGTCGTTGGCGTTGATCATGATCGCCGCCGCCTGCCCGGTCTCGGCGCACGCGACCAGGAACGCGTCGAAGCCCTCGTCCCGCCCGTTGTGGCTGAACCGAAGCGTCCGCCCCGTTCCTTCGAGGAAGATCCCCAGCCCGGCGTGCTCCTTTTCCTTGGTGACGAACCGCCGCGCCATCGCCGGCGAGACCACCTTGCGCGACTTGCCCGCCAGCGCGCGCTGGACCTCGATCGCGAACATCGCCAGGTCCGATGGCGTCGTCCACAGCCCGGCCGCGGACATCTCGGGGTACACATGCCATCGTCCGGGGACGGGGCTGCGATCGGCGTAGAACCCGCTCGCCGTCGCCGCCGCCCTGTCCAGCGGCAGGGGCTGCGCGTACGTGCTGTGCGTCATCCCCGCCGGCTCGAGCACGAGCTTGCGCATGAGCTCGGGAAACGGCCTCTTCGTCACGTCGCCCATGAGCTTCTGCAGGACGATGTACCCGCCACCGGAGTAGCGCTGGATCGTACCCGGCACGACGTCCACGCGGATGGGCGCGGTGTTCGCGGGCTTCTCGCCGTCGAGGATCTGCACGAGGGTGGGGACCGGCTCCCCCACGGCGTAGCCGGGGAACCCGTGCACCGTCAGCCCGGCGGTGTGGGACAGGATGCGCCGCAGCGTGACCTTGTTGTCGCGGGTGAGCTCCGTGTCCGGAACCTTCCACCCCACGAGCCTGACGTTGACGTCCTCGTCGAGGGCGAGCTGGCCGCGCTCCACCATGCGCAGCGCGGCCAGCGCCGACACGGGTTTGCTGATCGACCCCGCCTGGAACAGCGTCGTGGCGGCGACCGGGGTCGTGCCGCCGAGCTCGGTCGTGCCGTAGCCCGTCGCCTTGACGATCTTACCGTCCTGGACGACGGCGAGGGACAGCCCGGGGATGTTCCGCTTCTTCATCTCCGTCTGGATGACGTCGTCGATCCGGTCGGCGCGTGCCGGGACCGACGATAGCGATGCGACCGCGAGGAGGGCGAGGATGGGGGGACGCACGACCGGTAGTGTCGCACGTCGGGTATCGGTTACAGTGACGCAGGGGACATCCTGCTATTCTTGGGCATGCCGTCCGGCCGAACCCTGGGCGCCCTCCTCGCGGCGGCGCTCTGATGTCGCTCCTCTTCCTCGGGCGCGAGGACGTCGATCGGCTGCTCGCCATGGACGCGTGCATCGAGGCGATGGCGACCGCGCTCGTCGAGCTGTCGACGGGACGGATCGCCCAGCCCCTGCGCGTCCCCTTCGCGCCCGCGGACGCCGCGGGCTTCCTGGTGTGGATGCCCGCCCACCGCGGCGGCCCGGACCCGGCGTTCGCCGCCAAGCTCCTGTGCATCGTCCCGGACAATCCCGGGCGCGGGCTCGACGCCCACCAGGGCGCGGTCGTCCTCCTCGACGGTATGACCGGCGAGCTGCGCGCGGTGATCGACGCCTCGGCGATCACCGCGATCCGCACCGCCGCGGTGAGCGCGGTGGCGGCCCGCTGCCTGGCGCGGCCCGACGCGGCCGAGCTCGCGATCGTCGGCACGGGGGTGCAGGCGGAGCGTCACCTCGAGGCCATCCCGCTCGTCCGCCCCATCCGGCGGGCGCGCATCGCCGGCCGGAGCGCCGAGCGGGCGCGCGCGTTTGTCGACCGCGTCCGCGTCCCCGCCGGCGTCGAGGTCGTGCCGGCGGACAGCGCCCGCGACGCGGTGCGCGGCGCGGACGTCGTCGTCACGGCGACGAGCTCGCGCGTCCCGGTCGTCGACGTGGAATGGCTGTCGCCCGGCGCGCACGTCTCCGCCGTCGGCGCCAGCCGCCCGCCGGCGCACGAGCTGTCCCCGGAATCGATGGCCGCCTGCGCGCTGTTCGTCGACCGCCGGCAGTCGCTCGAGGGCGAGGCGGCGGAGTGGCAGGAGGCGGTGGCGCGGGGCCTCGTCGGCCCCGAGCACGTGCGCGGCGAGATCGGCGAGGTGCTGGCGGGGATGCGCCCCGGGCGCACGTCTGCGGCGGAGATCACGTTGTTTCGCTCGCTGGGGCTGGCGGCGGAGGACCTCGCCGCCGCGGAGCTGGTGTGGCGGCGCGCGCTCGCCGCCGGGGCGGGGACGGCGATCCGTTTCTAGTCCCCCTCGCCCGACAGCTGGACGCAGCGCCCGACGAGGATCTCGTCGGTCAGCGACTTGCCGGCGCCGTCCAGGAGCTGCAACGAGATCCACGGGTTCCCGCCGACGCCGCCGCGCACCGGCTGCTTGGGAATGGACAGCGTATGGCCCGCGGCGAGCACGACGATCGACGCGTCCGTGGTCGCCGTGCCGACGATCGGACCGCCGGCGCCGTCGCGGACGATGAGGCGGGCGCGCAGCCCGGCGAAACGCACGGACCCGGAGATGGTGATCGTCGGCCCGGGGTGATTGGCGCACCCCGCGACGTTCACCGTGAGCGTGACGATGGTATCGATCGCGATCGTCGCGCTCACCGGGAACGTGCCGCCGGCGCACGGCCCGAGCGCGATCTCCGCGCTGACCGGGTTGCCGGCCTCATCGATGAGCTGCACGGAGATCACCGGGTTGAGGATCATCCCGCCGGTGGTCGACTCCGGGATCACGATCGTCGCGGAGGCGGGGATGAGCACGGTGCTCGCGGCGACTTCGTCGATGTGCTCGTGCGTCCCCTTCTGGTTGTTGCGGAAGACGACGTTCGCCGACATGCCGCCGAGCGCAAGCTCCCCGGTCAGGGTGATCATGGGTCCGGTCGTCGCCACGGCGCACGACGCGGTCGTGAGCGTCCCCTGGACGCGGGCGGGTAATGACACTGCCTTTTCGATGGTGACCCCGGGAGGGTCGCCTGCGCAGCTCGCGCCGAGCGCGAGTACGAGTACAGGAAGGATCGCGTGCCCCCAGCTCCGGTTCCTCATGTCGGTCCTTATGCCACGCAAACCCCGCGCCGCCATCCCGCGTTTCGGCTCCGTGCTCCCGATCACGGGCACGACGGCACCGTCCAGCCGCCGACCTGCAACCGCTGCGTCGACCCGTCGAAGCCGACGTCGATCGCCACGATCGTGTAGCTGCCGTCGCCGTTCGCCGTCCACGAGACCGTCCCGTCGACCGCGCCGTGGTACGCGGTCGGGACGCCGCCCGTCTGCGCGGTGATCCCGCCCGTCGCCTGTCCCGGCCCGGGCGTGCCCCCGCCCGGGATCACCGTCGCCATCTTGGCGCCGTCGGTCCGCGGCGCCACCCGGAGCGAGAAGATGACCGCAGCGCCGACGGGAATCTGGGTGATCGCCAGGCACGCGTCGGGCTGATCGGTGAGGTACAGGCCCAGCACGGATGCGCTGACGCGGCCCGTCCCCGACGCGACGCGCAGGCGGATGCCGCCGATGTCGAAGTCGAGGTTCCCCGGTCCACCGTCGGTGAGCTGGTTGTTGAGCGCGCACGCCCCGAGCGCGAGCGCGAGCGCGGCGGCGATCGGGCGCGACATCGCCATCACCGCGTGGGCGTCAGGATGACCACCACCCCGTCCGCGCCGAGCTTGCGCGAGAACGCGTACGTCCCGGCGGGCGAGGCGATCCGCTGATGCGTGCCGTCGCCGACGGCGGCGTGCCGCTTGCGGAACCGGCCGAGCTTCTGCCAGTGCTGGAGGATCGAGGTGTCGGTGGTCGAGAAGTTCATGTCCGAGCGGGTGCCCTGCACGGCGTCGCTCAGCCCCGGACCGAGCGTGCGCCCGCTCTCGTCCCCGTAGAAGACCTCGACGCCCCCGGGCGCGAGGAGGAGCGCGGTGCCGGCGTGCCGCTGCTTGCTCGCATCGTTGCCGAAGAACGCGAAGTTGAGGCGTGTGTCGTGCGACGACGCGTAGGACAGGATCCCGAACGTCGGGTCGCCGGCGATCGCGCTCGATTGGGCATGGTAGATGGCCTCCAGGGCGTCCGCGCCGGCGGGGAGCTGGGTCTGCACCTGCAGGATCTCGGTCAGCTGGCGCTGGAAGTCGAAGTTGATGACCGAATCGAACTTGCCGTCCGAGTAGTAGGCGTCCTTGAGCACGCCGTGGGGGAACACCTCGGCGGTCATCCAGAACGGCGCGTCGTCGATCTTCTTCGCCGGGTTGGCGGTCTTCCAGTCGGCGAGCGCGGCGAGGCCGGCCTGCTTGAGCGCCGCCCACGAGGCGAGCTCCACGTTCTTGGCGGTGTCGCAGCGGAACCCGTCGATGCCGAGCTGCCGCACCCAGTCGGTGTGCCATTTCACCAGGTATTGCCGCACGGTGAAGCCGGCCTGCGCGGCGAACGCCGTGTCGGTCTTGCGCATGAACAGGACCGGCACGTCGGCGGCCTGCGTGCCCTCGGTGATGAAGTCGGGGAGGAACGCGAGCTGGCGCGTGAGGTCGTCGGTGCCCCCGGCCGGGAACCCGGGGAATCCGGCGCGGATCCACTTCGGGCTCCACCACTTCACCCAGCCGTCCGAGTTGTAGTTGACGAGATCGTTCCACCTCTCGAAATGATCGACCGCGGTGGCCTCGTAGTTGGCCCACGCCGCGCCCGTCCCGTCGAAGAACACCTCGGGCAGGTATTGCGCCAGGTCGGCGCCGGTGGCGTAGCCCGGATGGTTCATGACCACGTCGACGAGGACGCGCAGCCCGCGCTGGTGCGCGCCGTCGATGAGCGCCTGCAGCTCGGCCTGCGTGCCGAAGCTCTTGTCGAGCAGCGTGAAGTCGAGCGCCCAGTAGCCGTGGTAGCCGTAGTACTTGAAGTCGCCGGTGCCGCCGCTCACCCAGCCGTGGACCTGCTCGACGATGGGCGAGATCCACAGGGCGGTGACGCCCAGCCCGGCGATGTAGTCGAGCTTGCTCGTCAGCCCCTTCCAATCGCCGCCGTGCCAAGTGCCGACCTCCATCTTGCCGTCCTTCTGCCGGCCGTAGCTCGCGTCGTTCGCGGTGTCGCCGTTCGCGTAGCGATCGACGATCGCGTTGTATACGGTCACGTTCGCCCAGTTGAAGGCGGACGCCGCGGCGCCGTCCTTCTCGAGGAGCACGACGCCGAGCGGATCGGGCGTGATCGTCACCGTCCCGTCCGTCGCCACCGTCGCGGTGACCCCGCCGTACTGATCGCGCACCACGGTGCCGGCGGGAAACACGTCGCCGACCGCGACCGTCACGGGCGAGCCGGCGACGTAGCCGTCGGGAGGACCGGCGTCGGCGGGTGTGCCGCCGCCGCCGGAGCCGCAGCCGAGCGCGCCGATCAGCGCGACGGCCGATAGCAAGGTCGGTCTCGTCATGGGTATGTCCCTCAACGCGTGTTGCACGGCGGGCCGCCGCCGCGGTTTCCGGACTGCGGCACGTCGAACACCGCCGTGGTGCGCGCCGGCACGGTGAGCTGGTTGCCCGCGACGCTGGAGGTCTTCACGACCGCGTCGGCGGAGGCCTGCTGGACGGCGTGGAGCGTCGCGCCGTCCGCCCCCGGGACGGCCATCGTGTGGCTCGCCTTGTCCGCGTTCACGACGACGACGATGCCGTCGCGCGCCGGGTCGAGGTCGGCGCCGGCGCATGTGCCGTCGGCGATCGTCATGACGATGACGCCGGGCACCTGCGACGGGCCGGTGTTGAGGAAGTCCACCCGGGTCAGCACGTCGGCCTTCGTGCGCAGGCGGAACAGCGGCGAGCTGAACCGGATGCGCAGCATCTCCTGGAAGTGGGCCGCCGCCGCGGCGATGTTCGCCGGACCCGGCTTCGCCGTGGCGTCCATGTAGATGGCCCTGATCGCATTCCACGACGAGCCGTTGTCGCCCTGCTGCGGCAGGCCGGTCTTCCACGCGGTGGTCTGCCCCGACCAGTCGACCAGGTTGAACCAGTCGCCCGAATCGTAGCTGTTCCCGTCCATCGACTTGGAGCGGAGCATGTCGTCGCCCATGTGGATGAACGGCACGCCCTGGCCTAGGAGGACGACGTCGAGGGAGATGTTGTGGGCGCGCACGCGGTCGGCGGTGGTCGAGCCGGTCGGCATCTTGTACTGCACGATGTCCCACAGGTCCTGGTTGTCGTGCGCGGCGGAGTAGTTGATCGACTCCTGCGGATCCTGGGTGTAGCCGGCGCCCTGGCCGCCGTAGCCGATCGCGCCCGCCTTCACCGTGCTGCCGGCGGAGTTGACCAGCTTGAAGTCGAGGAGGCTGCCAGCCATGCCGATCTTGATGAGGTCGGCGGCGTTGGCGAGCTTGTCCTTGGTCGTGGCGGTCGCCGAAGACAGCTCGTTGGGGTCGTAGTACAGGCCCGAGGCGAAGCCCTGGTTGATGCGAAGGTCGGCGCCGTGGTCGAACGGGCCGCCGCCGCGGATGCCGTCGCGCAGGCGGTCGTTGAACGTGCCGATGCCGGTCCCGGCCATGTTGGCCTGGTTGGCGTTGACGCCGCGCGCATTGCTCGCGAGCTCGCCCATATCCCAGCCCTCGCCGTAGACGTAGATCTTGGTGCCGTCGACGCCGTCGGTGGCGGGGGTCAGCCCGGCGAGCGCCGCCTGCACGTTCAGCATGTTGGACTTCATGTGCAGGCCCATGAGGTCGAAGCGGAAGCCGTCGATCTTGTAGGCGCGCGCCCACTGCACCACGGTGTCGATGATGAGGCGCTCCATCATGCGGTGCTCGCTGGCGGTGTTGGCGCAGCAGCTCGACGACAGGACGAAGCCGGTGTCCGGGTCGAGGCGGTGGTAGTAGTTCGGCACCAGCTTGTCGAGCACCGACTTCTCGGCGATCCCCGACGCGTTGGTGTGGTTGTAGACGACGTCCATGACCGTGCGCAGGCCGACGGCGTTGATGCCCTGCACCATGCGCCGGAATTCGAGGATCTTCGTCGTGCCGTCGGCGGTGGACGCGTAGCTGCCCTCGGGCGCGCCGTAGTGGAACGGGTCGTAGCCCCAGTTGAAGGAGTCGAGCCCGCGCACGTAGCCGGCGATCGCCTGCTGCTGATCGGAATCGCCGGCGAACGTGGCCATCGCCTGGCGGATCGTCTGGGTCGTGAACTGGCCGCACAGCGCCGCCGGCACCGCCGAATTCTTGGCGCACAGGGCGGAGAACGGCTGGTCGATGTCGACGCGGTTCGCGGCGACCTCGTCGACGGTGGCGAAGTCGAACGCGGGAAGGACGTGGACGTGCGTCAGGCCCGCGGCGGCGAGCGCCTGGAGGTGCTTGAGGCCGTTCGACTGCGTCGCGCTCGCCTCGGTGACGAAGCCGAGGTACTTGCCGCGCCGGTCGACGGGCGTCGTCGCGTCGGAGACGCTGAAGTCGCGGATGTGGCTCTCGTAGACGACGATGTCCTCGGGCGCCGCCAGCGGCGGCTTGACCATCGCGTCCCAGCCGGGCGGCTTGAGCGCCGCGTCGTTGAGGTCGACGATCTGCGAGTAGAGCCCGTTCGGCGACAGGTTCACCGAGTACGGGTCGGTGACCGTGAGATCTTCGATCTTTCCGGTGACGGGATGGTAGACGGACAGCTGGAAGCGGTAGTAGTCGCCGGCCCAGCTCGCGTCGCCGGCGTGCTCCCACAGTCCCTTCGCGCCCGCGGTCATGACGAACGGGCTGCCGGCGATCTCGGTCATGCCGCCGTCGAAGACGTGGAGCTTCATGCTCTGCGCCGTCGGCGCCCACACCCGGACCGTCGGCGCGCCGGCGGCGAACGCGACGCCGAGCGGCCCCTCGTAGTCGTAGTTCTCGTCGAGGTAGAGCGCGGTATTGACCTGCGTCGCCTTGCCGGCGTCGCCGTTGGCCTTGCGCGCGACCGCGACCATCTGGCCCTTGATCGCGTCGGCGAGCGCGGGCTGGTCGGCGGGGGCGATGTCGTAGACCGACGCCCCGGCGAGGTAGGGGGCGAGGAGGAGCTGTGCGGGGGTCAGCCCGCTCGGCCGCGGCGTGAGCGCGATGACCGTGCCGCCGCTGATGACCTTTCCCGAGGCGGTGATCCCCGCCGTGGGCGAGTAGCGCAGCTCGGCGGACGTGAGCGTGGCGTCGCCGACGCAGAAGCCGTTCATGTCGCGCCCGAGGCACCAGGCGAGCGTGTCGTGCGCGACGAGGTGCGCGCCGACGCCGGCGATGCCGACGTCGCCCACGCGGCGCGGCACCGAGGTGATATCGGCCGATCCGGTGAGGAGGAAGACGATGTTCCCCAGGAGCTTGGGGTCGAACGTCATGTCCGGTCCTGGATCCTTGGTGTCGCCCTTGTGGACGATGAGGCAGATGTTCCCCGGCTTGCAGTTCCCCGGCGCCGCGCCGGTCTTGATGTCGATGAGGAAGCCGAGGCCGAGCTCGGTGTCGGTGCCCGCTGGCTGGAGCGGCGCCCCCCACACGGTGTTGTTGACCTGATCGCCCCACAGGTGGAGGCCCCACCCGGAGTACGACGTGTCCGCGCGGAGATAGTAGACGGCGACCTGGCTGGCGCTGGGGAGGGCGGGGAGCGCGCGCGTGATCGCCTCCGCCCACCCGGAGATCACCCACGCCTCGCGCGTGCTCCCGGACACGTCTACGCTGAGCGCGCCCGCGCCGTCGGTGGTGGCGCCGTTCTTGATCGAGAACGCGAGGCTGGTCGCGCCGCTCGTGAGCGTCAGCGAGTACACGGCGCCGAAGCCGTCGGGCGTGCCCGCGGCCGCGGTCGTTTCCATCGCGCCGGCGGTCGTCTGCACCGTCCAGCCCGTGTAGTCGCCGAGCGCGCGGTGGTAATGGACCTTGAACGTCGAGGACAGCGGCGGCGGCGCGTCGGGAACCGTCGTCCCGCCGCCGCCCCCGCAGGCCGCCAGGGCGATGGCGCTCAGAAAAACCCCCCACCGCACGCAGACGTAGATCGAATGTCGCGGCATGGCGGGGGATCATGGACCGAAGCCGCGGGCCATTCAACGGGGCGTTCAGATGCGCCCGGGCCACGCGCCGCCGCGTTGACGCCACGCGTTACGCAGCGACGCGACGTGCTCGGCGGGAAGCGCGCCGCGGCCGATCGCGGCCGCGACCTCGTCGAGGTGGCCGGCGCCGGCGGTGCCGACGAGGATCGCGCTCACGCCCGGCGCGAACGCCGAGAAGCGTGCGAAGAGCTCCGTCCAGGCGAGGCCGGCGGCGTCGAGCGCGAGCGCGCGGAAGCGGTCCCACGCCTCGGCCACGTCGGGCTCGCGGGGGCGCTCGGCGAAGCGCCAGGGCGCATTGCCCAGCGGGCGCTTGGCGAGCACGCCCATGCCGCGGGCGCGCGCCGCCGCGACCGCTCCGTCGAGGGCGCCCTGGTCGACCGGGCTGACCGAGCACTGGACCGCGCCGAACGCGCCGCTGTCGACCGCCCAGGCGAGCGCGTCGCCCTCGCCGGAGTAGGCCGCGACGCGCACCTTGCCGGCGCGGACCGCCGCGACGAGTGCGTCGACCACGCCGCTGCGCTCGAGCGTGGCGCGGTGGCACGAGTGGAGGTGGACGATGTCGATCCGGTCGGTGCGGAGGCGCGCGAGGGCGCCGTCCACGCCCGCGGTGACGCTCGCTGGCGTCCAGTCGGCCACGCCCGGCACGCCGTAACCGAGCTTGGTCGACACGACCCAGCGCTCGCGCCGGCCGGCGAGCGCGCGGCCGAGGCGTTCCTCCGACAGGCCGTAGCTGCGCGCGGTGTCGACGAGGTTCACGCCCGCCTCGGCGGCGCGGCCGAGGAGGCGATCGACGTCGGCGTCGGTGGTTTCCGGCCCCCCGATGCGTCCCGCGCCGAGGCCCAGCGCGGAGACGGACAGGCCGGTCGTGCCGAGGGGGCGCAGGAGCATCGAATGGCCTCGAGCATCAGGCTACCGGCACAAGGGGGAGAGGGGCGCGAAAAAACGCCGATCTCGAGGCGGTGCGACGTACGCCGGAAACGAGAGCCCACGCATTATTCGTGATGGTTGAAGATGTGGACCTTCGTCAGCCACGTTCCGTCCGACTGGCGTTCGAAGATCCGTACCGTGTTGCCGGTGTGCTTCACCGCCTCCCCTTTGTCGGACGGGACCGTCACAGTCCAACGCGCTACCTGGTAGGCAAGGTTCCCATCCCGCTGCATGCTAACGATCTCGAACGTGTGGTCCTTGACCTTCGTCTCCTTGAGACCCTCGGCCCAAAAGTGCGCGATCGCATCCCGTCCGCTCACAGGCTGTCCCCCTGGCGGAAGGAGCACGGCATCCTTTGCGTACAGCGCGGGGAAGGCTTCGGGGTGGCGACCGTTGAAGGCGGCCAGCCAGCGGGCATTCTCCGCCTCCATCACCGCGCGGAGATCCTCCGCCCGCGCCGGAGCCGCAGTACCGAAGGCAGCCAAGAGAACGGCGACCAGTGCATGTTTCGCGTCCATCCCATCACCTCCATCCGGCGCGAATCGCACACGTTGGGTCGACGCCCCGCGCGCGCAACGACGAAAGCATCTCATTTTCGCTCTAAGCTCTGCAAGCTCTCGGGAGGTCCGATCCGGGCGGCGACCTCTGATCCAGGCACGAGGTTCCTTCGATCGCCGACGACATGAAGGTCGTGCGTCGCTTTTTCGCGTTTTCGCTTGACACGTTTTCGAACGTTTTCGACCTACGCAGAGGACACGCCCCGCATGGGCGACCACGACGTACGCTCTGCTCGCGGCGCGGCGCGTCCGTGCCGCTCGGGGGTCGCCACGACCCCATCCTTCCGTCGAGACGCCTGGCGCGTCAGGGCGCGTTTCGGAGGGTGCCGAAATCGTCGGTTACAAGGGGACATGAACCCCATTTGTCTGCCCGCGATCGCCGACCTGCCCGGCCCGGCGCTCACCGCGCGCCTCTACGAGATCCGCAAGGCCGAGCGCTCCCTTCTCGTCGAATTTCTCCTCTATCTGGCCGAGCTCGATCGGCGGAAGCTGTACCTCGAGCTCGGGTTCTCGTCGACGTTCGCGTTTCTCACCGATCATCTCGGACTCACCCGCAGCTCCGCGTTCCGCCGCACGACGGCGGCCCGGCTGGTGGCGCGCTTCCCCGTTGTGGCTGAGTACCTGGACGATGGGCGCCTGTGCTTGACCACGCTCGTCGAGCTGCGCGACGTCCTCGAGGAATCGCGGCTGGCCGAGATCCTCGATCGCGCCGCCGGGCGCACTGAGGAGCAGGTCCGGGAGCTCGTGGCCGCGCTGCGTCCGCGCCCGGCGCCCATGGATCTACTGCGCCGGCTCCCGGAACCGAGGCCCGCGGCCCCGCCCGAGCCGGTCAGTGCCGGGCCGGCACTGACGCCGCCGCCGGTGCGCCCGGCTCCGCGCGTCGAGCCGATCTCCGAGGAGCTTCGCGTGCTGCGCATGACGGTCGGGCGCGCGTTCGTCGCCGATCTCGAGGCGGTGCGGTCCGCGCTCAGCCACCAGATTCCCGACGGGAACCTCGAGCAGGTGCTGCATGCATGCCTGCGACGGATGCTGCGCGACTGCGAACGCCGGCGACGGGGGTCGGGGAGAGCGGCCGGGCCGTCGGCCGACGCCGCGGAAGGACGCTACGTCCGGGCGTCGGTGCGAGACGAAGTGTGGCGCCGCGACGAAGGGCGCTGCACGTTCCTGGGCGCGGACGGGCACCGCTGCGGCTCGACCCATCAGCTGGAGCTCCACCACATCCATCCGTTCGCCAAGGGTGGTCCGCCGACGGCGGACAACCTAACTCTCCTTTGCTCGCGGCATAACCGCTACCGCGCGGAGAAGGACTACGGTGCCGATACGATCGCCCGCGCCGTGGCGGCGGGGCGCGCGACGAGCCTGACGACCGGACACACGGCGCCCTCTGCGGGCTGTGGACGGTGACGCGACTGAGGGCGGCCGCCTCGGTGCCGGCTGTGCGCGCGGAGGGCGGCCGCCCTCAGTCGCTTGACCAGACCGCGACCGCAAGGGGCTCGTTCCTGGCCGCGGGATCCTCCTTCGCGGTCTGCTCACACCGTCGCACAGCCCCTGCTGCTGCCAGATTGAAAAAATCCCCCGCCCCCCAAGGCGGCGCCGCCCCATTCGCATTCGAATTCCTTGTTCGAATTCCTTGTTCGTCGACCTCCGACCCGAGGCCTGAAGCCCGAGGCCTGAGGCCTGCTAAAGTCCCGCCATGCGCCCGCGTCGCGTCGCCGCTCTCGCCGCCGCCGCTCTCGCCGTCTTCGCCGCCGCCGCCGGCTGCGCCCCCCGGCCGGGCGCGAAAGCCCCCGCGCCCGCCCCCCAGCGCGGGCTCGATTGGGCCGACGGCGCCGTGTTCTACGAGGTGTTCGTGCGCAGCTTCCAGGATTCCGACGGCGACGGCAAGGGCGACCTGCGCGGGCTCATCGCGCGCCTCGATTACCTGAACGACGGCAACCCGGCCACCGACGGCGACCTCGAGGTCGATGCGTTGTGGCTCATGCCGGTGTTCGTGTCGCCGAGCTACCACGGCTACGATACGACCGACTACGACAACATCAACCCGGACTACGGCACGAACGACGACTTCGCGCGCCTCACGTCCGAGGCGCACAAGCGCGGCATCCGCATCGTCGTCGATCTCGTCCTCAACCACACCAGCAACAAGCACCCGTGGTTCATCGACTCGGCCTCGTCGGCGAAGTCGCCCAAGCGCGACTGGTACGTGTGGAGCCCCACCGACCTCGGCTGGGGACAGCCGTGGAACCCCGCGGGCAAGACCTGGCATCCGCTCAACGGCGCGTACTACTACGGCCTGTTCTGGGCCGGGATGCCCGACCTCAACTACAAGAATGCCGAGGTCCGCGCCGAGGCGCGCCGTATCGCCGCGCTATGGCTCGGGCGCGGCGTCGATGGGTTCCGCCTCGACGCCACCCGCCATCTCATCGAGACAGGTCCCGGCGAGGGCGGCCAGAACGACACCGCCGAGACGCACGCGTTCCTCAAGGAGTTCGCCGCGTTCGTGCGCGAGACCAAGCCGGCGGCGGTCCTCATCGGCGAGAACTGGACCGAGACGCCGATCATCGCGCGCTACTTCGGCGACACCGCCAAGGTGCCCGGCGGCGACGAGCTACAGCTCAACTTCGACTTTCCGCTCGCCGGCCGCATCATTGCCGCCGCCCGTCAGGGCGAGGCCAAGCTCGTCGCCGAGAAGATCGTCGAGATGCAGAAGACGTACCCGCTCGGCGCGGTGTGGACCCCATTCCTCACCAACCACGACATGCACCGCGTGGCCACCAACCTCAAGGACGATCAGGGCAAGCTGCGCACCGCGGCCGCGATCCTCCTCACGCTTCCCGGAGCGCCCTTCCTCTACTACGGCGAGGAAATCGGCCTCGACAATGGGCCGGGCAACGCGGACGAGGAGAAACGCACGCCCATGCCGTGGGACGCGAGCAAGGGCGGCGGCTTCACCACCGGGGCGCCCTGGCACGACTTCGCCCCCGGTCGCGACACGACGAACGTCGCCGCGCAGGCGAACGACCCCCGCTCGCTCCTGACCCACTACCGGCGCCTCATCCGCGCGCGCCACGCCTCGCGCGCGCTCCGGCGCGGGCGCGTCGACGTGCTCGCCGGCGAGGGCCCGCTCCTCGCCTACACGCTCACCGAGGGCGACGACCGCGTCCTCGTCGCGCACAACCTGGTCGATTCGCCCCAGACCGCGGCGGTCAAGGTCGCGGGTGCGGCGCAGCCGCTCCTCGTCGCCGATGGCGCGTCGTTCGCGGCGGGGAGCGTCTCCCTGCCGCCGCACGCGAGCGGCATCTGGCGGCTCAAGTGACCGCGCCCCGCCGCACGCGCAGGTAGTCGTCGATCGCCGCCGTCATCCCCACGTCGCGCTGCGCGCGCTCGCTGAGATACCACTTGTGCTCGAGGACCTCGCAGTAGAGCTCGGGCGGGTCGCCCTCGCCCAGCGCCTCGCGCAGCCGGTGCGCGACGGGTCGGAAGCACTGCTCCTGCCAGCGGTACGCCGCCACGCTCAGGCTGACGCTGCGGTTCTGCTCGCGCGACAGCCTGGCGCGCAGCTCCTTGAGCTCGTTCAAGAGGAGCTGCGCCTGCCGGTCGCCGGCGACGAGCCCGGTCAAGCCGTGGAGGAGCCGGCGGTGGTAGTCGCGGTCGACGACGATCGTGCGCAGGCGCAGCCGGTCGCCGTCCCCGGTCTTGACCAGCTCGAGCTCGCCTACCGAGAAGCCGAGGTCATTGAGCGCGCGGATGCGCTCCTGGATGCGGTAGCTCTCGCTGGGCAGGATCGTGAGCTGCTTGTCGATCTCGCTCCACAGGCGCTCGTAGCGGTCGCGGATGCTGCGCCCGGTGTGCTCCACCGACAGCGCGGGCGGCAGGCTCACGACGAGCGCCAGGTCGGCGAGCTCGCCGGTGACGTTCTCCTCGAGGATGTCGAGGTCGAGCGTGCGCTGCCCCGGCGACAGCTTCTCGTGCTGCTCTGACGTCTCCGCGTCCACGGCGTAGGCGGCGAGCTCGCCGGCGTCGCGCCGGAACAGCGTGTTCGACAGCGAGCAGTCGCCCCAGTAGAAGCCGCCCAGGTGGAGCCGGACCAGGAGGCCGGCCATCGCGTCGAGGAGACGCTCGCGGTAGCGCTCGAGGCCCTCGTGCATGAACAGCGTCCGGTAGGGCAGCGAGCCCTCGAGGAACGACGTGATGAGCACCCCGTTCTCCATCTCGGAGCCCTCGCTCGTCACGCGCGCGCGCGCGTGCCCGGCGGCGAGCACGGCCGGAAGGCGGCGATCCTCCATGCCGCGCAGGAGCGCGTACTCGCGCTCCGCCATGGCGGGCGGCAGCTCCTTGAGCGCGTAGAGCTTCGCGTCGTACTCGACGAACACCACCTCGTGCCGCGACAGGCCGCGCTCGATCTCCACCACGCGCGCGCACGCGCCGGCCCACTCCGCGAGGGGGAGCCGCCACGGAAGATCGATGAAGTCGGGCTGCCCCGGACGCACGCTCAGCGATATCAGCCCCGGCTCCGCCATGGCGGCTCACCCGTTTCGACGCGTCGAGTCAACCTCGATGCGCCGCATGAGGCTTCCCTTCCGATTCCCATGGGTA
>DATFWE010000256.1:0-21682 GCA_035259575.1 Haliangiales bacterium
CCGCCCGTCGGTCCCGTCGCCGGCCCGCCGCCTGTCGCGGGCCCGCCGCCGTCCGTCGCGGGCGCGGCCCCCGCCAAGCCGGCGGCCGCCGCGGACGACGCCGAGATCCAGCGCCTCCAGCGCCGGGTCGATCAGCTCCAGACGGAGATCCGCATGCTGCGCGGCGGCGGCGACAAGGCCACCAAGATGGAGGAGCTCGAGAACCAGGCGGCCGCGCTGAAGAAGCGCAACGCCGAGCTCGAGGCGCAGGTCGCCCAGGCCAAGCAGCAGATGGCCGTCGAGGCCGGCGACGTGAAGGTGCAGAAGGCGAGCTACGTCCTGTCGCGCGCCGACGAGGTCGTGAACGGCCTCAACGACCTCGTCTCGGAGCTCCGCATCAACGTGATGGCCGCCGAGGGCGAGGTCGAGCAATGGTCGGGATCGATCCCGCAGGCGTCGTTCGAGCTCGTGCGCGAATCCATGCGCATGTGCCGCGGGCACCTTGAAACGGCAAAGGAGCTGATGAAGCAGCTCCGCGACACCGAAAAGGGCGCCTAGATCAGATCCGCAGCAGGTGCTCGATCACGCGCAGCACGATGTGCGCGACCGTCATCACGAACGACGCGCGCGCGAGCGCCGTGAGGCTCTCGATCTTGAACGGCTTCACGAATCGATCGGTGATGAGGAGCAAGATCGCGTTCACCGCGAACGGCACGAGGAAAAAGAACGCGAACAGCGTGACGATGTTCAGCCCCGTCGCCAAGATCCCGTAAAGCAACGTATTCAGGACCGCGAAGACCAGCGCCACGGCGGGGAGCGCCGACCGGGGTGTGACCTTTACACCCGGATCCCGCCTGCACACCAGCGTCAGCGCTACGCCGAAAACCACAACCTTTACCAGAAGTTTCACAACCATCAAGGCCATGGCGGATCCTCCGATTCAATAAGATGACCCCGCTTTGCCCATCTGTCCAGTGGCTCCCCTCCTGGCCAGGCCGTCAGCGGTCGATTACACTTGTAAGAGAAACATTACAACTTCCCCGGAGGAATCGATGAGCGTGTTTCGCAAACCGCGCGGGCAGATGTGGATGGGCTGGATGGCCCTCGTCGCTGCGGGTGCGGCGCTGTTCCCCGGGGTGTCGTCGAGCGTCGCGCCGGGCGCGGCCTTGCTCGCGGTGGGCGGGCTCGCCCTGCTCGCCGGGCACGCGTGGGCGCAGATGGTCGCCGCGCCCGCGCACGTCGCGCTCGCCGGGCGCGCGGCGATCGGCGCCCCGACGGCGACGCTCGCGATCGTCGCGGTGACCGCGCTGCCGGCGGCGCTGGTGTGCGGCGCGCTCCTCTCGCGGGCTATTCTTCGATTCGTCGAAAGCCGTCGCGCCACGCCTGCGCAAGCTCGCTGATCGGGACGTCGAGCTCGAGGCGGCGCGGGCCCAGGCGCAGCGTGAACGCTTCGCCGCCGGTCGTGCCGATCACCTGAAACGGGACGCCGGCGTGCTTCTTGACGACGTCCATCACGTGCGCCGCCTGCTCGTGGAAGAACGACACCACGAACCGGCCCGGCTCCTCGCCGAAGAGGATGTCCTGCGGGTAAAGCTTCGGCGCGGCGACCTGGCCGACGAAGCCGAGCGGCTCCGGCCCCGACACGCACCCCTCGACGAGGGAGGTCACGAGCCCCCCGTCGGAGACGTCGGTCGCCGACTGGAGGAGCTGCGCCCGCGCCAGCGCGAGCACCAGCGCGTTGGCGGCGCGGATCTTGGCGCCGTCGTAGCGCGGCGGGCGGCCGCGCGTCTCGCCGTGGATGATCTTGAGGTAGGCCGACCCGCCGAGCTCACCGGTCGTCTCGCCGACGAGCGCGACCGCCAGCCCCGGCCGGCGAAACGCCTGGCCCACGCGATGGCGCGCGTCGGGCAGGAGGCCCACCATCGCGATCATCGGCGTGGGATGGATCGCCCTGCCGTCGGTCTCGTTGTAGAAGCTGACGTTGCCGGACACGATCGGCGTGTCGAGCTCGCGGCAGGCGTCGCCCATGCCGCGCACGGCCTCGGCGAACTGCCACATGATCTCGGGCTTCTCCGGGTTGCCGAAGTTGAGGCAGTCCGTGACGGCGAGCGGCTCCGCCCCGGCGGCGACGAGGTTCTGCGCCGCCTCGGCCACGGTGAGGCGCGCCCCCTCGTACGGATCGAGGAACACGAAGCGGTTGCGGCAGCCCGACGTCACGGCCACGCCCTTCTCGCGCGTGCCGTCGGGCGTCAGGACCCGCACCACGCCCGCGCCCGCCATGCCCGGCCGCAGCACCGTGCCGTGACGCACGTTGTGGTCGTACTGGCGGTAGACCCACTCCTTGGACGCGATCCCCGGCGACCCCACCACGCGCAGCACCGCCTGCGCCCAGTCCTTGGGCGGCGGCAGCTGGCTCGGCTCGAAGCCCTGCGCGTCGTCGAGGTAGCGCGGCCGGCGCATCGGCCGGCGGTAGGTGAGCCCCTCGGTGAGCGGCGTGACCGGGACGTCGGCGTGGATCTCGCCGCCCATCTTGATCGTCGCGCGTCCGGTGTCGGTCACCACGCCGATGACCGCGGCGTCGAGGTCCCACTTGTCGAAGATCGCCAGCGCCTCCGTCTCGCGCCCCTTCTTCACGACGCACAGCATTCGCTCCTGCGACTCGCTGAGCATCAGCTCGTAGGGCGTCATGTGCGTCTCGCGCACCGGCACCTTGTCGAGCCACAACTCGATGCCGTTGCCGGCGCGCGACGCCATCTCCACCGACGACGACGTGAGCCCGGCCGCGCCCATGTCCTGGATGCCGACGAGGCAGTCCGACGCCATGAGCTCGAGGCAGGCCTCGAGGAGGAGCTTCTCCATGAACGGGTCGCCGACCTGCACCGTCGGGCGTTTCGCCTCGGTGCCCTCGCCGAACTCCGCCGACGCCATGGTCGCGCCGTGGATGCCGTCGCGCCCGGTCTTGGCGCCGACGTAGAGGACGGGATTGCCGATGCCGCCCGCGTTCCCCTTGAAGATGCGGTCCGCGCGCGCGAGCCCGAGGCAGAACGCGTTGACGAGGATGTTGCCGTCGTAGCACGCGTCGAAGTCCACGTCGCCGGCCACCGTCGGCACGCCGAACGCGTTGCCGTAGCCGCCGATGCCGGCGACGACGCCGGCGACGAGGAGCTTCGTGCGCGGGTGGTCGGGTCGGCCGAAGCGCAGGCTGTCGGCGAGCGCGATCGGCCGCGCGCCCATGGTGAACACGTCGCGGCAGATGCCGCCCACCCCGGTCGCCGCGCCCTGGTAGGGCTCGATGAACGACGGGTGGTTGTGCGACTCCATCTTGAAGACGATCGCCTGCCCGTCGCCGATGTCGACGACGCCGGCGTTCTCGCCCGGCCCCTGGAGGACGCGCGGGCCGCTCGTCGGCATCCCCCGGAGGTGCACGCGCGAGGACTTGTACGAGCAGTGCTCGCTCCACATCACCGAGAAGATGCCCAGCTCGGTGAACGTGGGCGTGCGGCCGAGGATGGCCAGGACGCGGCCGTACTCCTCGTCGGAGAGGCCGTGCTCGCGCGCCAGCGCGGCGTCGACCGCGCGTTCCTTCATGAGGAGATCCGCGCGGGCTCGCCCCGCTTGACCGCCAGCGCGGACAGGAACAGCGCCCGCCCGTCCTCGCCGCCGTTGCCGAGGAGGGCCTCCACGGCGCGCTCGGGGTGCGGCATGAGCCCGACGACGTTGCCGGCGGCGTTGGTGACGCCGGCGATGTTGCGGAGCGACCCGTTGGGGTTGGCGGCGGCGGCTGCCTCCCCGTCGGCGGTGACGTAGCGGAACACGACCCGCCCCTCGCTCTCCAGACGGTCGGGGTCGGGGTGGATGTAGCGCCCCTCGGCATGGGCGATCGAAATCTTGAGCACGCGCCCGGCCGGGATCGCCTGGGTGAACGGCGTGGGGCGCCCCTCGACGCGCAGCCACACGTCGCGGCACTCGAACTTGAGCGACTCGTTGCGCGCCAGCGCCCCGTCGAGCAGCCCCGCCTCGCAGGCGATCTGGAAACCGTTGCAGATCGCCAGGACCGGACCGCCGCGCGCGGCGAACGCCTTCACCGCCCCCATGATCGGGCTGTGCGCGGCCATGGCGCCGGCGCGCAGGTAGTCGCCATACGAGAAGCCGCCGGGCAGGATCACGCCGTCGACCGGGCCGAGCTCGCGGGCCTTGTGCCACACGATCCCGCCGGACAGTCCGGCCGAGGCGAGGACGCTCTCCAGCGCGTGGACGGCGTCGTCGTCGCAGTTGGATCCCGGGAACCGGACGATGCCGAACCTCACAGCTCCACCCGGAAGTTCTCGATGACCGTGTTGGCGAGGAGCTTCCTGCACATGTCCTCGACGCGCTCGCGCGTCGAGCCCTCGCCGACCTCGATCTCGATGTATTTGCCGATGCGGACGCCCTCGACCTCGTTGAAGCCGAGGCGGCCGAGCGTCTTGGCCACCGCCTGCCCCTGCGGGTCGAGGACGCCTTCCTTCAACGTCACGTACACGCGCGCTTTCATATCCCCAGCGCCTTCCTGATGCGGGTCAAGGGCTCGGTCGTGTCGGGGACGAACGTCCGCCCGGTGACGAGCTCGCAGGTCGCGATGTAGCGGCGCGCCGCCTCGACGCGCACCTCGTCGGGGAGCGGCGGCGGCGGCCCCTCGCCGCGGTAGTTGCGCTCGGTGACCAGCCAGCGGCGCACGTACTCCTTGTCGAGGCCGCGCGGCTCCTCACGGCGGGCCAGGCGCTCCTCGTAGTCGTCCGCGTACCAGTAGCGCGAGCTGTCCGGCGTGTGGATCTCGTCGATGACGACGATCCGGCCGTCGCGCCGGCGCCCCAGCTCGTACTTGGTGTCCACGAGGATCAGGCCGCGCTCGCGCGCGCGCTTCTGCCCGAACGCGAACAGCGTCTCGGCGATCGCCGCCCCCGCGTCGAAGTCCTCGGCGGAGACGGCGCCCATGGCGAGGAGCTCCTCGCGCGACACCGACACGTCGTGATCGCCCTTGTCCGCCTTGGTCGACGGGGTCAGGATCGGCCGCGCGAGCTTCTGGTTCTTCTTCATGCCGTCGGCGAGCGCGTGGCCGCAGAAGCGGCGTGCGCCCCGCTCGTAGGCGTACCAGATCGACGTCGTCGTCACGCCCGTCAGGTAGGCGCGCATGATGAACTCCGCCTTGAGCGGCTCGCACTCGTGCGCGATCGTGACGTTGGGGTCGGGGACGGCGATCACGTGGTTGGGCGCGATCGCCGCCGTCTCCTCGAACCAGTGGGCGGCGAGCTGGTTCAGGACCTGCCCCTTGTAGGGGATCGTCCCCACGACCACGTCGAACGTGGACAGCCGGTCGGTCGCGACGAGGATGCGGCGGCCGTCGGGCGTGGTGTAGTTGTCGCGCACCTTGCCCTCGTAACGGACGCCGAGGCCGTCGAAGTGGGTGGCGTCGAGGGTGCGGGCGAGACCGTCGCGCAGGACGTCGCTCATGAGGTTCCTTCCAGGGCGCGGGCGAAGATGGTGTCCACGTGGCGCAGGTGGTGCTCGACGTCGAACACCGCGTCGAGCTCGGCGGCCGGGACGCGCGCGGTCACCTCCGGGTCGGCGCCGAGGAGGTCGCGGAAGCGCCCCTCGCCGGCGCCGGCGCGCAGGGCCGAGCGCTGGACGATCTCGTAGGCCTTCTGACGCGGCAGCCCGGCGGCGACCAGGCGCAGCATCACCCCCTCGCTGAACACGAGCCCACCGAGGAGCTCGAGGTTCTGGCGCATGCGCGCCGGCTTGACGATGAGCCCGTCGACGAGCCCGGTGGCGCGCGCCACCATGAAATCGAGGAGGATGGTCGCGTCGGGGAGCGCGACCCGCTCCACCGACGAGTGGGAGATGTCGCGCTCGTGCCACAGGGCGACGTCCTCCAGCCCCGCGCCGGCGTAGGCGCGGAGCAGCCGGGCCAGGCCGGTCAGGTTCTCCGCCAGGATGGGGTTCTTCTTGTGGGGCATCGCCGACGAGCCCTTCTGCCCGGCGCCGAACGGCTCCTCCGCCTCGCCCACCTCGGTGCGCTGCCAGTGGCGTACGCCGAGCGCGATCTGCTCGATCCCCGCGCCGGCGAGCGCGACCGCCGCCAGCACCTCGGCGTGGCGATCGCGCCCGACGATCTGCGTCGCCACCGTCTCCGGCTCGAGGCCGAGCGCCGCGAGCGCGCGCGCCTCCACCGCCGGCGACACGTTGGCGTAGGTGCCGACCGCGCCGGCGATCTTGCCCACCGAGATCGCCCGCCGCGCCGCGCCGAGGCGCGCCCGCGCGCGCAGGAGCTCGGCGTGCCAGCGGGCGAACGTGAGCCCGGCGGTGGTGGGCTCGGCGTGGATGCCGTGCGAGCGCCCGATCATCGGGGTGCGCCGGTGCTCGAGCGCGCGGCGGCGGCACGCGGCGAGCAGGCCATCGAGCCCCGCCTCGATGGCGGCGAGCGCATCGCGCGTCGCCATCGCCAGGGCGGTGTCGAGCACGTCCGACGAGGTCATGCCCAGGTGGAGCCACCGCGCCGGCTCGCCCGCCAGGTCCTCGACGTGCGTCAGGAACGCGATCACGTCGTGGCGGGTGGTGCGCTCGATCTCGTCGATGCGGCGCGGGTCGAGCTTGCCCCAGGCGCGCTCGCGCACCGCGGCGGCGGTGCCGGACGGGACGGTCCCGTCCGCCTCCATCGCCTCGCAGGCGGCGAGCTCGACGGCGAGCCACGTCTGGTAGCGGCGCGCGTCGCTCCAGATCTCGGCGAAAGCGGGGCGGCTGTACCTCGGGATCATGTTAGTCGGGAAACGCGAGACAGAGCTGCCGGTCGTCCGACGCGGGGAGGATATGCGTCGTCCCCTTCACACATGCAATGGGCGCGGTCGGTTTTTCTTGCACCGCCACCAGCACGCGCGGCCGGATCCCTAGTCTCTTCAACGCCTTATCGATTTCTGCCCGCGCCAGGCGCGGGCGATTGTTCATCTGCGACAGATGCGCGAGCACCAGCACCTGGACGCGCGGCCTGCCCATGAAGCGGAGGAAGTCGGCCGCGTCGCCGTTGGACAGGTGCCCCAGGCGCGAGCCGATGCGCCGCTTGAGGAACGGCGGGTAGCTACCGGCCTTGAGCAGGTCGGGGTCGTGGTTGGTCTCGAGGATGAGCACGTCGCACGCCGCGAACGCGCGCGCCGCGTCCGCGTCCGCGTGCCCGCAGTCGAGGATGATCCCGGCCGAGCCGCCCTCGTCGCGGAGGATGAGTCCGACGTGCTCGGCGGCGTCGTGCGGCAAGGTCACGGGCAGGACCTCGAGCGCGCCCACCCCGGTCGTCTCGCCCGCGCAGATCTCGCGCGTGCGCGCCAGCTTGGCGGCACGGGCGGTGCCCGCCGTGCAGAACAGCGTGAGCCCGGCCGACGCCAGCGCGGGGGCGCCGCTCGCGTGATCCTCGTGCTCGTGGGTGACGATCACGGCCTGGACGTCGTCGAGGCGCGCCCCCGTGACGGTGCGATCGATGCGCCGGGCGATGTCGCGCGGCGCCAGGCCGGCGTCCACCAGGACGCGGGTGCGATCCGCCTCGACCAGGATCGAGTTTCCGCCCGAGCCCGAGGCGAGGACGGTGAGGCGCATGCGATGTTCATGTACCCGATTCGGAGGGGGATCACAATGCTTTCGTGGTATGGGTTCGGCGTGGAGCTTACGGGAAAACGGGTCCTCATCACGGGAGCTTCGTCCGGGATCGGCGCCAGCCTGGCGCGGGAGCTCAAGGATCAGGGGGCCAAGCTCATCCTGGCGGCGCGGCGGGTGGACGAGCTGCAGAAGCTCGCCGACGAGCTCGGCAGCGCGACGGCCGAGGTGCGGCCGGCCGATCTCGGAACGCCGGCGGGCGCGGACGAGCTGGCGCGGGCCGCGGGGCCGGTCGATGTGCTGGTCAACAACGCCGGCGTGGACCTGGTCGGCAAGCCGTGGAAGGACGGGCTGGCCGACCGGGGGGATCGGCTGTTCCAGGTGAACGTGCTCGCCGCGTTCCGACTGACGAACCGCCTCCTCGGGGCGATGGTGGAAAAGCGGGAAGGGGCCGTCGCGTTCGTCTCATCGGTGTCGGCGTGGCTTCCCTTCCCAGGCGCCGCCTGGTACGCGGCGTCGAAGGCGGCGCTCCACCAGTTCGCCCAGACGATCCGCATCGACGTGAAGGGCACAGGCGTGCGCGTGCTCGGCGTCTACCCGGGGCCTATCCACACGCCGATGCTCGACAAGGCGCTCCAGACCGAGGCGGGGAAGAAGTTCTTCGGCCGCCTGCCCATCGGCAAGGTCGAGCCGCTCGCGCGCCGCATCGTCGACGCACTCCTGCGCGACGAGGAGACCGTGGTGTATCCGCGCGTCTACCAGGCGACGAGCTGGCTCGGCGGGCTGTCGCGGCGGCTCGTCACGATGACGACGCCGCCGGTCAAGCCCCGCTAACCGGTCGACCCGAACCCCCCGCCGCCGCGGCGGGTGTCGTCGAGGTCGCCCTCGGCGATGTCGACCCGCGTCACCGGAGAGATGACGAGCTGGGCGATGCGGTCGCCGTGGCGGATCGTGTGCAGCTCCTGGCCGAGGTTGACGAGGATGACCTTCACCTCGCCGCGGTAGTCGCTGTCGATCGTGCCCGGCGTGTTGAGGCAGGTGACGCCGTGGCGCGCCGCCAGGCCCGAGCGCGGCCGCACCTGCCCTTCGTACCCGCGGGGTATCGCGACGGCGAGCCCGGTGGGAACGAGCGCGCGCTCGCCCGGCTGCAGCGCCACCGGCGCGTCGAGGGCGGCCGCGAGATCCAGCCCCGCGGCGCCCTCGCTCATGTAGGCGGGGACCGCCGCGTCGGGCCGGAGCCGCTTGACGACGAGCCTGGGCATCACACCAGGCTGTGCACCGTCTCGGGGGTGGCGCCGAGCGCCTCCTTGCGCGACAGGCGGATCTTCCCCTGGCGGTCGATCGACAGCACCTTCACCAGGACCTCGTCGCCCTCCTTGATGACGTCCTCGACGCGCTTGACCCGCTCCTGCGCCAGCTCGCTGATGTGGACGAGCCCGTCGGTGCCGGGCATGATCTCGACGAACGCCCCGAACTCGGCGATGCGCTTGACCAGGCCCTTGTAGAACTGCCCCACCTCGGGCTCCATGGTCAGGCCGCGGATGATGTCCATGGCCTTGCGCGCCGCCTTCTCGTCCGCGGCCGCGATCGACACGGTGCCGTCGTCCTCGACGTTGATCTCCACCCCGGTCTCGTCGGTGATGGCGCGGATGGTCTTGCCCCCCGGGCCGATGATGTCGCGGATCCGGTCGGGCTTGACCTGCATGGTGTAGATGCGCGGCGCGTACGGCGAGATCTCGTCGCGCGGCGACGCCAACGCCTCCGCCATCTTGTCGAGGATGTGCAGCCGTCCCTCGCGCGCCTGCGACAGGGCCTGCTCGAGGATCTCGCGCGTGAGGCCGGCGATCTTGATGTCCATCTGCATCGCGGTGATGCCGGCGCGCGTGCCGCACACCTTGAAGTCCATGTCGCCCAGGTGATCCTCGTCGCCGAGGATGTCCGAGAGGACGGCGACCTGGTCGCCCTCCTTCATCAGGCCCATGGCGATCCCGGCGACGGGCGAGACGATGGGGACGCCCGCGTCCATGAGGGACAGGGCGCCGCCGCACACCGACGCCATCGACGACGAGCCGTTGGACTCGAGGATCTCGGACACGATGCGAATGGTGTAGGGGAAGTCGTCGTACGGGGGCAGGACCGCCGACAGGGCGCGCTCGGCGAGGTGGCCGTGGCCGATCTCGCGCCGCGACGCGCCGCGGAGCGGCTTGGTCTCCCCCGTCGAGAACGGCGGGAAGTTGTAGTGGAGCATGAAGCGCTTGGTCACGTCGCCGGTCAGCGAATCGATCCGCTGCATGTCCTGCTGCGTGCCCAGCGTCGCCGAGAC
This sequence comes from Haliangiales bacterium, assembly GCA_035259575.1. GTDB lineage: Bacteria > Myxococcota_A > Polyangia > Haliangiales > SHYZ01 > DATFWE01. The sequence continues at coordinate 9,917 of DATFWE010000256.1, forward strand.
GATCGCCTGCGTCTCGCCGCGGGTGAACAGCGACGAGCCGTGCGTGCGCGGCAGCACCGACACCTCGCACGAGACCTGCCGGATCTCATTGGTCCGCCGGCCGTCGATGCGGAGGCCGGTGTCGAGCGTCTTCTGGCGGGCGTACTTCTTCTTCAGGCTGTCGTAGGCGGCCTCGACGTCCTTCTCGCGCTTGAAGTAGGGCGCCCCCTCGGTGCCGCACAGCGTCTGGAACAGCTCGGCGCCGGCATCGTTCATCGCGCGGTAGCGGTCCTGCTTGACGCCGATGGCCATCGCCGCCTGGACCTTGTCGTAGGCCAGCTCCTTGACGCGCGCGGCGAGCTCCTCGTCCTTCGCGGGCGGGACGAACTCGCGCCGGGGCTTGCCGACGGCGGCGGCGAGCTTTTCCTGCAGGTCGATGATCGGTTGCGCCTCGCGATGCGCAAACAGGAGCGCGTCGATCATCCCCACCTCGTTCACCTCCTTGGCCGCGCCCTCGACCATCACGATCGCGTCGCGCGAGCAGGCGACGACGATGTTGAGATCGCTCTCCTCCTGCTGGGCGAACGTGGGGTTGATGATGAGCTCGCCGTGGATGCGGCCGACGCGCACGCCCGCGATCGGCCCGCCCCAGTGCATGTCGGACAGCACGATCGCCGCCGACGCGCCGGTGATCCCCAGCACGTCGGACGGGTTCTCGCGATCGGCCGAGAGGACGAGCGCGATGACCTGCGTGTCGAATCGCCACCCCTTGGGGAACAGCGGCCGGCACGGCCGGTCGATGAGGCGTGAGGTGAGGATCTCGACCTCGGTCGGACGCCCCTCGCGCTTGAAGTAGCCGCCGGGGATCTTCCCCGCCGCGGACGTCTTTTCCAGGTAGTCGCAGGTGAGCGGGAGGAAATCCACGCCCTCGCGCGGCTTGTGCGATGCCGTCGCGGCGACGAGGACCATCGTGTCCCCGTACCGCACGACGGCCGCTCCGCCCGCCTGCTTGGCCATGCGGCCGGTCTCGATGGAGAGCTCGCGCCCGCCCAGAAGGACCCCCTCACGAACGTATCCCATGTGTGCTCCTTGCTTTCTGCGGAGCCGGGCGGGTTCAGTCTCTCGGTGCTAGCCGCGATGCGGCGACGCGGATACCACGGAAAGGCCGATGCGCGCCCGGACCCCTGTGACGTTACTTCCGGATTCCGAGCGTATCGATGAGCTTGCGGTACCGGTCGACGTTCTTGGACTTGAGGTAGTCGAGCAGCCGGCGGCGCTGGCCGACGAGCTTCAGAAGGCCGCGGCGCGAGTGGTGGTCCTTCGCGTGGGTCTTGAAGTGCTCCGTGAGGTGGAGGATGCGCTCGGTGAGGAGCGCGATCTGCACCTCGGGAGAACCGGTGTCACCCTCGTGCTGCGAAAACTTCTTGATGGTTTCTTGCTTACGACTGGAGGCAATCATTCCGTCTGACCTTCGTTTCTTCGCGTATTTTTCGCGACATCCTGCACGATGGTCGTGAGGATGTCAACCCAGGAATACGCGTAGATACCGGATCTTGCCCGCGTCCGCCTCGCCTACCGCAAGGAGGGCGCCATCGGGGCCGAGAATCCGGAGCGGGCCGGCCGGCGCGGCCTGCGGGGCAGGTATCGGCCGGCCGTGCTGGACGTCCGCGCGGCACTCCGGAACCACCGTGACGGCGGGGAGATCGGCGAGCACCTCGGCGAGCGGGATCACGCGCCCCTCGGCCGCGCGGTGGAGGGTCACCGCGTCGGCGAGCGTGAAACGCCCGGCGCGCGTCCTCCGGAGGGAGGTGAGCGTCGCCCCGCAGCCCACGGCCGCGCCGATGTCGCGGACGAGGGCGCGCACATATGTGCCCTTCTGGCAGTCCACGACGAACCTCGCGTGTGGCGGCCTAAACCATTGTAACTCCAAGCGATCTATGCGGATCCGCCGCGCCGGGCGGTCGACCTCGACGCCGGCGCGGGCGAGCTCGTAGAGGCGCTTACCCCCGTGCTTGAGCGCGGAGTACATGGGCGGGATCTGCTCCCGGTCGCCCACCCAGGCGGCGAACGCCGCGCGCAACGTTTCCGCGGAAACGTCGCCGGGGTCGGCCCGGCCGGTCACCGCGCCCTCCGCGTCCAGCGTGTCCGTGGTGACGCCGAGCTCGAGCTCCCCTTCATAGGTCTTGTCATCGCGGAGCAGGAACGCCGCCGCCTTGGTCCCCTCGTCCAAGGCGATCGGGAGGACCCCGGTGGCCATCGGGTCGAGCGTGCCGGTGTGACCGCAGCGCCGTGCGCGGAGCGCGCGCTTCACCCGGGCCACCACGTCGGCCGAGGTCATGCCCCTGGGCTTGTCGATGACCAGGATGCCGTCTTGCATGGCTAGGCCAGCGCGGCGGCGAGCGCGCCGAGGATGCGCGCGCGCGCGTCCTCGATCGGGCCCTCGAGGAGGCAGCCGGCGGCGCCGGGGTGGCCGCCGCCGCCGAACGGCGCGCAGATCGCGCCGGCGTCGATCCGTCTCTTGGAGCGGAGCGAGGCGCGGATGCCGCCGTCGCGCGCCGGCGTGAGGAGGACGCCGCACTCCACGCCCTCGATGGCGCGGGCATAGTTGACCAGCCCCTCGGTGTGCTCCCAGCGCGCGCCGCACCCCCGCACCATCTCGTCGGTGATGATCATGACGGCGACGCGGCCGTCGAGCTCGAGCGTGATGCCGGCGAGCGCCTGCGCGAGGAGGCGCCAGCGGGCGAGCGGGACCTCCTCGCCGAGCGCCTGGGCGACCTCCCACGGGCTCACGCCGAGATCGGCGACTAGGTGCCCCGCGAGCGCGAACGCCTCGGCATTGGTGTTGGCGTAGCGGAACGAGCCGGTGTCCGACACCAGCGAGACGTAGAGGCCCGGCGCGGCCTGGGGGGAGATCGCCCAGCCGAGCGCGCGGGCGAGGCGCGCCACCAGCACGCCGACCGAGGCCGCGCCGGGATCGCAGGCGTAGATATCCCCGAACGGGCGCGACGACGCGTGGTGATCGAGGACGATGAGCGGTCCGGTCACGCTGCGCTCGGGAAAGGTCTTCCCCAGCAGCTTGGCGTCGCCGCAGTCGACGACGATCGTCGCGTCGAACGCGCCCGGCGGGAGCTTGTGGACGAGCGTGTCCACGTGCGGCAGCCACTTGAGGTTGCGCGGCGCGGGATCGGGGTTGTAAACGACCGCCTCGCGCGCGTTCTCGCGGAGCAGCGCGGCCAGCGCCGACAGCGAGCCGATCGAGTCGCCGTCGGGGCCGAGGTGGCACGTCAAGAGGACGCGCCGGGCCCCGGCGACCGCCGCCGCCGCCGGTCCGAGATCGATCACTCTTCTCCCTTCAAGAGGCGGTCGATCCGCTCCGCGTGCTCGCCGGCGCGGTCGTGGACGAAGCGCAGCTCGGGCGCGCGGCGGAGCGACAGCTTGCGCCCCACCTCGCCGCGCAGCCACCCGGCGGCGCGGCCGAGCGCCTTGACCGCGGCCGCGGCGTGCGCCTCGTCGCCGCCGACGAACGACACGCCGATGCGCGCGACGCCGAGATCCGGGGAGACCTCGACGCGGGTGACGGTGACGAGGCCGGCGGCCTGCACGCGCGGGTCCTTCACCTCGCGCGCGAGCAGCGCGCACAGCTCCCCGCGGATCGCGTGCCCCAACCTGGCGGCGCGGTCAGTCATCTTCGTCGCTCCCTGGCTCCCAGTGCTTGAAGTCCTCGCCGGCCATCTCGCCCTCGCCGTACGTGATGACGTCCTTCTCGTCGTGGATGAGCTTGGCGACGCCCAGCGAGTCGATGTAGTCGACGATCTTGTCGACCATTCCCTGCACGAAGCCGCGCTCGTTGGCCACCACCGCGAACCCGAGAGACATCTGCTGCCACGCGTCCTGGTCGCCGACCTCGGCGATGGCGACGTTGAACTTGAGGCGAGTCTTGTCCTTGATGCGCCGGACCACCATGCGCTTTTCCTTGAGCGAGTGGGAATCCGGTGCGAGGAGGGTGAGGCGGCAGACGCCTACGATCATGATCGGCTACAGCGTGGGCGCTTCTTCGACGATCTCGTACGCCTCGATGACGTCGCCCACCTTGACGTCCTGGTAGCCGTCGATGGTGAGGCCGCACTCGTAGCCGGCCACGACCTCGCGCACGTCGTCCTTGAAACGGCGCAGGCTGCCCAGGCGCCCGGTGTAGATCTGCACGTTGTCGCGGATGAGCTTGACCAGCGACTGGCGCGTGACCTTGCCTTCGACGACGAAGCAGCCCGCCACCGTCCCGATCTTCGGGATGTTGAACGTCTGGCGCACCTCGACCTTGCCCAGCGCCTTCTCCTTCTTGATCGGGGCGAGCAGGCCGACCATCGCCTTCTTCACGTCGTCGATGGCGTCGTAGATGATGTCGTAGAGCTTGATGTCCACGCCTTCCTGCTCGGCGAGCGACGCCGCCTTGCCGGCAGGACGCACGTGGAAGCCGAGGATGACCGCGCCGCCGGCCTTGGCCAGGTTGACGTCGCTCTCGGTGATCCCGCCGACGCCGGTGGCGATCACGTTCACGCGGACGTCGTTGGTGGTGAGCTTGGTCATCGCCTCGCGCAGCGCCTCCGCCGAGCCCTGCACGTCCGCCTTGAGGACGATCTTCAGCTCCTTGACCTGGCCCTCCTGGATCTTCTCCAGCACGTTCTCGAGCGACAACCCCTTGCCGGTCGCCGCGATGTCCTTCTTGCGGCGAACGTCGCGCCGGTGCTCGATCACCGACTTGGCGGCGCGCTCGTCGGCGACGGCGTTGACGACGTCGCCCGCCTCGGGCACGCCGTCGAGACCCAGCACCTCGACCGGCATGGACGGCCCCGCCTCCGCCACCGCGCCGCCCTTGTCGTTGAGCATCGCGCGGACCTTGCCCATGTGCTCGCCGACGACGACGATGTCGCCGACGCGCAGCGTCCCCTCTTCGACCAGCACGGTCGCCATCGGGCCGCGGTTGCGGTCGAGCTTGGCCTCGATCACCGCGCCGCGCGCCAGCTTCTTGGGGTTGGCCTTGAGCTCGAGGAGGTCCGCCTGGAGCTGGATCGCCTCGAGCAGCTTGTCGATGCCGACCTTGGTGTAGGCCGAGACCGGCACGTAGATGGTGTCGCCGCCCCACTCCTCGGGGATGAGCCCCTGCTCGGACAGCTGCTGCTTGACCCGATCCGGGTTCGCCGACGGCTTGTCGATCTTGTTCACCGCGACGATGATCGGGACCTTCGCGTCCTTGGCGTGGCTCACCGCCTCGATCGTCTGCGGCATGACGCCGTCGTCGGCCGCGACGACCAGGACGACGATGTCGGTGACCTGCGCGCCGCGCGCGCGCATCGCGGTGAACGCGGCGTGGCCCGGCGTGTCGAGGAACACGACGTCGCCGATCCCGGGCGCGCTCACGCGGTAGGCGCCGATGTGCTGGGTGATGCCGCCCGCCTCGCCCGCCGCCACGTCGGTGTGGCGGATCGCGTCGAGCAGCGACGTCTTGCCGTGATCGACGTGACCCATGATCGTGACGACCGGGGCGCGGGTGGTGACGTCCTCGGGGCTGTCCGCCTCGCCGGTGAACACCGCCTGCTCCTGGAACGCCACGCTCTGCACCTCGTAGCCGAACTCCCCCGCCAGCAGCGACGCGGTGTCGAGATCGATCGATTGGTTGATGGTCACGCCGACCATCCCCATCCCCCACAGCTTCTTCAGCACCTCGGTCGCCTTGACGCCCATCTGGTGGGCGAGCTCGGAGACGGCGATGCTCTCGTCCATCTTGATGATGCGCTTGTGCTCGGCGGGCGTGGTGATCGGCGTCGGGCGCGACTTCTTGCCCGCGGGCATCGCCTGCTTGCCGCGCAGGCCGCCCTTCTGATCCGGCTTGCGCTGGCCGCCGCGCTGCTGCGCCTCGAAGCGCCCGCGCACCTGCCCGGTGCCCGGCGCCGGCGGCGCGGTGACCGCGCGGGGACCGCCGGCCGGCAGCGGCTTGCCGCCCGGGCCGCGCTCGGTGATCTGGATGCGCGTGAGCGGCAGCTCGATGATCGAGCCCACCGCCGGTCGCCCCGTTGACGGCGCCGCGGGCGGCGCGGCCGGCTCCGCCGCCTTCTGCGCCTGGATTGCCGCCTCCTTGGCCTTGGCGGCCTCGCGCGCGCGCTCGAGCTCGATCTCGAACTGCGTCTTCTGTCGCTCGTTTTGGCGCTCGCGCGCCCCGCCCGGCGTCGTCTTGCCGGCGGGCTGCGCCGCGCGCTCCTTGGCCGCGGGGCGCGGCTCGGCCTTGGCGGGCGGCGGAACGGGGCGCGCCTCCGCCATCGCGTCCGGCGGAGACGGCGGCTGCCCCGGCGCCGGCTCCGCCGCCGGCTGCGCGTGCGCCTCGGCGTCCTCGCGACGGCGGCGCTCCGGTTCCTCGACCGGACGCATCGCCGCCTCGGGCTTGGCCTGGGCCTCGGCCTCCTCGTCCTCCATCAACTGGCGCTGGCCGTCCCCGGGCGCCGTCGGCGCCTCCGGTACCGACACCGGGCGCGGCCGCCGCAGCGGCAATGCGATCTCCTCCATCTTTCCTTTCGACTCTTCGGCCGGGCGTTTCTTCGCGGTCGACGCGGGCGCCGCGGCCTTCACCTCGACGGGGCTCGGGCCGTTCTTGTTGCGGCGACGGATGACGGTCGGCTGGATCCGCTCGACCACCGTGTTCTCCATCCGCTCTTTTTCCAGCGCGCGCTTGACCCGGCTCACGTCCTCGGGCTCGAGCGCGGACATGTGGTTCTTGACCTCGATCCCGAGGGCTCGGATCTTGTCGACGAGGTCCTTGTTCGCGAGGCCCATGTCCTTCGCGACCTCGTAGACGCGCTGCCTCTGAACGCTTCCCTCGCCTTGGCCCGTCGTCTGCATCACGAATTCCTTACCTGAAACAGCGACGCGGAGACCGCACACCGCAGCGTGCGACTGAGCCCTCCGCGTTTGATGGCCGAATCCAAGCACGCCGCGTCATGGTGCACGTAGGCCCCCCGCCCCGGCAGCACCTGTCGGGGATCCACCTTCACACCGTCCGTCGTACGCACCACGCGAAGCATGTTTTTCTTTTCTTCCGTCCTTCGGCAACCTGCACAAGTCCTCACGGGCAACGAAGCACCCTAGCTTACACTGACTACGGCTCCGGTGTGCCGGGCGGAAGCTCTCCGAGGTAGACCTTCGCCCAGTGCACCAGCTTGGCGGCGTCCCACTGCCCCTCGAGACTCTTCTCGAGACGGGCGAGATCGTCGTCGAACCGCGCGAGATCCGCCACCGTGTTGACTCCTGCTTCCTTGAGCTTGGCGAGCACGTCGCGGTCCATTCCCTTGATTTCCAAGAGCTTCTGGTCATCGGTGAGCGCAGCGCGCCGCTGCGCCTCGCGCTGGGCGTCCACCTGCCGCTTCCGCTCGTCCTCGAGCCAACCGCGCGACTCGGCGATGATCCGGCGGGCGGCCTCGAGCCCGCCCAGCCCGGGCACCGCGGCAAGCTCCTCGGGGACGGCCTCGGCGAGGTCGAGGACCGAGCGCCAGCCCAGCTTGAACAGCGTCTCCGCCTGGTCATGCCCCACGCCGCTCAGCGAGGCCATCGCCGCCTTCGCGTGCGCCTCGAGCTCGCGGATCTTGGATTCGGAGTGGATGTCGATTTTCCACCCGGTGAGCTGCGAGGCGAGGCGGACGTTCTGTCCCTTCTTGCCGATGGCGAGGGACAGCTTGTCGTCGGGAACGATGAGCTCCATGCGGTGGTTCTCGGCGTCGATGATGACGCGCGACACCTCCGCCGGGGCGATCGCGTTGCACACGAAGCGCGCCGGATCGTCGTCGTAAGGGACGATGTCGATCTTTTCGCCGCGGAGCTCCTGCACGACCGCCTGCACGCGCGAGCCCTTCATGCCGACGCAGGCGCCGACGGGATCGACGTCGCGGTCGCGCGACGACACCGCGATCTTGGCGCGCGCGCCCGGCTCGCGCGCGCTCGACTCGATGCGGACGATCTTTTCATAGATCTCCGGCACTTCCATCTCGAAGAGCTTCTCCAGCAGGCCCTTGTGCGTGCGCGACAGGACGATCTGCGGGCCGCGCGCCGCCTTGTCGATGTCGAGGACGTAGGCGACGATGCGGTCTCCTGCGCGGTACGACTCGCGCGGCACCTGCTCGCGCACGGGGAGGATCGCCTCGGCGCGGCCGAGGTCCACGATGATGTTGCCGCGCTCGAACCGCCGGACGATCCCGGTGATGAGCTCGCCCTTGCGGTCCTTGTACTCGTTGAAGACGTTCTCGCGCTCGGCCTCGCGCACGCGCTGGTAGATCACCTGCTTGGCGGTCTGCGCGGCGATGCGCCCGAACGACTTGTGGGCGTTCTTGAGGTCGAGGAGCTCGCCGAACCGCTCGTCCTGCTCCTCCGCCTTGTCCATGTCCTCGGGGCGGTAGAAGATCTGGAACAGGAGCTCGTCGCCGATCTCGGCCTCGAGCCCATGGGTGCGCGCGTCGGCGATGGCGATCTCGCGGCCCGGCGTTTGCACCTGCTCGACGACATTCACGATCAAGAACAGGTCCACCGACCCGGTATCCTCGTTGAACTGGGCCTCCATCTCGCGGTGCTGCCCGAAGCACTTCTTCGCCGCGGTGAGGATCGCCTGCTCGAGCGTCTGCACGAGCACTTTCCGCTCGATGTTCTTGTCCTTCCCCACCTGGTCGATGACCATGTTCAGATTCGGCTGCATGTGCTCCTACCTACCTGACTTCGGGAACCGATACTCCAAGTTGGCGCGCTCGAGGTCGGCGAGCGGCAGGACGAACGCGGCGCCGTCCACATCGAGGGTGACGTCCGTCCCCGACGGAGACACGGCGCGGATCGTGCCGGAGAAGTTGCGGCGGCCTCCGACGCCGTGGTGCAGCTTCACGCGCGCCTTCTGCCCCACGAAACGGGCGAAGTGCGCGGCGGTGCGAAGGGGCCGATCGAGCCCGGGGCTCGATACCTCGAGGGTGTACGCGTGCGGGATGACGTCGTGGACGTCGAGCACCGCCGAGAGCTCGCGCGAGACGCGCTCGCAGTCGGCGTGGGCGACGCCGTGGGGGCCATCGATGAAGACCCTGACCACCCAACCGTGCGGCTCCCGCACATACGCCAGGTCGACAAGCTCGTAGCCTGCCCCTTCGACGGGCGGCTCGATGATGGCGGTGAGGGTCTCGGCGGTCTCGCGCGGATTCATTCACTCAAAAAAATAAAAGTGGGCGCGCGGGCCCACTTTTCGTAGGTAATCCCACAAATTGGTAGCGATCGGGTAGCATGGTCGCTTGGGCATGGCAAGCGAAAAAAGCTATGCTCGGGGGCATGTTTCTCGCCGCTTGCGTGCAGCTCACCTCCGACGCCAACTGGGCCAAAAACATCGCCACGTGCTCGCGTCTCACCGCCCAGGCCGCCGCCCGCGGGGCCAAGCTCGTGGTGCTGCCGGAGAACTTCGCATTCATCGGCCTGCGCGAGGAGGACAAGCTCGCGATCGCCGAAGACATCATCCCTGGCGTGGGTTTGCACGGGCCGATCGTCCAAGCCCTGATCGAAATGGCCGTAGCCGGTCGAGTCTGGCTCGTTGCCGGCGGCATGCCCGAGCGCAGCGGCGAGCCAGGCAAGGTCCACAACACCTGCGTGGTCATTTCTCCCGACGGGGGGGTCGCAGCCAAGTATCGGAAAATCCATCTGTTTGACGTGCAGATCCCCGGCGGGGCGGAATTCCAGGAGAGCCGCAGCGTGGCCCCCGGCTCGGAGCCGGTCGTCGTCGAGACGCCGCACTGCCGCCTGGGCTTGTCGATCTGCTACGACGTCCGCTTTCCGGAGCTCTACCGCGAGCTCGGCAAGATGGGCGCCCAGGTCGTGGTGGTGCCGGCCGCGTTCACGCTGCACACCGGCAAGGATCACTGGCACGTTCTCCTCCGCGCCCGGGCGATCGAGAACCAGACCTACGTCGTGGCCGCGGCGCAGTTCGGCCGGCCGAACGACAAGCGCGTGTGCTATGGGCACAGCTTGATCGTCGATCCGTGGGGCACCGTGCTGGTCGATGCGCAGGATCGCGAGGGGATCGTCGTCGCCGAGATCGACCTCGCCTACCAGGAGAAGGTGCGGCGCGAGCTACCGGCTCTTCTCCACCGGCGGCGCTAGCGTATCGAACAGGTTCCCGACGGCCCGCCCGCACGCGTCCTTCGTGACGAGCACGACGACCAGCGCGACCGCGACAAAGACGATCTGGATCACCTGCTGAATGGGAGTGCGCCGGAACATCCGTTCCTGAGGATAGCGCAGACGTGGAGCTCGAGCCGCCGTTCGCCGCGCCATTCGGACAGCTCGGGCCGGTAGGCGACGTCGACGGTCGCGCCTACGCCCGGGTCGAGGTCGCCGAGGCGGAAGCCGATGGCGGCGTGGGCCGTCGCGTGGAGGCCGCACTCCAGCGTCATCTTGAGGTGCGTGCCGTCGCCGACGCGGCGGCTCTCGCGGACGACGGCGCCGGGCGCGGCGAGGATCGGCGCGGCGTTGCCGGGGCCGAACGGGGCCAGCGAGGCGATCTCCTCCGCCAGGCGGCCGGTCACCTCGCCGAGCTGGGTGACCGCGTCGACCTCGAGGCCGGCCGCCTCGCGCCGCTGCGCCTCGGCCAGCGCGGCGAAGCCGTCGCGCAGCGCCGCCACGTTCTCGGCGGAGACGGTGAGCCCGGCGGCCTGGGCGTGGCCGCCGTAGCGGACGAGCTTGTCGCGGCACGCGGCGAGCGCGCGGTACACGTCGAAGCCGCCGAGGGTGCGGACCGATCCCCTGCCCTCGCCCGCCTCGTCGAGCGCGATCACCGCCGCGGGCTTCTTGAGCTTCTCCACCAGCTTGGCGGCGACGATCCCGGCGACGCCGGGGTGCCAGCCCTGGCGGGCCACGACGATCGCCGCGCGGTCGCCCGCCGCCTCCGCCTCGACGAGCGCCTCCTCGACCATCTGCTCCTGCAGCGCGCGCCGGCGCGCGTTCGCGTCCTCGCAGGCGGCCACCGCGGCCGCGGCGTCCGCCGGCGTCTCCGCCAGGAGCAGCGCGAGCGCCGGCTCGGCGTCGCCCAGGCGGCCCGGCGCGTTGAGGCGCGGCCCGAGCTTCCAGCCGATGTCGGACTCGACGACCGGGCGGTCGGCGGGGACCCCCGCGGCGTCGAGCAGCGCGGCCAGCCCCGGGCGGCGGCGCCGGCCCAGCTCGCGCAGCCCCGCCTGGACGAGGATCCGGTTCTCGTCGGTGAGCGGGGCGAGATCGGCGAGCGTCCCGACCGCGACGAGGTCGAGGAGGTCGCGCGGATCGGGCTCGGGGCGCGCGGCGAACCAGCCGGCCGCGCGGAGGGCGGTGCGGAGCGCCGCGGCGAGGAAGAACGCGAGCCCCACCGACGCCAGCCCGCGGAACGGATAGCGCGAGTCGGCGCGGTGCGGGTTGAGGAGCGAGAACGCGGGGTGCTCGGTGGACGGCGGCACCTGGTGGTGGTCGACGACGATGGTGTCGATCCCGCGGCGGCGCAAGAGGAGGATCGCCGGGTGGTCGCTGGTGCCGCAGTCCACGGTGACGACGACGCCGCAGCCCTCGGCGGCGAACCAGGCCGCGGCCGCCTCGTCGAAGCCGTAGCCCGCGTCGCGCCGCGCCACGCGGCGCACGACCCGGCCGCCGATGCCGCGGAGGAACGTCGTGAGGACAGCAGCCGCCGTCACGCCGTCGACGTCGTAGTCGCCGAAGATGCCGATGATCTCGCCGCCGCGGAGCGCCCGCCCCAGCCGGTCG
>DATFWE010000257.1:0-22392 GCA_035259575.1 Haliangiales bacterium
CCGACCTGGGCGTCCTCGACGAGGCCCGCCGGCAGCTCCGGCCGCGTCGCGAGGAGCGCCCTCACCGCGGCCGGATCCGCGCCGAGGCCCTCGAGCGAGGTCGGGACCCCGGCGCGCGCGAGGAGGTCGTGGAGGCGCGGCTCGAGGTCGCGCCGGCCGATCGCGCGCTCGATCTCGTCGACCAGCGCCGGATCCCGCCCGCGCAGGTGGGCGACGAACTGCACGAGGAGCACGGCGTGGAGCGCCGCGTGGGGGAGGCCGAGCCCGCCGCCCAGGAGATGGGCAAGCGCGTGCTGCGCGCCCGCCTTGCCCCGATCGAACGCGGTGCCGGCGGCCGACGCGGCGCGCTGTGCGGCCTCGCGCGCGCCGCGGTGCGTCGGCCAGAGGAGCAGGTCCTCCATCGCGGCCACCAGCGCGGCCGCGGCCGCGAGCGCCTGGGCGCGATCGTCCCCCGCGAGCGAAGACGTGGACAGGACGCTCACCACGTGGGCCAGCCCGTTCATGAGGCTCTGGATCGACAGCCCGATCGGCTGGGTCGCGGCGAGGGATGGGTCGTAGAAGATGACGTCGGGCCGCACGCGCGGGTCGCGGCCGGTCGTCTTGTCCGCGCCGCGCGTGACGCCGTAGACCGACGTCATCTCCGACCCGGAGTACGTCGTCGGGATCGCGGCGAACCGGACCGGGTGGGCGAGCCGCAACGCCTTGCCGAGCCCGATCGTCGATCCGCCGCCGACCGACACCAGCGTATCGGCCTCCGCCTGCGCCAGCGCCTGCGCCGCCTGGTCCACGACCTCGACGGGGACGTGGGTCTGCGCGCCGTCGAACACCGCCGGCTGGAACGCGGCGAGCGCGCCGACGACGCGATCGACGAAGCGCCGGCTCGGCGCGGCCAGCACGATGACGCGGCGCGTCCCGAGGTCGGCGAGGCGCGCCGCCAGCTCGGCGAGACCCTGCCGCGCGTGGATCACCTCGGTCACGCTCTCCTGTTATCGTGTTACCCTCGGTCGCGCAAGGAGGCCCAGACATGAAAAACTTGGTGGTCGCAGCGATCGGGGTTGCAGTGGGAGCAGTCGCGATACGTGCCGGCGCGCAGGGAAGCGCCGGGGCGCCGGCGCCGCCGCCGCCGGAGCATAAGGTCACGGCGCCGGGCGACATCAAGTGGGGGGACGCGCCGCCCGTCTTCCAGAAGGGCGCGAAGATGGCGGTGCTCTACGGCGACCCGGGCAAGGAGGGGCTGTTCATCGCGCGCCTCAAGGTGCCGGCCAACTACAAGATCATGCCGCACTGGCACCCGACCGACGAGAACGTGACGATCGTGTCGGGCGAGTTCGCCGTCGGCATGGGCGACAAGCTCGATCCCAAGACGAAGCCGGTGCCCGCGGGGACCTTCATCAGCCTGCCCGCCAAGATGCACCACTTCGCGTTCAGCAAGACGGACGCGGTCGTCGAGATCGCGGCGATGGGCCCGTTCGCGCTGACCTACATCAATCCCGACGACGATCCGTCCAAGGCCGCCGCCGCCCCCAAGAAGTAGCTCACTCCGATCGCAGCGCCGCCAGGGGGTCCATCCGCGCCGCCCGCCGCGCGGGCAGCGCCGTCGCGCCGAGGCCGACGGCGACGAGCAGCGCGCCCGCGGCGACGAACGTCAGCGGATCGGCCGCCGACACCCCGTAAAGCAGCTCCGCCAGCGCGCGCGACGCGGCGAGCGCCACGCACGCGCCCGCGACCAGGCCGGCGACTAGCATCCACGCCGCCTCGCCGAGGACGAGGCGGAGGATGTCGCCGCGCTGGGCGCCGACCGCCAGGCGCAGGCCGATCTCGCGCGTCCGCTGGACCACGACCAGCGCGATCGTCCCGTAGACGCCCATCGCCGCCAGGATCAGGGCGATCGCGGCGAACCCGCCGATGAGGAGGAGCAGCGTTCGCTGGGCGGCGGTCGACACCGAGACGATCCTGTCCATCGTCCGCACGTCGAACATCGCGACGCCGGGGTCGAGCGCGGCCACGGCGCCGCGCAGCGGGGCGATGAGCGCGTCCGGATCCGTCTTCGTGCGGATCACCACCTGCAGGCCGCGCATCGGGAACTGCGCCATCGGCCGGTACATGATCCCGTCGACGGGGCGGTTCAGGCCGTCGTGGCGCACGTCCCCCACCACGCCGACGATCTCCTCCACGTCGCCCGGCCCCCATGAGAAGCGCACGCGCTTCCCCACCGGATCCTCGTTCGGCCAGTGCGCCCGCCGCAACGCCTCGCTGATGATCACCACGTCGGGGGCGCCGTCGCGGTCGCCGTCGCGGAAGGCACGGCCGGCGAGGACGGGGATGCCCATCGCCGCGAAGTAGCCGGGCCCTACGACGCGCTTTTTCGACTGCAGATCCGGCCGACCGGGCTCCTCCCGCCCCACGATGGCGAACGAGCCGTTGGTGTCCCCGCCGTCGAGGGGGAGCTCCGTCGCCGCGCTCGCGGCCGTCACGCCGGGCAGCGCGGCGAGCCGCCGATCGAGCTCCACGAGAAACGCGCGCTTGGGCGCGTCGTCCTCGAAGCGCTGGTCGGCGAGGAGGATGCGCGCGGCGAGCACGCCGTGGGGGTCGAAGCCGGGGTCCTCGCCCAGCATGTGGGCCAGACTGCGCAGCAGCAGCCCCGCGCCGGCGACGAGGACGAAGCTCACCGCGATCTGGAAGGCGACGAGGAGCTTGCGGCGCCGCGCGCCGCCGCGGCCGCCGGTCGTGCCGCGCTCGCCGTCCTTGAGCGCCGCGGCCGGATCGACGCGCGTCGCCCGCAGCGCGGCGAGGAGGCCGAACGCGACCCCGACGGCGAGCGAGGTCGCGAGCGTGAACGCCACGACGCGCGCGTCGGCGCTCGACGAGGGCGCGAGCGCGCCGGCCCGCCGCGCCGCCGCCCGCGTCACCTCGATCATCGCCTGGGCCAGGACCAGCCCGACGGCCCCTCCGGCGAGCCCGACGACCAGGCTCTCGGTGACGACGAGCCGCACCAGCCGGCCGCGGCCGGCCCCCAGGGCCACGCGCACGGCGAGCTCGCGCCCGCGCTCCAGGAACTTCGACGCGAACAGGCTGGCGAGGTTCGCGCACACGATGAGGAGCACGAACAGCGCCGCGACGGCGAGCACGCCCAGGACCGGCCGCGTATCGCCGATGAGCGCGTCGCGCGCCCGCTGGATGCCCATGCCGTGCTCGGTGACCTTCGACGCCTTCAGGCGATCGGCCACGACCCGCGTCGCCGCCTGCGCCTGCTCGAACGTCACGCCGGGGCGCAGGCGTCCGACGACGCCGAGGAAGTGCAGGCCCCGGTCGGTCGTCGGCCCCT
This sequence comes from Haliangiales bacterium, assembly GCA_035259575.1. GTDB lineage: Bacteria > Myxococcota_A > Polyangia > Haliangiales > SHYZ01 > DATFWE01. The sequence goes on from DATFWE010000257.1 coordinate 3,326, forward strand.
CGTTCTTGATCAGCCACAGCGAGACGTTCGCGCCCGCCGGGCCGCGGAACAGCTTCGCGCGGCTCGGCAGGACGCCGACGATCGTGAACGATCCCTGTCCGAGCGGGAGCTGGGTCCCGATGACGTCCGAGCTCGCGCCGAAGCGCTCGCGCCACATCTTCTCGTCGAGGAGGACGACCCTGGCCTGCGTCTTCATCTCCTCGGGCGTGAACCAGCGCCCGATGAGCGGGTCGACCCCGAACACGCCGCGCGGATCGCCGGCCAGGCGCGCCGCCTCCACCAGGTCCCAGCCCGTCTCGGTCTTGAGCCGGACGCCCGCGCCGTCGATCGCCGCGAGCGCGGCGAGGAAGGTGTCGCCGTCGCGCTCCCAGTCGCGGAACTCGGGAAACGACAGGGGCAGCCCGGTCTGCTCGTCCTGCTGGTCCCACAGGCACACGACCTCGTCGGCGCGGGCGAACGGCAGCGGGCGAAGGAGCGCCGCGTCCACCACCGCGAACACGGCGCTTCCGGCGCCGATACCGAGCGCGATCACCAGGATCGCGATCAGCGTGAACGCCGGCCGCCGGCGCAGGTGGCGCAGCGCCAGGCGGAGGTCGTGGGCCAGGCCGCGCAGGTATTCCGTCCGACGCATCGTCGCCTCCCTCCGGGCGTGCACCGCCAGCACCTCCCGCTCGGCGCGCCCGCGGTCGCCGAACCGGCGCAGCGCCTCGTCGCGCGCGGCCTCCCGGCTCCAGCCCTCGGCCATGAGATCGTCGATCTGCAGGGCGAGGTGCGACTCGATCTCCGCGTCGATGTCGGCGGCGGGATCGGGGCGGCCCAGGCGGAGGAGCCGCCGCCAGGCGCCACGCCGGGTCATGATTGCGATCCCACCGGGGCCGTCGCGGCCGCGACGATCCTGTGCATCGCCTCGGCGAATTTCTGCCACGCCGTCACCTCGGTGCGGAGCTGGCGCCGCCCGTCGGCGGTGAGCTGGTAGTACTTGGCCTTACGGTTGTTCTCGGTCGTCGCCCACGCGGAGAAGATCCACCCGCGGTCTTCCAGACGGTGCAGCGCCGGGTAGAGCGCCCCGTCGTCGATCTCGAGCGCCCCCTGCGTCGTGCTGCGGATCCACCGGGCGAGGCCGTAGCCGTGCGTCGGCCCCCACGACAGCCCCTTCAGGATCATGAGGTCGAGCGTTCCCTTGAGGACGTCCATCTGGCGGGTCATCGCCGCCAGTCTACGGCCTTCCCCTATGAATACAAGGGGAGCAGACGATCAGTGGGGCGGCGGGTCGGGCGCGGTGCGGTAGCCCAGCCCCTCCGTCGACCACCAGGGCAGGATTTCGACGGTGAACCGGCCGGCCTGCACCGCGGGATCGCCGGCGACGAGCTGCTGCGCCTCCTCGAGCGTGGGCACGTCGAAGATGAAGATGCCGGCGAGGGCGCGCAGGTCGGCGGCGGGCACGTCGAATGGACCCGCGACGACCAGCTTCCCCGCCGCGGCCATGGCGTGGATGTTGGCCATGTGACCCTCGCTGAGGCGCACCGATTCCGGCGTCTTCTCCGCGCTCCACGTGGGCCCGCGACGGAGGAGCGCCAGGTAATACAGGTGCATGGCGTTCGCGGGCGGCTTCGGCGGCGCCGGGGCCACGCCGGCGGCCGGCGCGGCGCAGGCGCCGCCCCAGACCGCGACCGCGAGGGTCAGGACGGCGACCTTCATGCGCGCAGGCTACTGCGTCTTGGCCGGCTTGGCGAGGTGGGTTTCCAGGAACCGGGCAGAACGTGACAGGAACGTCAGGAGCGTCGCGCGGCGCGCCAGGGAGTGGCCCTCGTCGTCGGCGACCTGGTACTCGACGGGGAGGCCGCGGGCGCGCACCGCCGCGACGATCTGATCCGACTCCGGGCGCGGGACGCGCGGATCGTTCGCGCCGGCGTACACGTACAGCGGCCGGGCGATCTTGGCGACGTCGGTAATGGGGGAGATCGAGTCCAGAAACGCCCCGTCCTTGTCGAGGTCGCCGAACTCGACCTTGAATACCTCGCGGATCAGGCCGCTGGTGGTCTGGAGGAACGTCCGCAGGTTGACGACGCCGAAGAGGTCGACGCCCGCGCGCCACAGGTCGGGCATGCGCGTCATGCCCACCAGGACGGTGTATCCGCCGTAGCTGCCGCCGAAGATGACCAGGCGGTCCTTGTCGGCCCACGGCTGCGCGGCCGCCCAGCGCCCGGTCGCCTCGATGTCCTTGAACGCGTCGAGTCGCTTGGGCCCGTTGTCGCCCATCTCGTACGCGCGCCCGAACCCGCTCGAGCCGCGCACGTTCGGCTCGACCCAGGCGTAGCCGAGCGACAGGAAGAACCGCGCCACGGGAAACCATCTGACCGCCGACACGCCCGCCGGACCGCCGTGGTAGTTGACGATCGTGGGCAGCTTCTTGCCGGCCGGCAGCCCGGCGGGGAGGTACACGAGGACCGGGATGCTCTGGCCGTCGAACGCCTTGACCTCGTCGATCTTGACGTCGACCGGCGCCAGCTCGGCCGACGGGCGGGCCTCGGCGCGCAGCGGCGCCGCCTTGGCCGACTTGACGTCGATGGCGTGGATGTCGGTCGGCGCGGCGGGCGTCGACCAGGTGAGCGTCACGCGCCTTCCGTCCTCGGAGAAGCGGCCGAGCGTCCCCGAGCCGAGCGGAAGCGCCACGTCGGCGACGACGTCGAGCTTGCGCGCGTCGAGGAGGCGCACCTCGTCGTGGTCGCCGGCGTTGACCTTCACCGCGACGCGGTCGCCCTTCGGGCTGACTTCGAGATCGTTGATCGAGCCGGTCGGCCGCTTGGCCTCGACGTAGCGGGCGAGCTCCTTCCCTGACCGGACGTCGACCGCCACGATGAGCGCGCGCTCGCCGCCGCCGTCGGTGCTCACCAGCACGCGCGTCCCGTCGGACGAGAAGTGCGCGGCCATGATGGCGACCGGCAGGCCCGCGGTGGGGTACGCCACCTTGGCCTGCCCGGTGGCCAGATCCACCACGTCCACGTAGTTCTCGGTGCGCGACGGGAAGCGGCGCCACAGCGCCCGCTTGCCCGCGGCGTCGACGTCCTCCAGAGCCCCGGGCTGCGGCGAGCCGAAGATCCGCTTCGGCGTGCCGCCGGCCACGGGGAGCGCATAGAGCGTCGACGCCGGCGCGGACACCTTCCGCGCGGAGTAGTACAGCATGCCCGGCGCGCCGCGCGCGACGATGGGCGCGTCGCGGTTCAGCGTCTCGCCGGGGGTGAGCTCGCTGAGGTCCTTGCCGTCGATGGTCACGCGATAGATCGACCAGTTCTCGTCGGCGCCGACGTCCGACGTGAAGAGGACGTATTTCCCGTCGGGCGTGGGGCGGACGGCGCCGACGCGCTGCTTGAGCGTCGCCAGCCGCGCGGCGGGCGCGTCGGGCCGGGCCGCGTCGGCGACGTAGGGCTGGGGCATCCCGTCGCGCGCGGACAGGAACACCACCTTCCTGCCGTCCGGGGTGAACGACGGCGCCGTGTTGGTGAAGGCATCCACGATGGGCGCGGCGAGCTTGGCGAGCTCCGCATCGCGGGCGGCCGCCGCTCCGGTGGGAACGTCGGGCGTGACGGCGGCGGGCGTCGCCGCGCCGACCGGCAGCGCGGCGAGGGCGAGGACGATGGCCAAGGCGTGGTGGCGCGTCATGGCCGGAAGGCTACCCCGCCCCCGCCGCGGCTGCCAGATCAGGCCTCTGGCTTCAGGCTTCAGGCTTCAGGTCCAGATCACAGATGGAGCTTCTGCGCCTGGTTGTACTCCTCGAGCTCCCAGTCCTTGGTGACGATCTGGCCGTCGCGGCGCTTCCGCTCGGGATCCTCGTTCATCTCCTGCTGCTTCATCGTGTGGTAGAGGCTGAGCTGCAGGTCCTGCACGTCGCCGATGGTGAGCGGCTTGCCCTCGCGGATCACGCCGCGGCGCAAAGGGGCGAGAGCGTCCGCTGCAGGCGCGCGAGCAGCTTGTGCTTCTTGGAGTAGACCGTCTTCACGCTGATCCCCATCTCGCCGGCGACCTCTTCCGCGTCGAGGCCGTGCGCGTAGTAGAGCGACACGAACGTCCGGTCCTTGTCCGAGTAGTCCGCGAGGAGCTGGTTGAGCTCGCCCCGGCGCTCCTCCTCGAGCACGTTCTCGAGCGGGCTCGGCTCGAACGAGTCGACTTCGGGCACGCCATCGATGCGGTCGAGCGCGGGCCGGCGCGCCGAGTGGCGCAGGAAATCGTAGGCGGTGTTGGTCGAGATCATGCCGAGCCACGACGACAGCTTCGTCCCGCGGCGCGCGTCGTAGAGGCGGAGCTTGCGCATGTCGTCGCGCACCAGCGCCACCAGAACCTCGCCGTAGACCTCGTCCGCGTCGGCGCTCGACAAGATGCTCTCGTAGCGGCCGATCACCTTGGTGACACAACGGTAGATGAGGGAGCGAAAGCGGCGCACCAGCTCCCGCCAGGCGGTGTCCTCCCGGCGCAGCGTGCGGCGAAGCAGCTCGGCGTCGGACCACTCGCGGGGCATAAGGACGTGACGGTGAGCGAGAAGCGCCATGCCCACCCCGCAGTACAGGAAGCATGCCACGCGAAACACCAATGATTTCGTGGAAGGTGATCGGGGGGGAGGTGGTGGCGTCCGCCACCGGTTGGTGCTTCTCACCTGGTGGCGGTTTTTACCTAGTACGGCCCGCCGCTGGTGAATCTTCCCTTTGTCAGGTCTTTTCGACCGCGGTGTGCCAGCGTGCCAGATGGGCCTCGCGCTCGGTCGCGTCGATGCGGGGCAGAAATCGCCGGTTCTCGCGCCAAGTCCCCAGAATCTCTTGCTTGGATTCCCACACGCCCGCGCCCAGCCCGGCGAGGAATGCTGCGCCTAGGGCGGTCGTTTCGAGTATGGAAGGCCGGGAAATCGGCACGCCGAGGACGTCAGCTTGGAACTGCATGAGCAAGTCGTTCGCCGCCGCCCCCCCGTCGACCTTGAGGAGCGCGAGGTTGCCGCCGTCCGCCTCCATGGCGCGAAGGATGTCGACGTTCTGCAGCGCGACGCCCTCGAGCGCGGCGCGCGCGACGTGCGCCGCGGTCGAGCCGCGGGTGAGCCCAGCGATGATGCCGCGCGCATGCGGGCGCCAGTGCGGGGCGCCCAGGCCGGCGAGCGCCGGCACGAGGACGACGCCGCCGGAGTCGGGGACCGACGCGGCGAGCACCTCGACCTCTGCGGCGGAGCGAATGATTCCGAGCCCGTCGCGGAGCCACTGCACGACCGCGCCGGCGATGAACGCGGACCCCTCCAGCGCGTACGCGACCTCGTCGCCGATCCGCCACGCCACCGTCGTGAGCAGGCCGTGGCGCGATGCGACCGGCTGCGCGCCGGTATTGAGGAGGAGAAACGCTCCCGTGCCGAACGTGCACTTGGCGTCACCGGGAGAAAAGCACGCCTGGCCGAAGAGGGCCGCTTGCTGATCGCCGGCGATGCCCGCGACCGGGATGCCGTCGGGCAGACCGGCGACGCCGCGGGTGGTGCCGTAGACCTCCGCCGACCCGCGCACCTCGGGGAGGCAGGCGCGCGGCACCGCGAGGAGCGCGAGGAGCTCGTCCTCCCAGGCGAGGGAGCGCAGCCCGAACAGCAGCGTGCGCGAGGCGTTGGAGGGATCGGTGATGTGGACGCGCCCCCCGGTGAGGCGGTGCACCAGGAAGGAGTCGACGGTGCCGAACGCGAGCGTCCCCGCCTCGGCGCCGGCGCGGTGCCCGTCGTCGAGCATCCAGCGCAGCTTCGTGCCCGAAAAGTAAGGATCCAGGACCAGTCCGGTGAGCTCGCGCACGCGTGGCTCGTGTCCCTTCTGCTTGAGCTCCTCGCACATCCCCGCGGTGCGGCGGTCCTGCCACACGATGGCGCTCCGCGCCGGCTCGCCGGTGCGCTTGTCCCACAAGAGCGACGTCTCGCGCTGGTTGGTGACGCCCACCGCGGCGACGCTGTCGCGCGGCACGTGCGCCTCGGCCAGCGCGTCGCGCAGCGCGGCCAGGACCGAGCCCCAGATCTGTTCCGGGTCGTGCTCGACCCAGCCGGGCTGGGGGTAGATCTGGGGGAACTCGCGGTTGGCCTTGCCGAGGAGCGCGAGCTTCTCGTCGAGGACGAGCACGGTCGAGCCGGTGGTGCCCTGATCGATGGCGACGACGGTTCGCATGGCTCACATCCTATCCTGGAAGAAGTCGCCGACCGTGGCGGCAACGCGATCGCGCTCGACATCGAGCGTCACGATGTGGAACGACCTGGGGAGGCGCACGAGCTTCTTGTCGGGGCTCGCGATCCGGCGGACGATCTCGCGCGCCGAATGCGGGGGAGCGGTGTGATCGTGGTCGCTGTGGATCACGAGCGCGGGAGTGCGGACGCGGGGGAGGTCGCGCCGGACCTCGCGCATGAAGTCGAGGAGGCTCGCGACTGCGCGCGCCGGAAAGCCCGCCGGGGACGGATAGATGCGCTTCATCTCCGGGTCCCGGATGTCCGAGCCGCCGAAGTTCGGCAGGACGGGGAAAGTCCCGGAGAGCGCGCCGAGCGCGGCGAGCGCGCGCACCGTGGTGCGGACGGGGAAGGAGAGCCACAGCGGCACCGCCATCACCGCGATCGCCTTGAGATCGGGGTCCGTCTGGGCCAGGCGAAGCGTGAGAAGGCCGCCCATCGACAGGCCGGCCACACCGACCGAGCGGCAGCGTCGGCGCAAGGCGCCGAGGGCCGCGCCGGCGGCGGCGAGCCAGTCCCGCCAGGCGGTGGCATCGAGCGCGGCCGGCGTGTCGCCGTGACCGGGAAGGAGCGGCGCGGCCACCGTGAAGCCGCGGGCATGGAGCGTTTCGCCCAGCGGGCGCACCGCGAACGGCGACCCGGCGAAGCCGTGCAGAAGGAGGACTCCCCGGTCGTCTCCGTCGAGCCGGAACGGTTCGCCCGTCATCCTGGCGGACCTATCACACTTTGGCGTACCTTGACAGTCTTTAGCAGTCGAGAATACATAGAGAAAACGGCAGGGACGGCGTGCGGCATTGAGTGAGTGGAAGACACGCATCACCAAGGTGCAGTCGTACAAATCCGACGGCGCGAACGATGCGGCGTGTCTCGTCCTCATCTATCCGCCGGGGCCCGACATGGGCAAGCGATTCCCGCTCGATCGTCCGGAGTTCATCCTCGGGCGAGGGGCCGATTGCGACATTCAGGTGGACCGCGATTCGGTGTCGCGCCGTCACGCGCGCGTGTACCGCCCCGACGGCGTGACGTACGTCGTGGAGGATCTCGGCTCCACCAATGGGTCGTACGTGAACGACCACCCCATCCAGCAAGCGTCGCTGCGCGACGGCGATTTCCTCAAGATCGGCGCGGCGATCTTCAAGTTTCTGACCGGCGCCAACGTGGAGATGTCGTACCACGAGGAGATCTATCGCATGACCATCGTGGACGGCCTCACCGGCGTCCACAACAAGCGGTTCTTCCTCGAGTTCCTCGACCGCGAGATGGCGCGCTGCCAGCGCTACGGCCGGCCGCTGTCGCTGGTGATGTTCGACATCGACCATTTCAAGAACATCAATGACCAGCATGGGCACCTGACCGGCGATTACGTGCTCAAGGAGCTGGCGCGGAGGATGTTCAACCGCATCCGCCGGGAAGAGCTTCTGGCGCGGTACGGGGGCGAGGAGTTCGCGGCGGTGCTGCCCGAGACGGGGCGCACGGGCGCGCTGGAGTTCGGCGAGCAGCTGCGCCAGATCGTGGCGCGCGAGCCGTTCGAGTTCGAGGGCGACAAGCTGCCGGTCACGATCAGCGTGGGCGTAGCCACCGTGGAGGGCAAGCCCACCGACCTGCAATCGTTCATCAAGGAAGCCGACGAGAACCTGTACCGCGCGAAACGGAACGGGCGGAACCAGGTCGTCGGTTAGGCGCCGCGGGCCGCCCTCGCCGCGCGATTCGCCGCCGCGACCATCAAGCGGACGTCCTCCGGCGACGTCTCGTGATGGGTGATGCAGGCGCGCAGCCAGTGGTTGCCGTCGGCGAGGCGGACGTCGGAGATCCAGGCCACGCCCTCGTCGCAGACCGCGCGGGCGACGGCATCGGCGCGGACCCCATCGCGCGCGAAGCAGACGAGGGGCAGAGGCGAATCGTTGGTGACGCGCCAGCCGGCGGCCGCGAGCTCCTCGCGGAGCAACCGCCCCATCGCCGCCTGGTGGTCGATCATGGCCGCGACCCCCGCCTGCCCCAGCTCGGCCAGGGTGAAGAACACCTTCATCCCGATCGAGCGGCGCGACCACTGGATCGTCCGCTGGTAGTTGGCGACCTCGTCATGGTCGGGGATGTAGGCGGTCGTCACCGCGAAGGCGGCCTCGGCGTGGCGCGGCCAGCGGGAGAAGAACATGCCGGCTCCCATCGGCACCGGCAGCGACTTGTGGGCGTCCCAGGTGATCGAGTCGGCGAGCTCGACGCCGGCGACGTGCGGGCGGAGCGCGTCGGACAGGAGGGCGAGGCCGCCCCAGGCCGCGTCGGCATGGAGCCATAGCCCCTCCGCGCGGCAGACGTCGGCCAGCTCGGCGGCCGGATCGATCGCGCCGGAGGCGGTGGTGCCGACCGTGGCCACGACGAGGAACGGCGCGAGGCCGGCGGCGCGATCGCGGGCGATGGCGCGGCGGAGATCCTCGACGTCGAGCCGGCGGCGGGCGTCGGAACGAACGCGCCGGAAGGCCCGCCGGCCCAGGCCGGTGATGTGGGCGATCTTGACGAACGAGTCGTGCGCCTGATCCGAGGCGTAGAAGACCGGCCGGATCCCGGCGAGCCCCTCGTCGGCGTGGCGGGGACACGCGCGGGACAGACCCGCGAGGACCCCGACCAGGTTGGCCTCGGAGCCGCCGGTCGTGAAGCTCGCGCTGGTCTCCCCCGCCGGGTAACCGATCCGCTTGCGAAGATGATCGAGCGTCCTCTGCTCGATGTCCCCGGTCGCCGGGGCGTGCCAGCGCGCGCCGACCTGCGGGTTGTAGGCCGCGGCGAGGGTGTCGGCGACGACGCCGGCGCGTTTCACCCCCGGATTGAACAGCCCGAAGTAACGCGGGTGGGTGGTGTGCATATTGGCCTGCTCGAGGAGGTCGGCGATGTCCACCACCATCTCCTCGAGGGCGCGGGGGCGGACGAAGTCGTAACGGTCGAGGCGCGCGCGGAGGGTCTCGTCCGACATACGGGGCGAGACGGGTCGATCGCGGACCCGCCGCTCCCAGTCCTCGATCCGACGGCACAGGGCGTCCAGCGCGGCATTCGACATGCGTCGACTTATGCTTGCGCCGAGGTGTCGGATCCATCGAATGTATTTCGGACAAAGGAGGTCGGTGATGGCCCTCGACCGAATCGACTTCGAAATACTGTCGGCTTTGCAGAATGATGCTCGTCTGGCCAACAAGGAGCTCGCCGCCCGGATCGGGATGGCGCCGTCGAGCTGCCTGGAGCGGGTCCGGACCCTGACCCGCGCGGGCGTCCTGCGCGGCTCCCACGCCGACGTCGACGCCGCGGCGCTGGGCATCGGCCTGGAGGCGCTGGTGGCGATCCGGCTGGTCAAGCACTCGCGCGAGGCGTTCCGCTCGCTGTACGCGACGATGCTGGCGATGCCCGAGGTGCTGACGGTGTTTCACGTGAGCGGCGTCAACGACCTGCTCGTGCACATCGCGGTGCGCGACATCCACCACGCGCGCGACCTCATCGTGGAGAGGTTCGCCACCCGCACCGAGGTCGATCACTGCGAGACCTCGGTCATCTTCGACATGCACCGCAACCACCAGCTCCCCTGCTACCAGCAGCCGGCCGGCGCCAAGCCGTCGGTGGCCGCGCGGAAACGGCGGCGTTAGGAGCGTGTCGCGCGCCGGACCGAGTACACTAGCCCGCGGAGGCATGCCATGACCCTGGTCAAGGACCTCATGCGCCGGCCGGTGACCCTCCCCGAGGAGACGGCGGAGATGGGCATGGTCGAGGCGCAGATGAAGCTCGCCAACGTGCGGCACGTGCTCCTCGTCGATGCCGCCGGGCGGCTCTCCGGCATCCTGTCGCGCGGCGATCTCATGCGCGTCGCCGACGCCGACCACCACCACTCGGTCAAGGAGTACATGACCCGGCGCCTCTTTACCGTCCGGCCGGAAGCTCCGGCGGTCGGGGCGCTCGACCTCCTCCTCGAGCACGGCGTCGGCGCGGTCCCGGTCGTCGACGGCGAGCACGTTCCGGTCGGCCTGGTCAGCGAGGTCGACTACCTCCAGGTCGCGCGCCGCGCGCTCGCGGGGTGACCGATGGCCCTCCACCCGCGCGCCGGACAGCCGGCGGATCCATCCGAGCTCATCGACGTGGCCGACCTGCGCGCCCGCTACGCCCGCGAGCGCCCCGATCCCACGAACCCCCAGGAACGGGTGAGCTTCGGCACGTCGGGCCACCGCGGCTCGGCGGCGCGCCGCAGCTTCAACGAGGCCCATATCGTGGCCGTCGTCCAAGCCGTGTGTGAGCACCGCGCCGCCCAGGGCATCTCCGGCCCGCTGTTCCTCGGCAAGGACACCCACGCCCTGTCCGCGCCGGCGCAGCGCACCGCGCTCGAGGTCCTGGCCGCCCACGGCGTCGAGGTCCGCTACGCCGCCGACGACGGCGACACGCCCACGCCCGTCATTTCCCACGCCATCCTCACCTGGAACCGCGGCCGCGACGCCCGCATCGGCGACGGCATCGTCATCACGCCGTCGCACAACCCACCCGAGGACGGCGGCATCAAGTACAACCCGCCGAACGGCGGGCCCGCCGACGTCGGCGTCACCAAGTGGATCGAGGACCGCGCCAACGAGCTCCTCGGCGGCGGCGGCCGCCGCGTGCCCTACGACGAAGCGGTGCGCGCGCCGGGCATGGCGACGTACGACTTCATCGGCCCCTACGTCCAAGACCTCGCCCACGTCATCGACATGGACGTCATCCGCGATGCGCGCGTGCACATCGGCGTGGACCCGCTCGGCGGCTCCAACCTGCGCTACTGGGAGCCGATCGCGGCGGCGTACGGCCTCGACATCACCGTCGTGAACCCCGTCCTCGATCCCACTTTCGGGTTCATGCCGCTCGACCACGACGGCAAGATCCGCATGGACTGCTCCTCGCCGTACGCGATGGCGAACCTGCTGCGCATCAAGGATCGCTTCGACATCGCGTTCGGCAACGACGCCGATTCGGACCGCCACGGCATCGTCACCCCCGGCGGCGGGCTCATGAACCCGAACCACTACCTCGCCGCCGCGATCGACTACCTGTTCCGCGCGCGCGGGTGGACGCCGGCGGCCGGCGTGGGCAAGACGCTGGTGTCGAGCGCGCTCATCGACCGGGTCGCCGAGAAGCTCGGGCGGCGCCTCGTCGAGGTGCCCGTCGGCTTCAAGTACTTCGTCGACGGCCTGCTCGACGGCAGCCTCGGCTTCGGCGGCGAGGAGAGCGCGGGGGCGTCGTTCCTGCGCCGCGACGGCGGCGCCTGGACGACCGACAAGGACGGCATCATCCTCGACCTCGCCGCCGCCGAGATCCTCGCCCGCACCGGCAAGGACCCGTCGTGGCACTATGCGGAGCTCACGCGCGAGCTGGGCGCGCCCGTCTACGTGCGCATCGACGCGCCGGCGACGCCGGCTGAGAAGTCGCGCCTGAAGAAGCTTTCTCCCCAGGCCGTCGCCGCGCGCGAGCTCGCCGGCGAACCCATCCGCGCCATCCTCACCCGCGCGCCCGGCAACGACGCCGAGATCGGCGGGCTCAAGGTCGTCGCCCAAAACGGCTGGTTCGCGGCCCGCCCCTCGGGGACGGAGGACATCTACAAGATCTACGCCGAAAGCTTCCACGACGACGCCCACCTCCGCCGCATCGTCGCCGAGGCGCAGGCGATCGTGGCGGCGGCGCTGGGGTCCTAGGAGCCGATAAACGTCCTGCAGGTCCTAGGTCACCCGGCCGACCACGTTCGGGACGCGCCGGGCGGTCTCGCGGTGCGACAGGTCATGCAGGCAGTGGAGGATCTCCTTCGCCCCGGGGAGGACGCGCGTCTCCACCTCGATGGGAACGCGGCGGCCGTCGCGCGTGTGCACCACGCCGCGCCAGTTGCCCGGCTTCGCGTCGACGAACGGCATGACCTCGCGCACCAGCCGGCCGCGCGCGTCGATCGACAGGAGCCCCAGCTGCTGCTCCGCCTTCGCGTTGAGGTAGAGGATGTTGCCGTCCTCGTCGGCCACGACCATCCCGTCCGCCGCGGTGTCGGCCACGCCGCGGAAGCGTAGCTCCGATGCCAGCAGGCCCTCGACGGCACGGGCGACCGCGACCGCCTGGGCGATGGGGAGCGAGACCGACTTGGCGAGCGCGACCCAGTCGTCGGGCAGCTCGGGGCCGGACGCGGCGAACACGAGCATGCCCAGGCGGTTGCCGTCGAGGATGAGCGGCGCGAGCAACAGCGCTTCCGCCCCGGACCGGCGCAGGAGCTCCGCGACGCGGTCGGACGGGCCGGGCGCGCGGTACGCGATCGGCTCCCCCCGCGCCATGACGTTGCGCAGGAAGTGAAGGTGGCCCCAGAACGCGGGCAGATGCGCCTCGTTCGCGACGGTGAACCCGCCCGATGCGCGCAGGCGCAGCGCGCCGTTGCGATCGGCGAGATAGACGGCGCCGCTGGCGAGGCCGCAGGCGTCGAGGAGCGAGGTCAGGACCTCGCGCAGGACCTCGTCGAGCGCGCGCTTGCGCTCGGCGACGCCGGCGAGCGCGGCGAGCATGGTGAGCGTGGCCTGGTGGACGCGCTGGGTGCGGGTGAGCTCGCGCGGAAAGCCGTCGTGCTTCTCCGCCGACGTGAGCTGGCGGTGGTACTCCGTCGGCGACGCGGAAGGCGGCGCCGGGCGCACGGCCGCCGACTCGACGGCGGCGACGAGCGGCTCCATGTCCGGCGTGCGGCGGATCGTGATCGCGCCGAGATCGTCGGCGAGGTCGCGATCGGCCTTGGAGAAGAACGTCGGCGTGACGAGGATGACCGGCAGGCGCGCGATCTCGACGTCCTCGCGCACGGCGCGGAGCAGCTCGAACCCGGACAGCTGCGGCACCAGGATGTCGGCGACGATCACGTCCGGCCGTGAGGCGCGCGCCAGGGCGAGCGCCTCCATCCCGTCGCTGGCGGGGGTGACGAGAAAGCCGAGGCGGCGGAAGTGGATCTGCAGCGCGCCGAGGCGCGTGGCGTCGCCGTCCACGAGGAGCAGGTGGCGGCGGTTCTCGGGGTCGGTGCCGCGCGCCAGGACGGGGCGGGCGAGGTGGGAGCGCACCGAGCGGACGAGCCGCGACGGCTCGACCGGCTTGATGAGGACGTCGGTGAAACCGGCGCCGCGGAGGTGCTCCTGATCCGTGAGGCCCGTCAGCGCCACGATCGGCTTGTCGGTCCAGCCCGGCTGCGCCCGCAGGCGACCGAGGAGCTCGAACCCGCTCATGTCGGGAAGGACGAGATCCTGCAGGATCAGATCGGGTTGCGTCTTCAGGGCGGCCTGGATCGCGGCCTGCGCGCTGCCGCTTTCCTCGACCTGGAATCCGTCACGCGTCAGCGCCGCGCGCACCATCTTGCGCGTCACCGGGTTATCCTCGATCACGAGTATTTTCGGCACCGCAGCCTCCGCTGTCCACAGCCTGTGAGCAAAAACGGTGCCGCCGGCCGCGAAAATGATCTTGGGGGCTTGAGAAATGGCCGGCGCGGTCGATGAGGGATCTCTTCCCTGGCGCGGCCTCCAGGATCACGAGGGGGATCGCATCAGGACCGGCTTGAGCCGGCGCGTGCGCAATACCTCGATGGCGTCCTCCCAGGGTGCCGTTTCGCCTAGGTTTTCGGGATGGATTCGGCCCGCGGCCAGCAGGGCCAGCACCTTTCCGATGTGGGGGCCCACGTTCGGGCGCCCGGTCCGGAAGGTCACGTCCTTGAGGTACATGTCGAAAAGGGGGAGCGGCGTGTCGAGAAAGAAGATGCCGGTCGAGGTGCAGATGCCGCCCGGCGCCACGGCGCGGACCGCCTTGAGAAGCTCGGTGGGGTTGCCGCTGGCGTCCACCACGACCGGATAGGTCGCGCGGACCGCCGCGTCGCGCGGGATCGCGCGCGCGCCGAGCGATTCGGCCAGCGCCAGGCGGTCGGGCGACCGGTCGACGTAGTCGACGCTCCGGGCGCCGGCCGTGCGGGCCAGCTCCACGGCGTAAAGGCCGATCGATCCCGCGCCGCCGACGATGAGGACGGGCCCGCCCGGGTACTTCTCCAGCGGGCCGGCGACGGCGAGCCACGCGTCGGTGAGGTTATCCGACGCGGGGGCCGCGCGCTCGGGCGGCACGCCCGCCGGCAGCGGCACGAGCATCGCGTCGGCGAACGGCACGTGCACGAGGTCGGCGAGGAACCCGCCGTAGTCGCCGCCGAAGTTCGTGCCGTACATCGCGTACTGCGGGAACGCCGCGCAGTGCGCGGTCAGCCCGCGGAGGCAGCGGTCGCAGGCGCCGCAGCACAGGTGCCAGGGGACGACGACGCGATCGCCGACCGCGACGCCGCGCACGCCGTCGCCGACGTCCACGACCTCGGCCACGCATTCGTGACCCAGGACGAACGGCGGCACCGCCGGCGTGCGACCCATGATGATCGCGCGATCCAGGTCGCACGGCGTGGCCGCGATCGGCCGGACCACCGCCTGCGCCGCGCCGGCGACGCGCGGGTCCGGCGCCTCGCGCCACTCCAGCTTCTCGGGGCCTACGTAGGTGAGGGCGCGCACGCCGCGATGATAGCGTCGAGGCGCGACAGGAGGAAGCGCCGCTCGGGCTCGTTGCCCACCAGCGCGAGAGCCTCGCGGTAGGCGTCGGCGGCCTCGGCGTACCGGCCGAGGCGGCGCAGCAGATCCGCGCGCGCCGCCGGGAGGAGATGGTAGGCGCGCAGCTCGGGGACGCCGGCAAGGCCGTCGAGGAGAGCCAGCCCGCGCTCGAGACCCTGCGCCATGGCGACCGCGACCGCGTGGTTGAGCTCGACGACCGGCGACGGCGCGCGGCGCCGCAGCTCGTCGTAGAGAAGATGGATCTGGGACCAGTCGGTGTCGCCGGGGCGCGGCGCCTCGGCGTGGAGCGCGGAGATCGCGGCCTGGAGGGCGTACGGACCGGGCGGCCGGTGACCGAGCGCCCGTTCGGTCAGCGCGAGGCCCTCGGCGATCTCCGCCCGATCCCAGCGGCTCCGGTCCTGGTCCTCGAGAAGGACGATGTCTCCGCCGGCCGTGGTGCGCGCGTCGCGGCGCGAATCGTGGAGGAGGAGGAGCGCCAGGAGCCCGATCGGCTCGCCCTCGTCGGGCAGGAGCTCGGTTAGAAGGCGCGCGAGCCGGATCGCCTCGCGGCACAGGTCGCGCCGCACCAGCGCGTCGCCGGCGGTCGCCGCGTACCCCTCGTTGAAGACGAGGTACACCACCGACAGGACGGCGTCGAGGCGCTCCGGCCACTCCTCGCGCGGGGCGACGCGATAGGGGATCCGGGCGGCGGCGATCTTCCCCTTGGCGCGGACGAGGCGCTGCGCCAGCGTGGGCGCCGGGACGAGGAACGCCCGCGCGATCTCGTCGGTCGACAGGCCGCACAGCGTGCGCAGGGTGAGGGCGACCTGGGCGTCGCGCTGGAGCGCGGGATGGCAGCAGGTGAAGAGGAGCTTGAGCCGGTCGTCGGCGCCGGCGTCGTCGTCGTCGGGCTCGGGCTCGTCCCGGTCGTCGGGGGGCAGATACGTCGGGTCGGCCTCGAGCTCCTTCGCCTTCGCGGACAGGCGCGCGCGCCGGCGGATGCGGTCGATGCCCTTGAACCGCGCGGTCTTGACCAGCCACCCGGTCGGGTTGTCGGGGACGCCGCCGTCGCGCCACTGGAGGAGCGCCGCCTCGAACGCGTCCTGCAGCGCTTCCTCCGCGACGTCCCAGTCGCCGAGCAGGCGAATCAACGTCGCGAGAGCGTGGCCGCGGTGATCCCGAAAGACGCGGTCGAGATCCACGCCGCAAGCATACGGGGCCTCACCCCTGGAGCGCCACCTCCGCGCGGAGCGTCGCCGCCTGATGGATCACCTGGGGGAGGTGCGACTGCCACCACTGCTCGGCGCGCTGGCGGGTCCACGGCGCGGGGAGCGGCACGGCCTCGAGGCGGCTCGCCAGCTCGGCCGCCGACTGCGGCCGCGCGTCGGGGTCCTTGGCGAGGAGCGACATGACGATCGCCTCGAGCTCCGGCGGGATGGGCAGCTCGGTGCGGCGCGACGGCGGGTCGGGAATGTCGGTCGCGTGGGCCGACATCATCCTGAACGCCTTGTCGGCGCTGAACACCATCGCGCCCGTGAGCAGGAAGTAGGCGACGCAGCCGAGCGAGTACAGGTCGGAGCGCGCGTCGGCGCGGCCGTCGACGGCCATCTCCGGCGCCATGTAGGCCGGCGTGCCCATCACCGAGCCCACCATGGTGAGGCGGGCGTCGGCGCCGCGCCCCGCGTCGCGGACCAAGCCGAAGTCGAGGACCTTGACGAAGTCGTATTCCTGCCCCAGGACGCACAGGTGGAGGTTGGCCGGCTTGATGTCGCGGTGGACGAGGCCGTGCATGTGGGCGTCGGCGAGCGAGTGACACCCCTGCATGAGCAGGTGGACGACGCGCTCGGCGGGCTGCGGCCCGAAGCGGCGCACCAGCCGCTCGAGGTCGATGCCGCGCAAAAGCTCCATGACGTAGTAGACCGTCCCCTCGTGGGTCTGGCCGAAGTCGTACACCGCGACGGTGTGCGGCGACTGGAGCAGCGACGTGGCCTGCACCTCGCGCCGGAAGCGGCGCAGGAGCTTGTCGGCCTCACCCGAGCTCAGGCCCTCGGTGACGTCGGAACGGATGAGCTTGACGGCGGCGGGGCGGATGAGCGACTGATGCTCGGCGCTCCACACCTCCCCCATGCCGCCCTGGCCGAGGCGCTCGACGAGGCGGTAGCTGCCCAGGCGGCGGGCGCGACTCACGTCGGTGCCGAGGCGGTGGACCATGCGGGCGGTGAGCACGGCGATCGCCGCGGCGATGTAGTTGGGGAGGAACGTGAGGATCATCCACTGCACCGTCGGCCACACGCCGTGCTGGAGGGCGACGTTGATCGCCAGCCCCAGCGGACCCATCGTGGCGGCGAGGAGCGAGGCGACGGCGGCGCGCCGGGCGGTCGTCGGGACGAGGCTGAAGCTCAGGATCCACACGCACACCCACGAGACGCCGTAGATGAACTGCGGCGGGGCGGACAGGGTCTCGGCGGTCGCGATGCACAGCGCGCCAAGGACCTGCAGGACCGTGCCGAGCGCGAGGATCCGGTCGGTCGACAGCGCGCGCAGGTGGGTGGCGGCGAACGTCGCGGTGGCGAGCACGAGCGCGGCGCCGGCGAGGATGTAGAACCACCTGGTCCACATCCGTACCTCGGGCGGGTTGGCGAAGCGCGGCTCGAGGATGCCGAGCTGCATCAGCGCCGTGACGATCGCGTAGATGATCGCGATCGCGCCGAGGATCATGCACAGCACGCGGACATGAGCGACGGCGCGCGAGAGCAGATCCGCGGGGAGCTCCGCCGACCGGAGGACCGAGGCCATGCGCGACGTTTCGCGCGGGGGCGTCCGCCGTTCGAGCAGGAGATGTTCGGCGGTCATGAAGGGGCTTGCTTTCAAGATCGGTGCCGGTGAATCCGGCGGAAATGCGGGCGATTTTCGGGGCGCGGGCCGGACAGCTGTCCGGACAGGCGTACGCTCGACGCTCGCCTACGCGCCCGGGATCTCCATCACCGGCCGAACCTCGATCGTCCCGATCCGGGACGACGGGATCCGCGCGGCGATCTTGCACGCCTCGTCGAGATCCTTCGCCTCGATCATGTAGTAGCCGCCGAGCTGCTCGCGCGTCTCCGCGAACGGGCCGTCGGTCTTGAGCGTCTTGCCCTCGCGCACGCGGACGGACGTCGCGGTGCTCACCGGCTGAAGCGGCGCGCCGGACACGTAATGGCCGCTCTTCTTGATCCCGTCCGTGAACGACATGTACTCGCCGAAGAGCTGCCCCTTCTGCGCCTCGGGCATGTCGTTCCACACCTTCTCGTTGTCGTAAATGATCAGCATGTATTTCATCGGGGAACCTCCTTGCCTTCTGTCGAACGGGGCGGCGCGAAATCGACAGCCCCAAGCAGATATTTTCGGTTGCGCCAGAAAGCGACCGCCGTCGCCGCGCCGCTCACGGCCAACGCCCCGGAAACACAGACGATCGGGGCGACGACCACGCCGGCAGCAAGGAGCGCCGAGGACGCGAGCACCCGCGCGCCCCAGGCGCGCGCCGGCGCGGCCGCGTCGTGGTGCGCGAGCAGGTTGTCGAGGCCGCCGTGCGCGAGCTCCACGCAGATCAACGGGAACACCAGCCCCGGCAGCCCGACGCGGGCGAGGACGAGGCAGCCGAGGAGCGGCAGCGCGGTCGCCCCCGAGATGCGCACGAAGTCGAACCAGTGCAGATCCCCGGGGAGCTCGCGCGCGCCGATCACGACGTAGTCGAGCCCGCTCGCCCAGGTGATCGCGACCGTGCCCACGATGACCCCGGTCACGAACGTCGCCTCGCCGAACGCGAGGAACAGCGCGGCGCTCACCGCGAAGATGCCCGAGAACAGCCACGGTCCGCGCCACAGGCGGCCGCGCACGGCCAGGACGAGCGCGGCGACGAGCGCTCCCGCGGCCGGCCCGACGAGGAGCCAGGTCAGCACCCATGCCGGCGGATCGAGCGCCACGATCATGAGGTACATGACGACGAGCATCTGCACCCACGTCTTCACCTTGGCGAAGTAGGTCGTGCGCAGCGTGCGCTTCCTCACCTCGAACGACGAGCGCAGCGCCGTCACGAGGAACTCGCGCAGGAGCAGCGCCGCCGTCGCCCACCAGGGCAGCAGGCCCATCTGCGCGAACGGCAGCACCACCAGCGCCAGGAACACCTTGTCGGCCAGCGGATCCATGAGCCCGCCGAGCACGGTCGGCCCCTGCTTGCGCGCGAGGTAGCCGTCGAGATAGTCGGTGAGCCCGACGAAGAACCCGATCACCAGCGC
>DATFWE010000258.1:0-5824 GCA_035259575.1 Haliangiales bacterium
GGTCCGGTGCGGGCGGGGCCGACCGCGCGGCCGCCCCGGCGCTCTCCGCGGCCGTCTCGGAGGCCTGGCGGGTGCGCCACCACAGCACCCCGCCGGCGGCCGCGATGCCCACCGAGATCGCGGCGATCAGCGCGATCGGGCGCCGATCAGAAGCAGGGGCTCTCGATGCCAATTTGGTAGCCCTGGCAGCTCGAGAACTTGCGGATCCAGCAGTCGCTGTTGCAGTTCGTGAGGATGTTGTAACTGCAGCTCAGGGATCGCGCGGCGTAGTTCGGCGTCGCGTAGCGGGCGTTCGTGCGCGCGCCGCAATCGTCGAGCCGGGACTGCGCCGTCGAGAACGCCGCCGACAGGTACTGGTAGTCGTACCAGCTGCCGTTCGGGACCGAATCGGACGTGCTTCCCGCGTAGCAATAGCGGTTGTTGGTGAATCCGTCGTAGTCCTGATTGGATTGAATGGTGTACCAGTCGGTGAAACAGCCGATCCGGTGGTACGCGAGCCCGAGGAACAGATTGTCCCGGTAGTACTCGACGTAGTATCCCGCCTTCGCCGCGCGTTCCCCCGCAGCCACCGTCCCCAGCACCACCACAGCAAGGAGCCATCGTCTCATGGTCGACCTCCCTTGTTGCATCGCTCGCGCGCGCCGGCTCGGGGCGCCGGGTCGCTCGGCGTCCGCCTCGCTCCAGGGGCGCCTCGATCCTCGCCGGCGCGCGCTCGCTTTGTCGGCTGGCGGCGCAAATCATTGCGCGCGGGATCCGGCGATTGCAATCGCACGGTCGGCCCCGCATGCACTTTCGTGGGAGGTTTGACCACATCCGGCTACTGGACGATCCGATCGCGCGCCGTACGCTTGCGTCCATGACGCACTCCCCGCGCAAGCTCGGCGCGACCGGGCCATCGGTGTTTCCCCTCGCCCTCGGCTGCATGGGCATGTCCGGCATGTACGGCGCAGCCGACGAGGACGAGAGCATCGCCACCATCCACGCGGCGCTCGAGCGCGGCATCACGTTGATCGACACCGGCGACTTCTACGGCCAGGGGCACAACGAGATGCTCATCGGCCGGGCGCTCCGCGGCCGCCGCGACCGCGCGCTCCTGTCGGTGAAGTTCGGCGCGCTGCGCGGCCCCGACGGCGCCTGGGGCGGCTTCGACGCGCGGCCCGCCGCGGTCAAGAACTTCCTCACCTACTCCCTCAGGCGCCTCGGCGTCGACTTCATCGACGTCTACCGTCCCGCGCGCCTCGACCCCGCCGTCCCCATCGAGGACACGATCGGCGCCATCGCCGACATGGTGAAGCAGGGCTACGTGCGCCACATCGGCCTCAGCGAGGTCGGCGCCGACACGATCCGGCGCGCGCACGCGGTCCACGCCATCGTCGACCTGCAGATCGAGTACTCGCTGGTGAGCCGCGGCCCGGAGGCGAGCATCTTCCCCGCGCTCGCCGAGATCGGCGCCGCGGCGACGGTGTACGGCGTCCTCAGCCGCGGGCTCCTCGCCGGCTCGCGCCCGGCCGCGGCCGGCGATTTCCGCGCGCGCCTCCCCCGGTTCGCCGGCGAGAACGGCGAGAAGAACCGCGGCCTCGTCGGCGTCCTCGCGCGGCTCGCCGCCGACAAGGGCGCGACCGCCGCCCAGCTCGCCATCGCCTGGGTGCTGGTCAAGGGCCCCTGGTTGATCCCGGTCGTCGGGGCGCGCACGCGCGCGCAGCTCGACGAGTCGCTCGGCGCCCTCTCCGTCGACCTCACCCCGGCGGACGTCGCCCGCATCGAGGACGCCGTGCCCGCGACGGCCGTCGCCGGCACCCGCTACGACGCGCACCAGATGCGCATGCTCGACAGCGAGAAGTGACGGGACCTCAGTCGGCGCGCGCGTCCGGCGGCGGCGCCACGATCTTGTGCGGCGACGTCACGCGCGGCGGGCGCTTCGGGTCGAGGCGGAGCGCCTCGCTGCCGCCCGGGGGCCACTCGTAGAGCCCCGGCTCGCGCGGCAAGGGCGGGTCGTCGGGCAGCGTCGGGCGCGGCCGCAGCCACACGAACGTCTGCGTCCCGATGCGCGTCGTGCACTCGGGCTCGCGGAACGCCGGCGACCACGAGCCGCCGTTCATGTAGAGGACCGGGCCGACGCGCTCGTGCACCGGCTGGTGGGTGTGGCCGAACACCACGTTGCGCGCGCCGGTGATGGTGTGGAGGAGCTCCGCCCGGCGCTTGCTCAGCAAGGGCTCGGCGAACACCGAGGGTTTCACCGACGCGGCGTACATCGCGAACGGAAACATCATCAGCGCCAGCGGCACGAACACCCACAGGGGCGAGATGGGCAGCGCGATGTTGACGGTCAGCACGATGAACCACGCGCCGAACACCACCACCAGGAACAGGAACGCGCGGTCGAGCCACAGCTCGCGCATGATGGCGAACGGGTTCGTCGCCGACGAGTGCACGTGCAGCGCGTCGAGGCGCCGCACCATCGCCGCCGTGGCGTTGGCGCGCCGCGCGATGGTGCGGTCCTTTTCCTCGACGATGAGGGGGTCGCGCATCGCCGGACGCCAGAATTCGGTGAACGTGACGAGCATCGTGGCGCAGGCGCCCCAGAACCACGTCCAGATGATGAACGGCTGGGTCCGCACCATGTACTTCCAGAAGAAGCGCAGATAGGACCGCGCCGTCATGATGTAGTTGTCGGTCGCGTGCGGGTTGAAGTACCCCATGCCGTTCAGCATGTAGCGCGCCGCCAGATCGCCGAACGGCACGCGCACGCGCGGCCGGCCGTTCACCTCGATGAGCGGGTCGATCGGGTTCTTCACGCTGCAGTGGGGATCGTACTGGTGGCCGTGGCTGACGTAGGTGTCGCCCTCCGATAGATAGAACCAGTTGCAGAACACCACCGGAGCCGGGGGCGCCGCCGCGTCGCCGTCCTCGAGGAGCGTCGCCGGCGGCGGCACGCGCAGCGCCTCGCAGATCCGCCCCTGCACGCTGTGCCAGAACAGCTCGGCGTCGTGGTTGCCGACGATGAACACGGCGCGGTGCCCGCGCGCCAGGAAGTCCGCGAGCGCCCCGAACCAAACCGGATGCTCGCGGACGATCACCTCCATCTTGTACAGGCTCATCCACTCCTCGCTGCCGAGCCCGCGACGCCGCGCCAGCCAGTCGACGCGCGGGTCGCCCTCGGGGACCTGCGCCACGCTGTCGAAGTCGAAGATGTCGCCGTTGAGGATGAGCTCGATCGGGCCGCCCGCCTTGTCCTCCATGTAGACGAGGAACTGCGCGAAGTCGTCGTCGATGAAAAACTCGCGCCGCTTGTAGGCCATCCACAGCGGGCGCCGCGGATCCGGCTTGGCCGCCTCCGAGAGGTGCATGTCGCTGACGATGACCGTGTGCACCATGGCACACTCTATCCATGTCGCACACGCCGGAGGAGGAGAATCTCCTGGTGCTGATGGCGGAGCTCGTGTCGCGGCGGGAATACATCACCGGCGACCTGCCGTTCCCCCGGCCCGTCGCCCGCGAGGACGCCGTCGCCATCGCCGCCGACGTGCAGGCGGCCTGCGACTACGGCGTCGACATGCGCGCCGAGGTGTGCAGACAGCAAGGGGAGGTCATCGCCTGCCGCGCCGGCTGCAACGCCTGCTGCGAGCAGCTCGTCATGATCTACGCCGCCGAGGCGGAGCTCATCGCCGACTGGCTGCGCGCGCCCGAACGGGCCGAGATCCTCCGCAATTTCTTCGCCGCCTATCCGAGCTGGATCGAGCGGCTCGGCGACTCGCTCGCCGAGGTCATCGCCCGCACCGAGGCGCGCGACGCGGCGGGCCAGTTCGCCGCCTGCGTCGCCCACTGGCGGCGGCACGTGATGTGCGCGTTCAACCGCGACGGCCTGTGCACGATCTACCCGGTCCGGCCCGTCCTGTGCCGCAGCTACCATGCGCTCGACACCAGCGAGAACTGCGTTCCCTCCGACGAGGGCGGGTCGGCGGCGACGCACATGTACTTCAAGCCGCTCGAGGAGTTCCTCGACAAGACGCGCAGCCTGGCGATGGCCGTGCACCACGTGCTCGGCGGTCCCAAGGGCCGCCCGGAGCCGCTGTGCCAGGCGGTGCACGACCGCCTCGTGCGCTGAGCGAACGAGCGCCGGCGCGGAAAGAGGCGCCCCTGGAGCGAGGCGCAGCGGAGCGACCTGGCGCCCCGCGCCGGCGCGAGAGAGCGGTGCGACAATGACTTATTTGGCCGGCTTCACCGCGGCGTAGGCGAAGTCGACGAGCTGGTCCGGCTTGATGAACGTGCCGCCGAGCTTGTCGTCCCACTCGGCGGTGACCTTCGCCGCCTTGACCTGGTCGACGTTCTGGCCCGCGTCGACGAGCTTCTTCACGCGCTCGCGGATCGTCGCCAGCATGTCGCGCCAGCCCTTGAGCGCGGCCTTATCGGACAAGACGCCATGGCCGGGGATGATCTTCGTCTTGTCGTCCGCCGCGGCCAGGATCTTGTCGGCGACGGCGACGAAGCCGTCGTAGTTTCCGCCCGACGACAGGTCCACGAACGGATACGAGATGGTCATGAACGTGTCGCCCATGTGGACGACGTTGCCCTTCGTGAACGTAACCAGCGCGTCGCCGTCGGTGTGCGCCGGCCCGGCGTAGGTCACCTTGATGTCGTCGCCGTTGAAGTGGAACGTGATGTCCGAGGAGAACGTCACGATGGGCAGCGCCTTCTCGGGGGAGGGCGGGACCTTGCGGCCCATGAGCGCGATGAACTGCTCGACGCTCATGCGCTTGCGCACGTTGTCGTGGGCCACGATCACCACGCCGGCCGCGGCCATGTTCTCGTTTCCGCCGACGTGGTCCCCGTGCCAGTGCGTGTTCAGCACGAAGCGGATCGGCTTCTTGGTGAGCTTGGCGACCGCCGCCTTGATCTTCGGCGTCAGCGGGGCGAACTGATCGTCGATGAGGAACACGCCGTCGTCGCCCACCGATACGCCGATGTTCCCGCCCGCGCCCTCGAGCATGTAGATCTTGTCGGTCAGCTTGGTCGTCTTGATCTGGACCTTGGAGAAGTCTTGGTCTTGCGCGCGCGCGCCGGATGCTAGGAAGAGGAGGCCGATCGCCATGCCAAGGGCAGATGTCCGCATGGCGGCGACTATACCCGGATCGTCCGACACGGTCTCCACCGATCCCGATCCCGCGACCGTCGACTGGTCAGGCAGACTCACGGCGACGAGCGCGGCGCTGCGCCTGGTGCGCCCGGCTCGCTTCGAGACGGCCACCGACCACGTGATCTTCCCGCGGCCCGAACATCCACACGCTGCTGTTCGACTCCGAGACGCGGCCGCACTGGGACGGCCTCATCGTCGACGTCATCCTGGCGCCGAGCCTGAACCCCGGCAACGCGCCGGTCGTGCTCACGCTCGACACGCCGGGCACTTCGCCGGACGCCTGCTCGGCGAGGGGCAAGTGGTCGAGGGCGCGGTCCACGGCCGCTACGGGATCGCGACCACGACGGCGACGGCTTCTTCGCCGGCCGCTGGCCAAGATGTGCGGCGAACGGCCGGACGAGGGGTCGCCCGATCCTGGGGACGAGGCGAATGAGGATCTGACCATCCAGTAGCTGTCAGACCCCCCCGCTACCTTCCTCCCATGACCGCCCCCTGGCGGGTCCGGGACTGCGACGAGACCTCCGCCGTCCGCCTCGCCCGCGAGCTCTCCCTCCTGCCCGCCACCGCCCGGTGCCTCGTGTCGCGCGGCCTCGACGACGCCGTGCGCGCGGGCGCGTACCTCACCCCTCGCCTCGCCGATCTGCGCCCCCCGGCGGGTATGGCGGGGTTCGCCCCGGCGGTCGACCGGCT
>DATFWE010000259.1:0-21277 GCA_035259575.1 Haliangiales bacterium
CGACCGGCTGATGCAGATCCCGGCGCTCCAGCCGGTGTTCGCCGAGCCCTACAACCAGATCATCCGCACCCAGATCCTCGCCGCCGATCCGCCCGACCACACGCGAATCCGGGCGCTCGTCAACCCGCCGTTCACCGTGCCCAAGGTGGACACGCTCCGCGCGCGCATCCAGGCGCACGTCGACCGGCTCATCGCCGCCAAGGCCGACGGCCGGCGTATGGACTTCATCCGCGACTTCGCCTACCCGCTGCCGTTCACGATGATCTGCGACCTCCTCGCCGTGCCCGACGCGGAGCGCCCCCCGCTCGAGGACTACACGCACAAGCTCATGCGCACCACCGATCCGATGCCCATGAGCCCGTACGAGGTCGCCGGGGCGAACTACGCCGCCATGGGCTTCCGCGACTACTTCCTCGCGCTGGCGACGGAGCGCTCCGCCCGCCCCACCGACGACTTGTTCGGCCAGATGGTGGCGGCGCGCGACCGCGGCGCGCTCACCGACGAGGAGATGGTCGCCAACGTGACGCTCGTCTTCTGCGCCGGCCACGACACGGTGGTGAACCTGTTCGGCAACGGCCTGTACCACCTGTGCCGGAACCCGGACCAGCTCGAGCTCCTGCGCCGCGATCCGTCGCTCATGAAGAACGCCGTCGAGGAGCTCCTCCGCTACGACGCCTCGGTCCAGATCGCGCGCCGCATCCCGTTCCAAGACGTGGAGATCGGCGGCAAGACCATCTTCGAAAACCAGTACATCCTGTGCTGCCTCGGCGCCGCCAACCGCGACCCCGAGGTGTATCCCGACCCCGATCGCCTCGACATCATGCGCAAGAACATCCGGCCGCACTCGTTCGGCGGCGGCATTCACTACTGCCTGGGCGCGCAGCTCGCCCGGGTCGAGGGGGAGATCGTGTTCCGCACCATCCTCGAGCGCATGCCCGAGCTCCGCCTCGAGACCGAGGACCCGGAGTGGCACCAGAACACGTTCGTGCGCGGCCTCGCCTCGTTGCCCATCGCCTGGTAGGAGCCCATGCCCGACGCGAAGCAGGTGATCGACTGGCTGAAGTACGACGCGCGCACGGCGTTCTTCGTCAACGCGATCCAGTACATCAACTGGGAGCGCATCGAGGGGGACATCCTCGAGTTCGGCGTGTCGGTGGGCAAGAGCCTGTGCCTCATGGCCCAGCTGCAGAAGGAGAACCTGGCGCTCTGGCGCTACGAGGAGCCGGCGGTGACCGGGCGGCGCGTGGTCGGCTTCGATTCGTTCGCCGGGCTCCCCGACGACGGCCAGTTCCACCCGCGCTGGGAGGGGGGCTCGTTCGCCACCAACTACCTCGTCAACCACCCGACGCTGGCGTACGACGCGCCCATCACCCCCGAGTCGATCCGGGCCCTGTTCCGCGCCGCCGAGCTCCTCGAGCCGGAGCTCGAGGTGGGCTGGTTCTCCGAGACGGCCGCCCGCGCCATCCCGTCGAAGTACGCCAGGGCGGCGCTCGTCCACATCGACAGCGACCTCTACGCGTCGGCCAAGGAGGCCCTGGCCGCGGTGGCCCCGATCCTGTCCGACGGGGCGCTCGTTTGCTTCGACGACTGGTTCATGTACCGCGGCCACCCCGACAAGGGGGAGCAGCGGGCGTTCCGCGAGTTTCTCGAGGAGCGTCCGGACTGGGGCTCGACGCACTACGAGAAGTACTCGGTGTTCTGCAACTCGTTCATCCTCTACCGCCGGCTTGACAGCGGTCCGAGCGAAAAGTGAGGATCGTAGCCTTGACGCAACGGAAACCGCCCGCCGAGCAGCGCTACCGCCCGAAATCGCTGCTCTCGCTCTCGCCGACCGGGTTCCTCCTCGACAACGCGAACGGCGAGTCGTACACGCTCAACGCCGTGGGGCGCGCCGTCATGGCCAAGCTGCTGGAGCTGGGCGATTCGCGCGACGTGTGGCGCGTCGTCGTCGATCGCTTCGAGATCGACGAGGCGCGCGCGCAGAAGGACGTGGAGCGCTTCCTCGCCGACCTGTGGACGCTGGGGCTCGTCGAGCGCGACGAGCGCGACCGCCGGTGAGGCCGTGAGCGGGGAGCCCACCATCGCGATCACCGGCGTGTCCCCCGTGCAGCCCGGCATCCCCGTCATGCGCGCGATCCGCGACGCGGGCTACACGGGGCGGTTCATCGGGCTGTCGTACACGCCCCTCGACCCCATCCACTACGAGCCTGACCTCGTCGAGCGCTGCTACCTCATCCCCCACCCGGCGCAGGGGCCGGCGCACCTTTACGACCGGATCATGGAGGTCCACGCCGAGGGGAAGATCGACGTCCTCATCCCCACGCTCGACGCCGAGCTGCCGGTGCTCCACAAGCTCGCCCCCCGCCTGGCCGAGCACGGCATCCGCATGCTCCTCCCCACCGAGGAGCAGCTCGGCATCCGCGCCAAGGCCAAGCTGGCGGCGTGGGCGGCCGAGGCCGGCGTGCCCACCCCGCGCACCAAGGTGGCCCACAGCGGCGACGCCGCCCACCGCGCGCTCGCCGACATGCGCTACCCGTTCTTCCTGAAAGGGCAGTATTATGGCGCGATCCGCGTCTCCGACCCGTCGGATTTCCACGCGGCGCTCGACGCGACGGTGCGCAGCTGGGGCTACCCCGTCGTCCTGCAGGAGGCGATCTACGGCATCGAGTACGACGTGATCGTGCTCGGCGGGCGCGACGGCGAGCTCCTCGGCGCGGTGCCGATGAAGAAGCTCCAGCTCGACGGGATGAACAAGGCTTGGGGCGGCGTCACCGTCGCCGATCCGGCGATCGGCGCCGTCGTCGGCCGCGCCATGGCCAGCCTCAAGTGGCGCGGCATCTTCGAGCTCGAGCTCATGCGCAGCGCGCGCGACGGCCAGTACTATCTCCTCGAGGTCAACCCGCGCGTGCCCGCGTGGGTGCGGCTCACCGTCGCCGCGGGGCAGAACATGCCGTGGGCGCTGGTGCGCTTGGCGCTGGGCGAGGACGTGCCGCCGTTCCGCGACTACGTGTCCGGGGCGATGACCCTGCGCCAGACGTACGACGTGGTGAGCCCGATGTCGATATACGAGTCATTGAGCCTCACCGGCAAGATCGACCATCGCCGGACGGGGATGGCCGAGGGGGCGCGCATCGCCCTCGAACGGCAGCCCACGCCCGGCCTGGGGAAGGACCCGTGATGCGCGAGCCGTACGAGAAGCCGCAGATCCTCCGTCACGACGCCACGCTCGCCAACCACTTCGGCGCCGGGCCCGCGCGGCGCGTCCTCGACCGCATCGACGGCGTGTCCGTCGCCAAGCTGATCCAGGCGCACGGCTCGCCGCTGTTCGTGTTCTCCGAGCGGGATCTGCGCGCCAAGGCCAGGGCCATGCGCGAGGCGTTCCGGTCGCGCTGGCCGCGCACGGTGTTCGCCTGGTCGTACAAGACCAACCACCTCGACGCGATCTGCAGCCTGTTCCACCAGGAGGGCTGGGCCGCCGAGGTCGTGTCGGCGGCGGAGTATCACATGGCGCGGCGGCTGGGCGTGCCGGGGGAGTCGATCATCTTCAACGGCGCGTGCAAGCCGGCCGAGTCGCTGCGCACCGCCGTCGACGAGGGCGCGCTCATCCAGCTCGACGGGTTCGACGAGCTCGAGCGTCTGGAGGAGATCGCCGCGGCGCGCCCCGGGCGCTACCCCGTCGCCATCCGCATCAACATGGTCGTCGAGGCGCTCGGCATCTCGTGGGACCGGTTCGGCTTCAACCTCGATCGGGGCGAGGTCGCCGACGCCGCGCGCCGCCTGGCGCGCAGCAAGCACCTCGAGCTCGTCGGGCTCCATTGCCACATCGGCACTTACATCCACCAGCCCGACGCGTACCGCGAGTCGGCGCGGCGCCTCATCGCCGCCGGGCTCGACCTGGAGAAGCACACCGGCTGCAACATCCGCATCTACAACGTGGGCGGCGGGTTTCCGTCGCGCTCGACGCTGCACGGCCAGTACGGCAGCGGCGAGGATGCGATCCCCCCCATCGAGCAGTTCGCCGAGGCGATCACGAGCGCGTTCGTCGCCACGTTCAAGCTGCGCAAGGACAAGGACAAGCCCGTCCTGATGCTGGAGAGCGGGCGCGCGCTCGTCGACGAGGCCGGGACGCTCCTCGCCACGGTGATGGGCACGCGCCGCGTGCCCGACGGGCGGCGCGGCCTGGTGCTCGACGCCGGGGTGAACCTGCTCTACACGTCGAGCTGGTACCGCCACGACGTGGTGCCGGCGGAGCGCGTCCCGGGGCAGCTCGAGGACACCGCGCTCTACGGGCCGCTGTGCATGGCGATCGACGTGGTGCGCGCCAGCGTGCTCTTGCCGCCGATCGGGCCGGGCCAGGCGCTCGCGCTCGCTCCGGTCGGCGCCTACAACGTGACGCAGTGGATGCAGTTCTCGCAGATGCGCCCCGCGGTGGTGATGGTGCGGCTCGACGGCAGCGTCGAGGTGATCCGCGCGGCGGAGTCGGTGGAGTACCTGAAGGAGGGCGAGCGCCTGCCGAACGACCTGCGCGCGACCACCGTGCCGCCGTCGCTCCTCGCCGAGGCGGGCGCCGCGCCGATCCGGCGGCGGCCGTCGAAGACGGGGTAGCCGAGGGATCGCTACGCTAGCGCTTGGAACGGCGACGTTTGGGCGCGCTGGCGCCGGCGGCGCCGCTTCCCCCGTCGAGCTCGAGCAAGATGCGCCGCTCGAGGGCGCGCACCTCCTCGCGCAGGTCCTGCATCTGGTGGTCGCCCGCGAGCTTCCACCCGTCGCTCTTCAGCGCTGTCTGGTTGTCGTTCGGCTGGGCCACGGCGAAAAACCCTACGCCTGCGAGGGGTTTCTGCCAAGAGAAAAAAGTCGCACCCCGCACGACTTGCACCTACCCCCCCGGCCCGTGTACGAATCGGTTACGCGTGGATGCGGCGGTCACACGCGGGGCGTGTGGTCGCGCCAAGTTGCGCCGGGCATCGCGCTTGCTGGGCCCGTGCTCGAAAGGAGAACGCCCATGAACAGAATCCTGCGAGGAATGTCGATCGCTCTCGTGCTGGGGCTCGTGCTCGCGGCCGCGCCCGCGTTTGCCGGGGAGAAGATGAAGCCCGGCAAGTGCACCTTCTCGAACGTGGAGCGCGTGAAGGCGCACGCGGGGGAGCACGTCAAGTACCCGGCCAAGGGGAAGGCCATCAAGGACACGTGCAAGAAGGAGTGGCCCGACGAGTTCACCAAGGACGAGTGGGCCTGCATCGACGCGTCGATCAAGGAGGACAAGGAGTACAAGAGCTCGGCCGAGCTCCTCGACGCGCTCGGCGTGAAGTAACCCGCGCGCGGCTTGACCTTCCCCGCCCCCGAGGGCAGAGTCTCTCCCGCTTTCAAAGCTCCCGTAGCTCAGCCGGATAGAGCGACGGTTTCCTAAACCGTAGGCCGCGTGTTCGAGTCACGCCGGGGGCACTGTCGCGCGTCGCGATGGTTTCGTCGTCGCTGACGAATCATGGCGTGAGTGGCGCCGCGGCGAAGCTTCTGTTCGCCGGCGACAGGGGTGGCCGTCAGAAGCGGCGCAGGACGGCCTCGAGGAGCGATTCGACACGCCCGGTCATCCCGGCCGTGTCGACCGGTCGCCGGCCGGCGACCGCCACGTGCAGGAACCGCGGCCAGCTGTCGCCGTAGACGAGGAGCTCCTGCAGGTCCCACCACGGGTCGATCGCGCGCCCCGCCTCGGCCTCGTACATCGCCCGGAAGCGCTCCGCCCAGTCCGCCGTGAACAGCACCGCGAGGTTGAGGCGGCAGTGGCCGAGGTCGATGTCGGCCGGGCCCACGCAGGCGCTGCCCCAGTCGAGCACGCCGGTCAGGCGCTCGCGCACCCACAGCAGGTTGAAGTGCTGGTAGTCGCGGTGGAGGAAGCGCGGCGCGTACGGCGGAGGGTCGCCGCGGATGATGGCATGCGCGGCGTCCCAGAGATCGGGGCGCGTGGCGTCGGCCGGACGCTCCAGCTTCTCGGGCTCGAGCCAGGACTCGTAGGGAATCGCCTCGACGGCAGCGTGGTGGATGCGGACCGCGGTCCTCGCCATCTGGCGGAGCCAGGGCTGGGGGTCGCGCGGGCTGAGGTGGACGCGTCCGGCGATTCGATCCATCAGCAGCGCGGGCCGTCCGCCGGCACCGGCACCCGTCGGCGACGCCGCGAGCAGCGTCGGGACCGCGACGCCGAGGTCGACCGCGCGCAGGGCCTCGAGGGTCGCCATCTCCCTGTGGACGGACGCCGCTGGATCGCCCCAGTCGTCATGCAACCACCGCCGGAGCACGACGTCACGTGGCCCGCTGCTCAGCTCGAGGCGCACGCGATGCACCGCCGAGGCGATCCCGCCTTTCATCCGACGGACGCCGACGACGCGGGCGCCGCCTCCGACCTCGCGCGCGACCCAATCGAGCGCATCGCGCGGCGGAATCGGCATCGATGGATCGTCGCACGCCCGGGCTGGATGGAATCGCGAAATCCACGATGGCGGCGGGGGTCTACAAGCACGGTAGGGCACGAGGTGTTTGAGCTTTCACTTTTCTTCCACCAAAATCCTAACGAAGGGGAACGGCTGGTAACGTGCTGTAACATGCAAGTCCTCGTTACGATTCAGTTCTCCTCGGCCCGGGGCGCCTTCCTAAACCGTAGGCCGCGTGTTCGAGTCACGCCGGGGGCACTGACATGCGCGATCGCGTGAGGACGGTGCTCGAAGCCGCCGCCCCGGACATCGCGAAGGGCGTTCGGGCCGCCGTGGTCATGGTCGTCCCGTTCTACCTCGCCGGGACGCTGCATCGACCGGAGCTGTCCTGGACGGCGCTCGGTGGGTGGCTCGGCACGCTCGCCGACCCCGGCGGGTCGCGCACCACGCGCGCCAAGACGCTCCTCGCGTTCGCGCTCGCCGGCGCCGCGCTCGTCGCCGGCGTCGAGTCGCTCGTCGCGCGCCGGCACGTGGCCACGCTCGGTTTCACCGCCGTCGTCTTCGCCATGTCCCTTCTCCGCGCCCGCGGCGGCACCGCCGGCACGATCGGCTCGCTCCTCACCGTGGTGTGCGCGATCGCCAGCGCGCGCCCGCGCACCACGCCCGCCCACGACGCGGCGTTCTTCGCGCTCGGCGCGCTGACGGCGGTCGTCCTCAGCTCGGTGGTATGGCCGGTGTGGACGCACCTGCCGGTCCGCCGCGCCGTCGCGGCGGTGTACCGCGAGCTCGCCGCGTACATCGCGGACGCGAAGGAGGCGATCGCGGCGCGCGCCCCGCCCGGCGACGAGCGCTGGCACGCGCTCGTGCGCGAGCACCACCGGCGCGTCCGCGCCGCCATCGAGTCGGCGCGCGCGCTCGCCCTCGCCGTGCGCGCCCGCCGCGAGGGCGAGACCCGCTACGGCGGAAACGTGCGCGTCCTCCTCGGCGTGGGCGAGGCGCAGTTCCCGCTCCTGGCCACCCTCATCCAGGAGCTCGAGGCGCTTCCCCCCGACGCGCGCGCCGAGCCGGCGCGCCGCCTCCAGCCGATCGCCGCCAACGACCGCGAGGTGGAACGGGTGCTCGTGGCGCGCTCCATCCGATCGCGCACGCCCGAGCCGCGCGCCCAGCGGCCGATGGAGCCCCACGACGCCGCCTCCGTCACCCAGTCGCTGTGGGCGCGCCTCGAGGCGATGAGCCGCGACGCCGCCGCGCTCGTCCACGCCATCGACGAGCCGTCGACCGACGCCGGCCCGCCCTCCGAGGCCCCGGTCGAGCCTCGCCCCGGCCTCGCCGAGCGTGCGCGCGCGGAGCTGTCCGCGCTGCGCGACGCCCTGTCGCCCCGCTCGATCTTCTTTCTCTACGCGGTGCGCGTGTCGGCCGCGGGCCTGGTCGCATCGTTCGTCGGCGCCGAGCTGTCGCCCGCCCACGCCTACTGGGTCACCCTCACGACGCTCGTCGTCCTCCAGCCGAACCCGGGGGCGACGATGAAGATGACGGGCGAGCGCGTCCTCGGGACCGTCCTCGGCAGCGTCGTCGCCGTCGCGATCACCGAGACCGTGACGGACCCGCTGGCCCTCAGCGCGGTCATGGTCCCTCTGTCCGTCGCCGCGGTCGCCACCAAACCGCGCAGCTACCGCCTGTTCACGTTCTTCCTCACGCCCGTGTTCGTGCTGGTGGCGGAGCGACATCCGGGCGACTGGTGGACCGCGGCGGAGCGCGCGGGCGACGCCGTGCTGGGCGGGATCGTGGCCCTCGTCGCCGGCGTGCTCATCCTCCCGTCGTCGGAGCAAAAGCGCCTCCCCGACGCCCTGGCCGCGATGGTCGACGCGGCGGCCGCCTACGCGGAGCTGGTGCTCGGCGGGGGCGCGGCCGACCGGATCGCGGCGGCGCGCCGCGCGGCCGGGCTCGCGTTCGGCGCGGCGGAGACCACGCTCGAGCGCTACATGGCGGAGCCGCGGCGCGACGAGGCCCGGGCGACGAACGCGATGCTCCTCGTCACCTACACCCGGCGGCTCGTGACCGCGCTGACGTCCCTTCACACCTTGGCCGCGGCCGCGCCGGCGAGCGTCAACGACCGGGACGTCGTCGCCGTGGCGGCCTACGTCGCCGGGGTGCTCCGCGGCGACGCGGCGCGCCCGGCGCCCGTCGTCGGGTGGGACCTCGGCGCGCCGGCGGGCGCTGCGCTCGAGCGGGTGGTGCGGTGGGCGGCGCTTCTGGCGGCCGGACTGGAAAAAGAGAAGGGCGGACCCGACCGGGCCCGCCCTCCGATGCTGCCTACGTTAGGCTAGCCAGCGCGACGAACGTTCGCGGCCTGGAGCCCCTTGGGCCCCTGCACCACGTTGAACTCCACTTTCTGCCCCTCGGCGAGGCTGCGAAATCCGTCCATCTCGATGGCGCTGTGGTGGACGAAGACGTCCGGCGCGCCGTCGCGAGAGATGAACCCATACCCCTTGGCGTCGTTGAACCATTTCACAGTTCCAGTTTCCACGTGCGTTGCTCCTTGCAAGACCCTACGGTCGAATCCGGGCCGCAACTTTTCTCAGGAGACCCCCCCTCGTCAAGGGATTTTCACGAAAAAATCGCGTAGGATAGGGCGAGATGCCGGAGAGCGGGGGTGACGCCGTTTCGAAGCTGCGAGCCGAGCTGACGCGTCTCGGCGCGGGGAATCCGTTCCAGGTGCTCGGAATCCCTCCGTTTGCGTCGGGAGACGCCGTCCGTTCCGCGTTCCTTGCGGCGGCGAAACGGTTCCACCCGACGCTGTTCGCGCTGCAGACCCCCGAGGCGCGTGAGCTCTCCAACGAGGTCTTCCTGCTCATCCGCCGGGCCTATGGTGAGCTCCTCGACGACGAGCGCCGCAAGATCTGGCGCGATCGCGTGACGGGGACGGCACCGGTCCCCAAGGTCGACCCCACCAAGGCGGATCCGCCCAAGGTCGAGGCCCCACCAAGGCCGGAAGCGCCCAAGGCCCCGGCGGCCGAGCGGCCCGAGGCGCCCCCGGATCCCGCCCGCCGCCCGCTGCCGCGGCCGCCGCGCGGCCTGCCGCCGCCTCAGCCCAAGCGGGACGTCAAGGACCTCCTGGAGCAGGTGCGGACCCGCCCGCAGCGCATCGAGGACGCGCTCCAACAGCTGCGCAAGGGGCGGTTCCGCCAGGCGCGCGAGGCGCTCCACCTGATCGCCGCCGAGGACCCGCAGAACAAGCGCGTGCGCACCTATCTGCACTTCGCCTGGGGCATGGAGCACCGCGAGAACGGCAACCTCGACGAGGCCGCGCGCGAGCTCGAGCGCTCCCTGAAGCTCGATCCCAAGTTCGCCGAGGCGGAGAAGGCCCTTCGCGAGCTGGGCAAGGGCAAGAAAGGCCTGTTCTCGAAGATATTCGGTCGCGAATGAACGCGCGCATCATCGGCATCGACCTCGGCACCACCAATTCCTGCGTCGCGATCCTCGAGGGCGGTGAGCCCGTCGTCATCCACAACCAGGAGGGCGGCCGCACCACGCCGTCGATGGTGTCGTTCAACTCGCAGGGGGAGCACGTCGTCGGGGCCGCGTCCAAGCGCCAGGCGGTCACCAACGCCAAGAGCTCGCTCTACGGCATCAAGCGGCTCGTCGGGCGGCGCTTCCGCTCGGCCGAGGTGGAGCGCCTGGTCAAGGCCGTCCCCTACGAGATCATCGAGGCGCAGAACGGCGACGCGTGGGTGCGCGTGCGCGACCGCGACTTCTCCCCCGAGGAGATCTCTGCGCGCGTGCTGGAGAAGATGAAGCAGATCGCCGAGGACTATCTGGGCGAGTCGATCACCGAGGCGATCATCACCGTGCCGGCGTACTTCGACGACGTCCAGCGCCAGGCTACCAAGGACGCCGGGACCATCGCCGGGCTGAAGGTGCGCGCGATCCTCAACGAGCCCACCGCCGCGGCGCTGGCGTTCGGCGTCCACCAGCAGAAGAACCAGCGCGTCGCCGTGTTCGACCTGGGCGGCGGTACGTTCGACATCTCGATCCTCGCCATCGAGAGCGGCGTGTTCGAGGTCCTGGCGGTGTCCGGCGACACATTCCTCGGCGGCGACGACTTCGACCGGCGCGTCATCGAGCTCCTGGTGCGCGAGTTCCGCGCGCAGCACGCCGTGAATCTGCAGGACGATCCGGTGGCGCTCCAGCGCCTCAAGGAGGCGGCGGAGCGGGCCAAGATCGAGCTGTCGTCGGCGCTGGTCACCGACATCAACCTGCCGTTCGTCGCCGTCGGCGCCGAGGGCGGCCCGCTCCACATGCAGCGCGAGCTCAAGCGCAACGAGCTCGTCAGCCTGTGCTCCGACCTCCTGCTCCGCCTGGAGGGACCGTGCAAGCGGGCGCTCGCCGACGCGCGCCTCATCGCCAAGGACATCGACCAGGTGGTCCTCGTCGGCGGTATGACGCGCATGCCGGCAGTTCAAGAAAAGGTTGAAGAGATCTTCGGCAAGAAGCCGTCCAAGGGGGTGAATCCCGACGAGATCGTGGCCATCGGCGCCGCGACGCAGTCGGGTATCATGGGCGGCGAGCTGCAGGAGGTCATCCTCCTCG
Organism: Haliangiales bacterium; assembly: GCA_035259575.1. Taxonomy (GTDB): domain Bacteria; phylum Myxococcota_A; class Polyangia; order Haliangiales; family SHYZ01; genus DATFWE01. Next base: position 11,013 of record DATFWE010000259.1, read on the forward strand.
ACGTCACGCCCAAGTCGCTGGGGGTGAAGGTCGCGGGCGACAAGGTGTCGGTGCTCATCCCGCGCAACACGACCGTGCCGACGCGCGAGCAGAAGACGTTCGCCACCACCGAGCCGAACCAGGAGTTCGTGGCCATCGAGATCGTGCAGGGCGAGGAGCAGGCGGCGTCGAAGAACCGCCTGCTGGGTCGTTTCATCCTCGGCGACATCACCCGGGCGCCGGCGGGGCAGGTGCGCGTCGAGGTGTCGTTCAGCATCGACGCCGACGGCATCCTTCACGTGTCGGCGACGGAGCAGGCGACCGGCAAGGCGACGTCGCTGACCGTCCAGGCGCACGGCGGCCTGTCGTCCCACGAGGTGGCGCGGCTCGCGGCCCAGCACGCGCAAGCGAGGTGACCGCAATGACGAGACTGGTCCTGGAGCAGCATTTCGACGAGCCCGTCGACGAGGGCGGTTACGACCGCATGGCCAAGCGCGTGGACCCGTGCCTCGAGGCGCACGGGGCGGTGTGGGTGCGCAGCGCGTTCTCCGCCGACCGCCGCCACTTCGTGTGCGAGTTCGAGGCGGCGGACGCGGAGGCGGTGCGCGTGGCCTACCGCTCCGCGGGCGTGGCATTCACGCGGGTGTGGGTGGCGACGGTGTACGAGGGCGCCGACTTCCCCGAGGCCCGCGCGCGGATCGAGGCGCATCGCCGACGCTTCCCCGGATAGGCGCCGTCGTCGCGCAGGTCGTCGGCGCCGATCGGCGGGTCGAACGCGCACTCCACGATGACGATCGACATCGAGGCGCGCCTCAGGGCTCGGGCTCGGGGACGGGGACGCCAAGGTCCGCCGCCACGCTCCGGGCGGCGGTCACCGAGCGCGCCGACAGGGAGCCGCTCGTCAGCTCGCCCGCGATCTCGCGCACGTAGCGCTCCGCGGTGTCGCGCTCCCCGCGCGCCAGGGCTTCGCGCGCGAGCAGCGCTCCGGCCACGACGGCCTCGGCGGGCCGCGACGCGGTGCGCGCGGCGGTGCGCGCCCGCTCGGCCCGCGCGTGCAGGGCGTCGAGCCGGCCGCCGTCGAGGTCGAGCGCGGCGGCGGTGTTGAGCACGTAGGCGAGCTGGTGCTTGCAGTCCATATCTACGAGCTGGGCGATCGCCCGCTCGAGCGCGGCGTCGGCTCCGGGGTCGCCCTCGGCCGCGCGCGCCAGCGCGTCGAGCGCCGCGGCGAACGGCGCCTCGCTCCCCTCGCTCAGGCGCGCGGCGGTCGGACGGAGCTCGGCGCACCGCGCCCGCGCCTCGGCCGGGCGCCGGCGCTCGAGCGCGATGCGCGCGAGATGGGCGAGCGCCTCGCACGCGCGCCAGTGATCGTCCTTCAGCACGCTCCGCCGGCGGGCATCCTCGAGGAACCCCTCGGCCTCGTCGAGGTCGCCGCGGAAGTAGGCGAGCATGCCGCGGCCGAGCGGCAGGTCGAGCGGCACGACGCCGGTGCGGTCCGCGAGGAGCCGCGCGTCCTCGAGCATCGTCGCGGCGCGGGGGATGTCGCGCTCGAGGTGCACCAGGCAGCGCGCGCCCGCGGCGAGCGTCTCCGCGCGCTCCGCCGGATCCTCCGCTGCCGCGGCGTGGACCACGTGCCTCACCGTGTCGTAGGCGCCGGCGAAGTCATGCACCTTGTAGCGGGCGAGGCCCAGGACCTCGCGGCCTCGCCGCGCGGCCGCGGCGAGGCCGAGGCGCTCGGCGTCGCCGATCGCCCGATCGAGGCCCGCGGTGAGCTCCGCGATGCGCGGGGCCCATCGGCCCGCCCACGACAGCACGTGGTAGAGCTCGATCTCGATGGGCACCGCGACCTCGCGGGCCACGCGCCCGATGAGCTCGAGCGCGCGCTCGGCGAGCGCGGTGGCCTCGGCGTTGGCGAACACGCGCAGGCAGCGGGCGCCCGCGCGAACCGCCGATCGCACCGCCAGCTCGGCGTCGCCGCCGAGCGCGGCGTGGTGGGCCACCTCGCCGGCGAGGGCGTCGCCGGGATCGACCGCGGCGAGCGCGCGCGCGATCGTCAGATGGACGACGCGCCGGCGCGGCTCGGACAGGCGGCGGTAGGCCGCCTGGCGCAGGAGGTCGTGCGCGAAGTCGTAGCCGGCGTTGCCGGCGATGCGCACCACCCCGCGGCGCTCCAGACGATCGGCCACGTCGACGAGGCTGGGCAACGGCTGGCCGGTCACGCGCGCGAGCATCTCGAGGTCGAAGCTCCGCCCCAGCGCCGCCGCCCAGGGGACGAGGGAGCGCGCGGCGTCGTCGAGCCGCGCCAGCCGGTCGTCGAGGAGCCCCTCGAGCGACGTGGGCGCCTCGTCCCGGCCCAGGCGGTGTGCCCGGGCCATCTCCAGGGCGAAGAAGGGATTGCCCTCGCTCGCCGCGCCGATGCGCTCGCCGTCGGCGGCGGCGTCGACCGCGCGCACCAGCGCCGCGGTCTCGGCGGGGAGGAGCGGCGCGAGCGCCATCTCGGCGATGCGGCCGTCGCGGGCCAGACTCCGCACCACGCCCGCGGCGGCGGGGTTGTCGCCGAGCTCGATGCCGCGCGCCGCGGCGGCGACGAGCGCGCCGCGGCCGTCGAGCCCGCGGACGACGAAGTGGAGCAGGGCGGCCGACGCTTCGTCGAACCACTGCAGATCGTCGAGCAGGAGCGCCAGCGGCCCGGCCTCGGCGAGCTTGGCGACGAAGCGCAGGACGCCGTCGAACAGCCGGTTGCGGTCGGCGGCCTCGGTGCCGCCGAGCTCGGGGAGCAGCGGGGCGAGCTCGGTCCGCGCCGCGGGGGCGACGCGCTCCGCCGCCCCGCGCAGGGCGTCGATCCACGGCCCGTAGGCGCGGACCATCTCGGCCTCGAACGCGCGACCGCGCAGCGCCAGGCCGCCGCGGGCCGCGACCTGGGCCGCGGCCTCGTCGAGGAGGCGGCTCTTGCCCAGCCCCGCCTCGCCGGTGAACAGCAGCAGCGACGCGCGTCCGCCGTCGGCGAGCGCCGACGCGATCGCCGCCCGCTCGGCGGACCGTCCGACCAGCGGTGTATCGGGGGGAGGCGGCGGCGCGGGCGACGGCGTCGGCGTCGTCGCCAGGCAGGTCGCGTCCAGGCCGGCGAGCGTCGCGTGCACCGCGGCGGCGGTGCGCGGGCGCGCCCCCGGCTCCTTGGCGAGCATGCGGGCGATGAGGTCGTCGAGGAGCGGCGGCGCCGACGGACAGGCGTCGCGCAGCCGGGGCGGCGCCTCGGTGAGGATGCGCGCGATCACCTCGTCGGCGGTGGCGCCGTCGAAAGGCGGCCGCCCGGCCACGCAGCGGTAGAGGAGCGCCCCGAGCGCGTACACGTCGGCGCGCGCGTCGATGTCGCGGCCGCCGCGGGCCTGTTCCGGCGCCATGTAGAACGGCGTGCCGACGATCGCGCCCGACGCCGTCATCGGCTCGAGGCCGGCGCGCCGCGCCACGCCGAAGTCGAGGAGCTTGACGCGATCGGGCCGCCAGTCGACGAGGAACACGTTGGACGGCTTGACGTCGCGGTGGACGACGCCTTGGGCGTGGGCGGCGGCGAGCGCGGCGGCGACCTGCACCGCGACGGCGACGCTGTCCGTCACGCCCAGGTCCGACGCGGCCAGGCGCGTGCCCAGGTCCTCGCCCTCGAGCCATTCCATGGCGAGGTAGAGCTCGCCGTCCTCGCTCTTCCCGTGGGCGAGGTAGGCGACGATGCCGGGGTGGCGTACCGCGGCCAGCGTCTCGGCCTCGCGCAGGAAGCGCGCGTCGGCGCCCGCGCCGCGCGAGGTCACCGCCTTGACCGCCGCGAGCGCCCCGGTCAGCGTGTCCACCGCGCGGTAGACTGCCCCCATCCCGCCCGTCGACGCCAGGCGCTCGATCTCGAAACGGCCGGAGACGAGCTGGCCGGGCTGCACCAGGCCATTATAGTTTTTGGCACGGTCCTTGTAAGATTCGATTGCGATGGCGCGCATCCTGGTGGTCGATGACGACCGCTCCATTCGCCGGAGCCTGGAGAAGCTCCTGCTCGGCGAAGGGTACGACGTGATCGTCGCCGCCGACGGGCGCGAGGCCATCGCGCGGACCCCCGGCGCCGACGCCGTGCTCCTCGATCTCGGGCTCCCCGGCAAGGACGGCCTCGAGGTCCTCGCCGAGGTCGCCCCCGGCGGTCCGCCCATCGTGGTCGTCACCGCGCGCGACGACATGCGCTCGACGGTGAAGGCGATCCAGCTCGGCGCCTACGAGTACCTGGTCAAGCCGCTCGACATCGACCGCCTGCGCCTCACGGTGAAGCGCGCGCTGGAGGTGCGCGAGACCGCGCGCGCGCTCCGCCATCTCGTGGAGCGCGAGTCGGCGAGCTACCACCCGTCGAACATCATCGGCAAGAGCCCGGCGATCCGCGAGATCTTCAAGCAGATCGGCGCGGTGTCGACGTCGAAGACCTCCGTCCTGCTCGAGGGCGAGTCGGGCACGGGCAAGGAGCTCGTCGCCAAGGCGATCCACTACGCGAGCGCCGACGCCGAGCGGCCGTTCGTGGCCGTCAACTGCACGGCGTTCGCCGCCGGGCTCCTCGAGTCGGAGCTGTTCGGCCACGTGCGCGGCGCGTTCACCGGCGCGGTGGCGGACAAGGCGGGGCGGTTCGAGCTCGCGGGCGCCGGGACGCTGTTTCTCGACGAGATCGCCGAGATCCCGCTCGAACTCCAGGCCAAGCTCCTGCGCGTCCTGCAGGAGCGCACGTTCGAGCGGGTGGGCGACGCGCGGCCTGTGCCGCTCAAGGCGCGCGTCATCGCCGCGACCCACCGCGACCTCGACGCGATGGTCGCCGACGGGACGTTCCGCGACGACCTCCTCTACCGCCTCAAGGTGGTGGCGATCCGCCTGCCGCCCCTGCGCGAGCGGCCCGGCGACATCCCCCTCCTCGTCGAGGGGCTCCTCGCCAAGATCAACCGCGACCTCCACAAGGGCGTGCGCGCGGTCGCGCCCGACGCGATGGCGCTCCTCCACCGCTATCCGTGGCCGGGCAACGTGCGCGAGCTCGAGAACGTGCTCACGCGCGCGGTGGTGCTCGCCAAGGGGGACGTCCTCGACGAGAGCCTGTTCGCGCTCCCCGACCGGCCGCGCCCGGCCGCGTCCGGTCACGACGACGAGGTGCTCCCCCTGCGCGAGGTGGAGCGCCGCGCCATTGAGCGCGCGCTCCGCGCCACCGAGTGGAACAAGCGGCGGACCTGCCAGCTCCTCGAGATCAGCCGCCCCACGCTCGACCGCAAGATCGAGGAGTTCGGGTTGACCAAGCCATGAACGCGGTCCTCGTTTGCGCCGTCGCCGTCGTCGGGTTCGCGTTCGCGGCGGTGGTCTACCGCGCCGCGCCCCGGCGGTTCGACAACCGCGTGTTCGCCGCGCTCGGCTTCATGAACGCCGTCATGGCCGCCTACGCGACGGTGCTCGTGCTCACCGGCTACCGCATGTCGGAGCCGTTCCCGCTCCGCACCTGCGGGACGCTCGTCGTCCCCATCGCGGTCCTGTCGGTGGAGTTCGGCTACTCGTTCCCGCTGAACCGTCCCCTGCGCGGGCGGCTGCGCGCGCTCCTGTGGGGCTACGCCGCGGCGTGCGCGGCGCTGTACTTCCACCCGGCGACGTACCCCTGGTTCGGCAACGTCATCAGCTGGGCGTTTTTCCTCCCCGCGTTCCTCGTGATGATGATCTGCCTGGCGCGCAACGTGCGGGGCCTTCAGGGCGAGCGCGGGGCGGGGTGGCTCGTCGTCGCCGCGCTCGGCGTCCGCTGGCTCCTCGGCCTGTTCACCTTCAACGTGGCGCGCTACGTCTCGTCGTCGGTGTTCGATGCGGCAGTCACCTTCGAGATGTCGGCGGGCTCCCTCATCTGCTACGCGGTGATCGGGTACGCGTTCTTGAAGAGCCAGCTCTTCAGCGTGCGCGGCGTCGCCGCCGATATGGTCGTCTTCACAGGGCTGGTGCTGAGCATCCTGTTCCTCGCCGCGGGGGCGGTCGAGGTCGTGCTCACCCTCGGCGCCGGCGCGGTCGTCACCCGCGCCCTCCTCGTCGTCGCGGCGCTCGTCCCCGCCGGGGCGCTGCTCCTGGCCGACCGCGCCCGCGAGCGCATCGAGGCGAGCATCGGGCGGGGCTTCGACCGCCGCCGCGGGATGCGCCGCGACATCATCAAGACGGCGCCGCGCGAGACCGAGGCGCTCCTCGGCTACGTCATCAAGAGTCTGGGCCACATGACCGGGGGCTCGGTCCGCTTCGCGAGCGCCGAGTCGCTGCCCGCAGGGCTCGCCGCCGAGCTCGCCGCCGCGCCCGAGCCGTACCTCCTGCGCGCGGCGCGCGCCGACCTCCCGGGTGATCTCGTGGTCGCGGTGCGGGGCCGCGGGACGCTCCACGGCGCCCTCGTCCTCGCCGGGGGCGAGATCGACCGCGACGTGCTCCTCGCCGCGTTGACGCTCGCCGACAACCTGGCGCTGACGCTCGAGAACCGGCGGCTGTTCGGCGAACTGGAGGAATCGCGCCGGCTCGCCGCGCTGGGGCAGTTCGCCGCGGCGATCGCCCACGACATCCGCACGCCGCTCACCAGCGTCCAGCTCAACGTGCAGATGCTGCGGCGCAAGGCGCAGCTCTCCCCCGACGACATGGAGCACTTCGACATCGCCCTCGCCGAGCTGCGGCGCCTCGAGGCCGACGTGTCGCAGCTCCTCGACTTCGCCAAGCCGGTGCGCCTCCACGCGCAGCCGCTCGACCTGCGCGAGGTCATCGACGAGGCGGCCCGCCGCATGGAGCCGATCTACGAAGAAAAGCGCCTCCAGCTGCGCGCCGAGCACGGCGACGTGCCGCCCGTCCTCGGCGACGGGGAGCGCCTTCGTCAGGTGCTCACCAACTTGCTCGACAACGCGGCGCAGGCGTCGGCCGCGGGCGAGATCGTCATCCGCACCCGCACCGCCGACGGAGGCCGCGTCGCCCTCGAGGTCGCCGACCCGGGGGAGGGCATCCCGCCCGACGAGCTGGCGCGCATCTTCGAACCGTTCTACACCACGCGCCCCGACGGGACCGGCCTCGGCCTGGCCACCTGCGCCAAGCTCGTGCGCGCCCACGGGGGCGAGATTCACGTGCGCTCCGCGCCCGGCGAGGGCGCGACGTTCACGGTGCTCCTTCCGGCGGCGTAACGAGATGTGACCCTCGGGGTAACGTTCCGTTACGCCCGCCGCCGATCGAACGCCGCGAAACGCGTGGGTTTTCTCCGGCACGGGGCGTGCTTCGACTGCCTTGCGTGTGGACGCTCGCGCGCAAGATCCTCCTGCATGACCGCGTGAAGTTCGCGGTCGCCTCGGCCGGCGTGTCCATCAGCGTGCTCCTGGTGCTGGTGCAGATCGGCCTGTACTTCGGGTTCATGCAGAACGCGTCGAACCTGATCGACCACTCGAGGGCCGACCTGTGGGTGACGGGTGAGGGGAGCGAGAACTTCGACTTCTCCGCGCCCCTGGACGAGCGAATCTACTACCGCGTGCTCGAGACGCCGGGGGTGGCCGCGGCCGAGCGGATGATCCTGGCGTTCGGCCAGTTCCGCCAGGCGGAAGGCGGGACGCAGGGCGTCCAGGTCGTGGGCCTCGAGAAGCGCCCGGTCCTGGGCGGCCCGTGGAACGTCGTCGCCGGCGACACCGGCCGCACGGCGGAGGTGGACGGCATCGTCGTGGACCAGACCGAGTTCGGCAAGCTCAAGATCGAGCGGCTCGACGAGCGGCGCGAGATCAGCGGCGCCCGCGCCAAGGTCGTGGGGTTGACCAAGGGTATCCGCAGCTTCACCACGTCGCCGTTCGTGTTCACGAACCTCGACACCGCGCGCACCTACACGCGCATGGAGAAGGACCAGATCAACTACGTTCTGGTCAAGGCGCAGCCGGGGGTCCCGCTCGCGACGATCAAGGCGCGCCTCGACACGATCCCGCACGTCGCCGCGTACACGACGGCGGAGATGTCGGAGCGCACGCGGGCCTACTGGTCGTCGCGCACCGGCGTCGGCGCGGGGTTCTTCACGACCGCGATCATGGGGATCATCGTGGGCCTGGTCGTCGTGGGCCAGATCCTCTACAACGGCACGCTCGAGCACGTGAAGGAGTACGGGACGCTCAAGGCGATGGGCGCGAAGAACCGCCTCGTCGTGGGCGTGATCCTGCTCCAGGCGATGATCTCGGCCGCGGTCGGCTTCGTCGTCGGCGGCGGGCTGTCCTTCCTGTCGCGCGCGGCGATGCGCGGGGCGAACCTTATCGTGGCGCTGTCGCCGCAGCTCCTCGCGGCGACCGCGGTGCTGACGGCCTGCATGTGCGGCGCGGCGGCGCTCCTGTCGGTGCTCAAGGTGCTGCGGCTCGACCCGGCGACCGTGTTCAAGGGGTGATTCATGGATTCCCTCGTAACCATGTGTGATGTATCGAAGATTTACGGCGAAGGGGAGACCGCCGTCACCGCGCTGTCCGGCGCGAGCCTCGATGTCCGCCCCGGCGAGGTGCTGCTCCTCCAGGGACCGTCGGGATCGGGCAAGACGACGCTCATCTCGATCCTTGGCCTCTTGCTCCGGCCGACGGCGGGGCAGGTATGGATCGACGGCCGCGATGCGGCGGCGCTGCCGGAGAAGGCGCTGCCCGACATCCGCGCCAAGATGTTCGGGTTCATCTTTCAGGGGTTCAACCTGTTCCCGGCGCTGACCGCGATGGAGAACGTCGCGATCGCCATCCGGGTGAAGGACCCGAAGGCGCGCGACCCGGAGAAGCTGGCGCGCGAGCTGCTCGCGTCGGTGGGCTTGGCCGACCGTATGCACTACCACCCGGCGAACCTGTCGGGCGGTCAGAAGCAGCGCGTCGCGATCGCGCGGGCGCTGGGCGGGGCGCCGCCGGTCATCATCGGCGACGAGCCCACCGCGGCGCTCGACACCAAGACCGCGCTGGCGGTGATGGAGCTCCTTTCGTCCCTCGCGAAGGAGCGGGGACGCTCGGTGGTCGTGGTCACGCACGACCCGCGGCTCGAGCGCTACGCCGATCGCGTGATCCGCGTGGAAGACGGACAGATTGCCTCGGCGGCCGCGCTTGCGGCCTAAGGAGATGGAGACATGAAGCGCATCCTGCTCATCGGTTTGGTCGTCGCGGCCGCCGGGATCGGGGCGGTGGCCCTGGGCGGCAAAAAGGCGCCCCCGGCGGCGCCGGCGGCGGCCGCGCGCCACGACGTCGTCGCCCCCGGGCTTGTCGTGCCCAAGGGCGAGGTCGTGGAGCTCGGCTTCGAGATCGTGGGCCGGGTGGCGGAGGTCCTCGTGGACGAGGGCGACCAGGTCGTGGCCGGGCAGACGATCATCCGCCTGGACAGCGCGCTGGCGCGGGCGAGCCTGGCCAAGGCGGAGGCGCTGCTCGCCGCCGCCAAGGCGCGCCGCGACATGCTCCTCGCCGGCTCGCGCGCCGACGAGGTCAGGGCGGCGCGCGCCGAGGCCGTGGCCGCGCGCGCGCTGGCGACCGAGCGCGGGCTGTCGCGCGGCCGCGCGGAGAAGCTGCGCGACGCCGACGCGGTCGCGGACGCGGTCGTGGACAGCGAGCGCGGGCAGGCCGACGCCGCGACGGCGCGCGCGCAGGCGGCGGAGGCGAGCTACGCGCTCGTCCGCGCCGGGGCGCGCGTCGAGCAGAAGCGCGAGGCGATCGCGCAGGTCGCCGCCGCCGAGGCGGAGGTACTGTCCGCGCAGGCCTACCTCGACAAGCACGAGATCCGCGCCCCGCGCGCCGGCGTGATCCTGCGCCGCTTCGTCGAGCCGGGCGAGCTCGTGACGGTGACGCCGCCGACGCTGGCGCTCACCATGGCCGACACGTCGTCGCTGGAGGTCCGCGCCGAGGTCGACGAGTCGGACATCGCGCGCGTGGCCGTGGGGCAGGTGGGCTACGCCACGTGCGAGGCGTTCGGCAGCCGGCGCTTTCCCGGCCGCGTGGTGCGCCTCACCGGCGAGCTCGGCCACAAGAAGGTGCGCAACGACGACCCGCGGGCGCGCCTCGACACGCGCGTGCGCGAGGTGAAGTTCGTCCTCGACGAGGCGCCGCCGCTGCCTCTCGGGTTGCGCATGGAGGTGCACATCGACGAGGGCTCCGCCCCGACGGCGTCGATCCGCTAGTGTCCCGGATCTGAAGTCCGCCACCAGCCCTGAGATCCGAGCGTTCGCAGACAGAATCGACGGATGCTCGCGAGAATCTGGTCTGCGGATTTGATCCACGTGAACGGCTTGGGTTCCTCGTTGTGAACGTCGATGA